>NZ_FSRS01000001.1:1610000-1930000 GCF_900142935.1 Rhodovulum sp. ES.010 | reverse complement strand
GGCGACGGGGCGGACCTCGGTCACCTCGGGGATGTAGTGACGCAGCAGGTTCTCGATGCCCATCTTGAGCGTCAATGTCGAGGACGGGCAGCCCGCGCAGGCGCCCTGCATATGCAGATAGACCACGCCACGGTCGAATCCGTGGAAGGTGATGTCGCCACCGTCCTGCGCCACGGCCGGGCGCACGCGGGTGTCGAGCAACTGCTTGATCTGGTTTACGATCTCGGTGTCGGGGCCGTCATGCGCGGCATGGCCGGCCTCGGCAGCCTCGCCGGTC
This sequence comes from Rhodovulum sp. ES.010, assembly GCF_900142935.1. NCBI lineage: Bacteria > Pseudomonadati > Pseudomonadota > Alphaproteobacteria > Rhodobacterales > Paracoccaceae > Rhodovulum > Rhodovulum sp. ES.010. The sequence continues at coordinate 1,929,723 of NZ_FSRS01000001.1, read as the reverse complement.
ATCGCCGGCTGGCCGGACTGGTAATGCTCCATGATCGCGCCGAGGATCGCGGGCTTGATATGGTCCCATTCGACATCCTCCGCCTTCGTGACGGTCACGAAATCCGTCCCGAAGAAGACCGCGCGCACGCCGTCCACGGCGAAGATGCGCGCCGCCAGCGGCGAGCGCTCCGCCCCCTCGGAACTGGGAAAGTCCGCCGTGCCCGCCTCCAGCACCGCCTGGCCGGGCAGGAATTTCAGCGTGGCGGGGTTCGGGGTGGATTCGGTCTGGATGAACATGAGTCTATTCCTTAGCTTTCCACTCGGATATGCGCCCGCGGCGGCTCCTTGTCAATCCTTAGAACTATTCTAATCGCTTCAGCAAACCGCTTCCAGTCCTTCCTTCGACAATCCGCCGGGGACGATGGTGATCGGCACCGGCAGGGTGCCGGCGCATTTCGTGAGCTGGGTCACGAGCGGGCCGGGGCCCTTCTTCTCGGTGCCCGCGCCCAGAACCAGCACGCCCACCTCGGGATCGTCGCGGATCTGAGCCAGGATCTCGGGCACCGGTTCGCCCTCGCGGATCACCAGTTCCGGGGCGACTCCCTGCCGGTCGCGCATCCACTTGGCGAAGACCTCGAAATGCGCCTCGATCCGTTCGCGCGCCTCCTCGCGCATCAGGTCGCCGACGCCGATCCAATGGTTGAACTCTTCCGGCGGGATGACCGAAAGAATCTGCACGCCGCCCCCGGTCTTCGACGCCCGCATCGCGGCAAAGCGCATCGCATTCAGGCATTCCCGGCTGTCGTCGAGGATGACGAGGAACTTGCGCATGGGTCCTCCATGGAAACCGCCCGCCAGCATGACCGAGCCTGCGGGCGCTGACAACTCCTACCGGCCCGGCCTTCTTCTTGGCCGCAATACTCTCCCCGGAGGCACGCGGCCGGGGACGGGAAAGGCCCGGGTCAGCCGGCCGAATGCGCCCAGTCCCAGTAAAGCTCGCGGACCCGCGCGGTCACCGGTCCCGGCTGGTACTGCACCTCGTCGAAGGCCTTGACCGGCGTCACCTTCATCATGTTGCCCGACAGGAACACCTCGCCGGCGGCGCGGAAATCATCGAAGCTCAGCACCGTCTCGTGCACCGCGATCCCCTCGGCGGCAAGGTTCGCGATATGCCGCGCGCGGGTGATGCCGGCGAGGAAGGTGCCGTTGGCGATGGGGGTGAAGATCTCGCCCTCCTTCACCATGAAGACGTTCGCGGTGGCGGTTTCGGCCACGTTGCCCATCGCGTCGGCCACCAGCGCGTTGCCGAAGCCCTTGGCCCGCGCTTCGGCCAGCATCCGCGCGTTGTTGGGATAGAGGCAGCCCGCCTTGGCGTTCACCACCGCGCAGTCAAGCGTGGGCCGGCGGAACCGGGTGGTCGTCAGCGTCGTCGCCGAGCCGGGCGCCGCCATCGGGATCTCCTCCAGGCAAATCGCAAAGCCCGTCGCGTCAGGCTTCGGCACGATGCCGAGGAAATCGCCCTCGAGCGCCCAGTACATGGGGCGGATATAGACCGCGGCGTCCTTGGGGTAGAGCTTCAGCCCCTCCCAGACGATCTCGTGCATCTCTTCGGCGCTGAGCGTCGGGGTAATCATCAGCGCCTCGGCTGAGGCATTCACGCGGGCGCAATGGGCCAGGAGGTCCGGGGCGATGCCCTCGAAATAGCGGGCGCCGTCGAACACGGTCGTGCCCAGCCAGCTTCCGTGATCGGCGGCGCGCATCACCGCGAGGTCGCCCTCGTGCCAGCGGCCCTCGAAATAGGTGCGGACGTTGATGCCGGTGGCCATGACTCATCCCTCTGTCGAACCGCGCGCACCCTAGACCCGGTCGCCGGGGGCGTCCAGACGCCAAAGCAAACGCCCCCGGCGGGGCGGCCGGGGGCGTCGGGCGGTGTCGGCCGGGGCGTCGGCCGACACCGCCGAAAGGCCGGGGACAGGCGCAGCGGGCGGCGTGCGCCGGACTTGGGGAATTGAGGCAGCCCCCGGGGAGGCCGGTCGGACGAGACCGGGTGCCATGATGATCCCAGCCGGGTGATTCGAATTTATGTCGGCTGCGAGTCGGTTTTGTGAAACGGCGACGCGCGACACTTGGCCCCGGCCGTCGCGGAGAGGTCGAAGAGTAAGCCGTTCTGCCGTGTGGCATGGGCGTCGGTCGGGTCGCACGGAACCTCGCGCTGCCCTTGCATACCTCCCGGCCCCGGCCGTTCCCAGCGGCCGCCAGCCATGGAACATGCCGCGTCAATCGTGCGATCAGTCGGCCGCCGTGCGGCGAAGGCGGCGCAAAAGCGTGGCTCCGACTGCCTCGCCGAACAGGCCGACAACCGCCGCGATGAGACCGGCGAGGCCGATGATCAGCTGCAGCGCCGCATCGGACAGATGTGCGGCAAGCCGCAGCAGGCGCGGCGTGCCGAGCACCTCGAGTGCGGCGACGCTGCGCTTCGGCGCGGCTTCGGCCACGTTGGCGAGGCGTTTCAGTTCGCGCGCGCTCTCGGCATGCAACAGAAGATGCAGTGTCGCGGGGAGGCCCAGCGCCCCGCCGATCCGCCCGCCATCGTCGAGCGCATCGAGTGCCGGGCGCAGCCGGTCGGGACGGGCCAGCGCGGCGAGGTCCTCGGCACTGCGTGCCGTGCGCAGCCCGGACCAGTCGCACCCCTCGCGGGCGGCGCGCTCGAACAGTCCGGTCAGGCCCGGGGGGGGCAGGTGTCCCATCCGGCGGGCGAGGCGCACGGTGCCTGCGCCCAGCTTGACGCTGGCGCTGCTGCCCCCGTCAGCGGCACCAGGACCACGGCGCCGAGCCCGATGGCCGAAAGCGCGAGGTCGACTTCATCGATCTCGCCCCCGTTGGCATAGGCTGCCCCGGTGCGGGCGAGTCCGGCGATATCTGGAAGGGGCGTGAGCTGGACCGGCAGGCCGCAGGGTGCAACGCGTCTGCAGCGTGCAGTTGCGTGCGTCGCATGCACACGCGGCGCAGGCCCGGCCCGCGGTCGCCGGGGCGCGATCGGCCGCGTGGAGCCGCTGCATCCGGTTGGCCAGGTCGGACGGCAGTTCGGTCCCCTGCCGTTCCATTTCCTCCGCGACCGCCTCGATCGCCAGCCAGTTGCGTGGCTCGGTGTCGAGCAAGGCCGCCAGGCGGGATTCGATCTGCCCGGCGCGCCCGGCGCGGGCGAGGTGCGCCGCCAGGCGGGCCTCGATCCGATCCGCTCTTTCCGCGACGATGGCCGCACCTGGCCAGCCGGTCACGATCTGCCAGCCCGACCAGAGGCACAGCCCAAGCGACAGGACGAGCAGCAGCGACAGGAGGCCGCGCGCCGCCCGTCGTATTAGCCTAGTGCGACCCGGCGCCGACCATACCCACGATCTCGTAGGTGCGGCGCAGGATCGGGGCGGCGATCGCCTCGGCCCGGCCGGCGCCCTCGCGCAGGATGCGGTCGATCTCGGCAGGGTCCTCCATCAGCCGGCTCATCTCGGACGAGATTGGCTCCAGCCGCGCCACGGCGAGATCGGCCAGCGAGGGTTTGAACGTGCCGAACTGCTGACCGCCATGCTCGGCGATCACCTGTTCGGGCGTGGTCTCGGCCAGCGCGGCGTAGATGTTCACGAGGTTGCGGGCCTCGGGCCGACCCTCCAGCCCGCCAAGGTTTTCGGGCAGCGGTTCGGGGTCGGTCTTGGCCTTCCTGATCTTCTTGGCGATGGTGTCCGCATCATCCGTGAGGTTGATGCGGCTCATGTCCGACGGGTCGGATTTCGACATCTTCTTGGTGCCGTCGCGCAACGACATCACGCGGGTCGCCGCCCCCTCGATCACCGGCTCGGTCAGCGGAAAGAAATCGACGCCGAAATCGTTGTTGAACTTGGCCGCGATGTCGCGCGTCAGCTCGACATGCTGCTTCTGGTCCTCGCCCACAGGCACGTGGGTCGCGTGGTAGACGAGGATGTCGGCGGCCATCAGCGCCGGATAGGCGAAGAGCCCGAGCGACACGTTTTCCGAGTTCTTGCCGGCCTTGTCCTTGAACTGGGTCATGCGCTGCATCCAGCCCAGCCGCGCCACGCAGTTGAAGACCCAGGCCATCTGCGCATGCGCGGCCACCTGGCTCTGGTTGAAGAGGACCGATTTCCGCGGGTCGATGCCGCTCGCGATGAAGCCCGCGGCCAGCTCGCGCGTGGCGCGGGTCAGCTTGTCGGGGTCCTGCCAGACGGTGATCGCGTGCATGTCGACGATGCAATAGATCGTCTCCATGCCGCCGGTGTCCTGGGTCTCGACGAAGCGCTTGAGCGCGCCGAGGTAGTTGCCCAGCGTCAGCCCGCCCGAGGGCTGGATGCCGGAAAAGACGCGCGCTGTGTGCCCCGCCTCGGCCATGGACTCGTCTCCGTCTGGAATTCGTTGCCCCGCTCGCTTACCCATGCCACGAGAGACCGTCAACCGAGGGGGCCCGCCCATGAGCCACGACCCGAACGCGCACCCGCTGAACCCGCTGCCCTGGGTGGTCTGGCTGCTGGTGCTGCCGATCATCGCGATGGAGGTGGTCCTGGGCCTTGGCGAACGGGGGCTGATGGGCGGCGCCGAGGCCGTGGGCTGGCGGTTGCAGGCGTTCCGGGACTACGGGTTCTCGGGGCAGGTCTTCGACTGGATGCTGGCCAACGGCCAATACCCGCCGCAGCACCTGATGCGCTTCGTTACCTATGCGTTCGTCCATGCCGGCGTCACCCATGTGCTCTTCGTGATCGTGTTCCTGCTTGCCCTGGGCAAGATGGTGGGCGAGGTATTCCGGCCCTGGGCGGTTCTGGTCGTGTTCTTCGGCTCGGCGATCCTGGGGGCGCTGGCCTATGGGCTGCTGCTCGACGACCCGGTGCCGCTGGTGGGCGGCTACCCGGCGGTCTACGGGCTGATCGGGGCGTTCACCTTTCTTCTTTGGGTGCGGCTGGCCGGAACCGGGACGAACCAGTACCGGGCCTTCACTCTGATCGGCTTTCTGCTGGGGATCCAACTGGTGTTCGGCCTGTTGTTCGGCGGGGGCAACGACTGGGTGGCCGACGTGGCCGGGTTCGCCACCGGTTTCGGCCTGTCCTTTTTCGTAAGCCCTGGCGGATGGGGTCGCGTGCGCGCCAAGCTGCGTCACCGCTGACGGCGGAGCGCCCTGCGGAATTCCGATATGCGGAACGCCCCGACGAGGTGGCCCAGCGCGAAATAGGCGACGATACCGCCCGCGACCAGCAGCGCGAGCGCGGCATAGCGCACCGTTCCGGCGCCGAACCACGGCGCAAGCACCCAGGCGAGGCCCCAGAGCACAACGCCCATCAGCGCCGAGGCCAGCACGATCCGGCCCAGCCGACGGATGAAGCGGGCGTCGAGGTCCGCCGCCGCGCCCATGCCGCGCGAGCCGCGCCAGAGCAGCGCCACCATCGCCCAGCCCGCCAGAGTCGTGCCCCAGGCCGCGGCGATGTAGCCGATGAAGGGCGCGAGGCCGATCGCGATGGCCGCGTTCACCGCGAGGGCGACGAGCGCGTAGTAGAACGGCCTCCGCGTGTCCTCGCGCGCGAAGAACAGCGGTTGCAGGACCTTCTGCATCACGAAGGCGGGCAGGCCCGCGCCGTAGACGGCGACCGCAAGCGCCGTGGCCGCCGCGTCCGCGGCATCGAAGGCGCCGCGCTGGAACAGCACGCTGACGATGGGCCCCGGTATCACCGCCAGCGCCACGGCGGCCGGAACCGTCAGCGCCAGCGCCATTTCGCCCGCGCGGTTGAACGCGTAGCGCCCGCCCTCGGTGTCCTCGGCCCGCAGGCGGCGCGACAGGTCGGGCAGCAGCACCACGCCGATGGCGATTCCGACCACGCCGAGCGGCAGTTGATACAGCCGGTCGGCATAGGACAGCCACGCCACCGCGCCCTCGAAGAAGCTGGCCACCTGGCGCCCGATCAGGAGATTCACCTGCACCACGCCGCCAGCGAGCGCGGCGGGCCCCGCGATGATCGCGAGCCGCTTGAGTTCTGGTGTGAGACGAGGCCTGCGCAGGGTCAGCCGGAAGCCGGCGCGGGACGCCGCCGTCCAGACCAGCGCCAATTGCGCGATCCCGGCGATGGGGACCGTCCAGGCCAGCGCGTCACCGATGGGCCAGCCCGCGGCGTCGGCGACGACCATCGCGCCGACAAAAAGCAGGTTCAGAAGCACCGGGGCCGCCGCCGCGGCCACGAAGCGCCCCGTCGCGTTCAGCACACCCGACAAGAGCGCGGCGAGCGAGATGAACAGGATGTAGGGGAACGCGACCCGGCCATAATCCACCGCGAGGTCGAAGCGGTCGTCCCCCACGAAGCCCGAGGCCATGGCGAGCACCAGGAACGGCATCGCCACCTGGGCGAGCACGGTGAAGACGATCAGCACCGTGGCGAGCCCGGTGAAGGCGTCGCGGGCAAATCCCAGCGCGTCGTCGCCGCCCTCGACCTTTTTCGAGAACATCGGCACGAAGGCCATGTTGAACGCGCCCTCGGCGAAGAAGCGGCGGAACATGTTGGGCAGAGCGAAGGCCACCAGGAACGCCTCGGCCACCGGGCCTGCGCCGAGGTAGGCCGCGATCAGGATGTCGCGGGCAAAGCCCAGCACGCGGCTGGCCATCGTCCAGACGCCCACCGTCAGGAAGCCCGCCACCAGTCGGATCGGCTGCGTCACGCGCGCGCCCTCTCGGCACCCTGCGAAATTGCCGACCGCAGCTTCTTCTCAAGCGACTCCTGGCGCGACCGCGCATGGAGTTTCAGCCCGAAGCTGTCCTTGACGTAGAAGCTGTCGACCACCTGTGCGCCATAGGTCGCGATCACGGCCGAGGCGATATAGACGTTGTTCTCGGCCAGCACGCGCGTGAGATCGTAGAGCAGGCCGGGCCGGTCGCGGGTGTCGACCTCGATGATCGTGTTGATCTCGGACCCCTCGTTGTCGAAGGTGATCGACGTCGGGAAGCGGAAGCCGCGCTCGCGCCTTTTCAGCTTGTCGCGGTCGGCCAGTTTCTCGCGCGGCTTGATCTCGCCCATCAGGGTCTTCTCGATCATCTGCCGCAACCGCGGCAGGCGGGCGCCCTCGTAGGGGCTGCCGTCAGAGTCCTGGATCCAGAACACCGCGGTCGCATAGCCGTCCTTGGTGGTGTAGGTCCGGGCATCCACCACGTTGGCGCCGACCAGAGCCAGCGCGCCGGCCAGCCGCGAGAAGATGCCGGGATGGTCAGCCAGCACGAAACAGACGCGCGTCGCGTCGTGATCGGCATCCTCGGCAAGATCGATGCGGATTTCGTCATCTTCGATCTCGCGCAGCAACCGGGCGAACACGACCTGCGTTTCGGGCGGCAGGCCCGACCAGTAGGGTGGATAGTGGCGCCGGGTTTCGGCCCGCAGCGCCTTGCGGTCCCAGTCGGACAGGGCCGCGCGCAGCGCCCGCTTGGCCTCGGCCTCGCGCGAGCGGCGGTTGACCGCCTCCAGCCCCTGTTCCATCGCCGTCGCCGTCTCGCGGTAGAGCGAGCGGATGAGTTGCGCCTTCCAGTTGTTCCAGGTGCCGGGGCCGACGCCGATGATGTCGCAGACCGTCAGCACCGTCAGCAGGTCGAGCCGCTTCTTGGTCTGCACCGCCTTGGCGAAGTCGCGCACCGTGCGCGGGTCCGACAGGTCGCGCTTCTGCGCCATGTCGGACATCAGGAGGTGATAGCGCACCAGCCATTCGACGGTCTCGCAATCGTCCGGCTTCAGCCCCAGTCGGGGGCAGACCTTGCGCGCGATCTGCGCGCCCAGCACCGAATGATCCTCGGGCCGGCCCTTGCCGATGTCGTGCAGCAGCAGCGCCACGTAAAGGACTTTGCGGTTCAGCCCCGCCTTGAGGATGCGGCTGGCGATGGGCAACTCCTCGACCAGTTCCTCGCGCTCGATCCGGGCCAGCGTCGAGATGCACTGGATGGTATGCTCGTCCACCGTGTAGTGGTGGTAGACGTTGAACTGCATCATCGCCACGACCGGCTCGAATTCGGGGATGAAGGCCGACAGCACGCCGAGTTCGTTCATCCGGCGCAGCGAGCGTTCCGGGTTGCCGTGTTTCAGCAGCAGGTCGAGGAAGATGCGCTGGGCCTCGGGCGTTTGGCGCATGTCGTCATCGATGAGATGCAGGTTCGCAGAGACGAGACGCATGGCGTCGGGATGCAGCAGCGTGCGGGTGCGCAGGGCCTCCTCGAAGATGCGCAGAAGGTTCAGCTTGTCGGCGAGGAACGTGTCCGGGTCGGCCACCGTCATGCGGTTCTGCACGATCTGGTAGCCCTCGGGCACCTTGCGCCGCCGGCGAAACAGGCCCAGGAGCATCGGCTCCTTCTTGACGTGGGCGGCTTCCAGCTTTGTCAGGAAGATGCGGGTCAGGTCGCCAACGGTGGTGGCGTGCCGGAAATAGTCCTGCATGAAATGCTCGACCGCCCGGCGCCCGCCGTGGTCGGCATAGCCCATGCGTGCGGCCACCTCGACCTGCATGTCGAAGGTCAGCTGGTCCATCGCCCGGTCGGCGATCAGGTGCAGGTGGCAGCGCACCGCCCAAAGGAACCGCTCGGCGTTGAGGAAGCCGGTGAACTCCTCCTCGGTGAACACGCCCAGCTTGACGAGCTGCGAGGCGCGGTCGACCCGGTAGATGTATTTCGAGATCCAGTAGAGCGACTGCATGTCCCGCAGCCCGCCCTTGCCCTCCTTGACATTGGGCTCAAGCACGTAGCGCTGGCCGCCCTGCTTCTGGTGCCGCTCCGCGCGCTCGGCCAGCTTTGCCTCGATGAAATCGGCGGCCGTGCCGTCGAAGAGATCGTTCCAGAGCGTGTCGTTCAACTCGTCGTCCAGCGGAGCATGACCCGCGAGGAAGCGGTTCTCCAGAAGGGCGGTGCGGATCGTGTAGTCCTCGCGCCCCAGCCGCAGGCAGTCCTTCACGGTGCGCGAGGAATGGCCGACCTTCAGGCGCAGGTCCCAGAGCATGTAGAGCATCGTTTCGATGACACTCTCCGCCCAGGGGGTGATCTTCCACGGCGTGAGGAACAGCAGGTCCACGTCGGAATGGGCCGCCATCTCGCCCCGGCCATAACCGCCCACGGCGAACACCGCCAAACGCTCTCCCTCGGTGGGGTTCGGCAGCGGGTGGATGTGGTCCGAAGCGATCTCCAGCGCCGCGCACACCAGGCAATCGGTCAGCCAGGTATAGGCGCGCACCGTGGGCCCGGCGTCGAACGGCCGCTCGGTGAAGGCCCGGGCGATGGCGGCGCGGCCGCGGGTGCGGGCCGCTTTCAGGTGGCTAACCATCGCGTCCCGCAAGACCCGCGGCTCGGTGGTCTCGGCCGCGAGACGGTCGAGCTCGGCGGTGAAGGCCGCGCGGTCGAAAATGTCGGACGCCGGACAGATCAGGCTGTCCGGCGCCGGGGTGGTCTGTCGTGTCTGGGCCGGCCTAGAAGCCTGCGCCGCCGAAGCTTCTTGGGGCAGGGTCAATCACGATCACCTGGTTGTTTCGGATTTCGGCCACCGCGAGGCCGCGTTCGTTGGTGCCGTCGGGGCGCAGGCGGAACACGCCGTTCACGCCGGCGAACCCGGAGGCTTGCGTGAGCGCGCCCGCGGTCAGGGCGTCTGCGTTGCCCTGGCTTGCCAGGGCGCCGATCGCGGCGATGCCGTCATAGGCGAGGCCCGCGGCGGGGTGGGGCGCTTCGCCGAAGGCCGAGCTGTAGCGGGCCTCGAAGCTGGCGTTGAGGTTGGGATCGGGCAGCGCGAACCAGCCGCCCTGGAGGCCCGGCATCGCGAGTGTCGAGGGCGGAATGTCCCACCGCGTCAGCCCGATGAACCTGATCGTTTCGGGGTCGACCCCGTTCTCGGGCAGCAGCTGGGCGAGGAGGGGCAGGGCGCCCGCGGTCGATGCGGTGAAGAAGATCGCGCTCGCGCCCGAACTCTGGGCTTGTGACGCGATGCCGGGAATCGCCTGCACGACACCGTTCTGAGACAGTTCGTAGGTGGCGGTCGCGGCGATCCGCGCGCCGGTTCGCGCGGCCGCGCTTTCCACCGCCGCGCGGCCCGTCTGGCCCGATACGTCCGGATCGTGGACCACCATGAAGTCGCGGCGCCCCTGTGCCACTGCGTAGCTTGCCAGGCGGTTGGCGGTGTTCTCGAAGGTCGGCCCGAGCACGAAGACGTTGCCGCCCGCGATCGAGGTGTTGTTCGAGAAGCTGAGCACGTTCACACCGCGCGACGCCGCCGCAAGGCCGGCCGCGTTCGCCGATTGCGCATAGAGCGGCCCGAGGATGATCTTGGCCCCGTCGCCCACCGCCTGCTTGGCCACCGCCGACGCCTGGTCGGGGCGACCGCCGGTGTTGTAGACCCTCAGGTCGACATCGACGCCCCGCAGGTCGGAGATCGCCAGCCGCGCCGCGTTCTCGAGGCTGCGCGCGATCACCTGGTCGCCGGGTGTGGCCGACCCTCCGGGCACCAGCAGCGCCACCGGCACGGGACGGTTGGTGTTGATGCTGGGGCCCCCACTGCCGAGATTGACCGGCTGGCATGCGGCCAGCAGGGTCAGCAGGGTCGCCAAAAGGGCCTTTGGCTTGCGGGCGGCGCGGAAAACGGCGATCATCCTGAGGTCCCTCGCGTCATGCCTTGGGTTCGGCGCGAGCCTATGCGGATCGGCTGCCCAAGTAAACGTCAGACAAGTCCCTGGAGCCCCGCCCTGGAAATCCTCCGCACGCCATTGCCCCCCGGCCTGCACTTCGTCGCGACGCCCATCGGGGCGGCGAGGGACATCACCCTGCGCGCGCTGGATATTCTCGCCTCCGCCGACGTGATTGCTGCCGAGGACACGCGCACCGCGCGCCACCTGATGCAAATCCATGGAATCGGGCTCGGCGACCGGCCGCTTGTCGCCTATCACGACCACAGCGGCCCGGGGGTGCGCAGCCGCCTGATAACCCTGGCCGAAGAAGGGAAATCGGTCGCCTTGGTCAGCGAAGCCGGCACGCCGATGGTGGCCGATCCGGGCTTTCCGCTGGCGCGCGAGGCGATCGCGGCGGGCGTGCCGGTGCATGCCGCGCCGGGCCCGTCCGCGATGCTGGCGGCGCTGACCGTGGCGGGCCTGCCAAGCGACCGGGTGCTGTTCGCGGGGTTCCCGCCTCCGCAGGCCGCGGCGCGCAAGGCGATGCTCGCGGGCCTGTCCGGCTTGCAGGCGACGCTGGTGTTCTACGAGTCGCCCCGCCGGGTGGGGCGGTTCCTTGCCGAACTGGCCGAGGCGTTCGGCGCGGAGCGGCCGGCGGCAGTCTGTCGCGAACTGACCAAGCGGTTTGAGGAGGTGTCCAGAGGCGCGTTGGGCGAGCTGGCCGAAGGGTTTGGCGGCCGCGAGGTCAAGGGCGAGATCGTGGTTCTCGTCGGGCGCGGTGCGCGCGCGGCGGCGGGGGCGGACGAGATGGAAGAGGCGCTCCGCGCGGCGCTGTCGCGCGCGTCGGTCAAGGACGCGGTCGCCGAGGTGTCGGCCGCGCTGGGCCTGCCGCGCCGCCAGGTCTACCAGGCCGCGCTGAAACTGGAGGCGGAATGAGCGGCTCCGTCTCCTATCACGCCGGTCAGGCGGCCGAGGACAGCGTCGCGCGGCGCTATGAACGCCGGGGTCTTGCCGTCGTCGCCCGGCGCTGGCGCGGGCGGGGCGGCGAGATCGACCTGATCCTCAGGGATGGCGACGCGGTCGTTTTCGTCGAGGTCAAGAAAAGCCGCAGCTTCGACGCCGCCGCCGCGCATGTCTCGCCCCGCCAGATCGAACGCATCATGACCGCGGCGCAGGAGTTCCTCGACGGCGAACCGCGCGGTCAGCTGACCGAGATTCGCTTCGACGTGGCCCTGGTCAATGGCACCGGCGAGGTGCGCGTGATCGAAAACGCCTTCGCGGTCTGAGCGGCGTTGCATTGCCCCCCGCGCTCGGCCATGTAGGGCGCGAAGAGGGGAGCCTGACCATGACGCTCAAGGTCGCCATCCAGATGGACCCGATCGGGGCCATCGACATCGAGGCCGACACCACGTTCCGCATCGCCGAAGAGGCACAGGCGCGCGGCCACAGCCTGTTCTACTACACCCCCGACCGGCTCTACTGGGATGACGGACGCGTGATTGCGCGCGGCTGGCCGCTGGAGCTGCGCCGGGTGGAGGGCGACCATTACACGCTCGGCGAGGAGATCGCGGTCGATCTGGGCGACTACGACGTGGTGTGGCTGCGCCAGGACCCGCCCTTCGACATGGGCTATATCACCACCACCCACCTGCTTGAATTGCTGAGGCCCGAAACGCTGGTGGTGAACGACCCGTTCTGGGTGCGGAACTTCCCCGAGAAACTCCTGGTGCTGAAGTTCCCCGACCTGATCCCGCCCACGATCATCGCGCGCGACTTGGCCACGCTGCGCGCCTTCAAGGAAAGGCATGGCGATATCATCCTGAAACCGCTTTACGGCAATGGGGGCGCGGGGGTGTTCCGGCTGGGGCATTCCGACCGCAATCTCGCCTCGCTGCACGAGCTGTTCCTCGGGATCAGCCGCGAGCCGCTGATCGCGCAGAAGTTCCTGCCCGCGGTCGAGAAGGGCGACAAGCGCGTGATCCTTGTCGACGGCGAGGCGGTGGGCGCGATCAACCGGGTGCCCGCCGAGGGGGAGACCCGGTCGAACATGCATGTCGGCGGCCGCGCCGAGCGCGCGGCGCTGTCCGCTCGCGATCTGGAGATCTGCCGCGCCATCGGCTCGACCCTGCGGGACCATGGCCAGGTCTTCGTGGGTATCGACGTGATCGGCGACTGGCTGACCGAGATCAACGTGACCTCGCCCACCGGCCTGCAGGAACTCGAACGCTTCGACGAACGGAACTGGGCCGTGCGCATCTGGCAGGCGGTCGAGGAGAAGCGCGGCTGAACGGCGCTTCGCGCGCCGGATGCCTCAGGTGTCGCCGACCGAGAGGCGGAAGCTGACCGCCTCGGCGACATGGGCGCGGCCGACCGTTTCGGCCCCGTCGAGATCGGCGATGGTGCGGGCGACGCGCAGGATCCGATGATAGCCCCGCGCCGAAAGGCCGAACCGTTCGGCCACCGTGGCCAGCAGCGTCCGGCCCTCGGTCTCCGGCGTGGCCACCTCTTCCAGCAGCGCACCTTCGGCTTCCGCGTTCACCCGCACGCTTTCACGGCCGGAAAACCGCGCGGTCTGGCGGGCACGGGCGGCCGCGACGCGATCGGCGACGGTGGCCGAGGGGTCGCCCGACGCCGGCAGGTCGAGATCGGCATAGGCAACTGGCGGCACCTCGACGCGCAGGTCGAACCGGTCCATCAGCGGCCCCGAGATGCGGCCGAGATAGTCCTCGCCGCATTGGGGCACGCGGGCGCAGGCGCGTGCGGGATCGGCCAGGTAGCCGCATTTGCACGGGTTCGCGGCGGCGACCAGCAGGAACCGGCAGGGGTAGCGCATATGCGCGTTGGCCCGCGCCACCACCACCTCGCCGGTTTCGATGGGCTGGCGGAGCGTCTCCAGCACGGCGCGGGGAAACTCCGGGAACTCGTCCATGAACAGCACGCCATTATGGGCGAGGCTGATCTCGCCCGGTTTGGCGCCGCGCCCGCCACCCACGATGGCGGCCATCGAGGCTGTGTGGTGCGGCTCGCGGAACGGGCGCAGCCGTGAAATGCCGCCCTCGTCCAGCAGCCCCGCGAGCGAATGGATCATCGAGGTTTCCAGTGCCTCGGTGGGGGCGAGCGGTGGCAGGATGCCCGGCATGCGTGCGGCCAGCATTGACTTGCCCGAGCCCGGCGCGCCCACCATCAGCATGTGATGGCGCCCGGCGGCCGCGATTTCCAGCGCCCGCTTGGCCCGTTCCTGCCCCTTCACGTCCGAGAGATCGCGAAACGCGGCCCCGTGCGTCACCTCGCCGGGTTCGGCCGGAGCGAGCGGGGCCTGGCCCGTGAAGTGGCGCACCACCGATGTAAGGTCTGGGGCGGCAAGCACCTGCGTCCCGCCGACCCAGGCCGCCTCGGCGCCGCAGGCACGGGGGCATAGCAGCGCGCGGTCGGCCTCCGCCGCGGCCATGGCGGCGGGCAGCGCGCCAACGACGGGAACCAGCCGGCCGTCGAGCGACAATTCGCCCAGGGCCACCGTGCCCTCGGCGGCGTCGCGCGGGATGACGTCGAGCGCGGCCAGAAGCGCCACGGCGATGGGCAGGTCGAAATGCGAGCCCTCCTTGGGCACGTCGGCGGGCGAGAGGTTCACCGTGATCCGGCGCGAGGGCAGCGCCACCCCCATCGCGACGAGCGCGGCGCGCAGCCGGTCGCGCGCCTCGCTGACCGCCTTGTCGGGGAGCCCGACGATGGAAAAGGCGGGTAACCCGGCCGAGACCGAGCATTGCACCTCGACAAGCCTCGCCTCCACCCCTTCGAAGGCCACGGTATAGGCCCGCGCGACCATGGTTTTCTCCCTCGCTCCGGAATGGTTAACCGCTACGCCGGCTTGGTTAGCGAATGGTAAAGATCGCGGCGTCGCACCGGGTTTCCGCGTCCCATGGCGGTTTTGCCGCGGCGAAGCAGGGCCAAAGCCAAGCAGCGCATGAACGAGCGCAACGGCGCGTCGCCCCGCAGCGTTTTCATAATGACGGCGAATTTCTGCGCGTTCTTGCACAGAACCCGTGCGCGGCGTTTGGCGCGTTGATGGCTCAAAAAGTGATCCGGGCGACACGATGAGCCGTATCGTCCGCACAACAAGGGAACCGGAAAACCGATTTGCCTAGACCCGGGAGGTGGCATGGCTCTTGATCGACATGACCCCAACACGCTGTCGCGGCAGGCCATGAAGGCCGAACTGCTCGACGCGGAAACGGAACTTCAACTGGCCTATGCCTGGCGGGACGAGCGGGACGAAGCCGCGCTGCACCGCCTGATCACCGCTTACATGCGTCTCGCGATCTCCATGGCGGCCAAATTCAAGCGTTACGGCGCGCCGATGAACGATCTCATCCAGGAGGCATCGCTCGGCCTGATGAAGGCTGCGGACAAGTTCGACCCCGACCGGGGCGTGCGGTTCTCGACCTACGCGGTGTGGTGGATCAAGGCGTCGATCCAGGACTACGTGATGCGCAACTGGTCCATGGTGCGCACCGGCTCCACCTCCTCGCAGAAATCGCTGTTCTTCAACATGCGCCGCGTGCAGGCCCGGCTGGAGCGCGAGGCCTCGGCCCGCGGCGAAATGCTCGACCGGCACCAGCTGCGCCAGATGATCGCGACCGAGGTGGGCGTGCCGCTGGCAGATGTCGAGATGATGGAAGGGCGCCTGTCGGGGTCCGATTTCTCGCTCAATGCCACCCAGTCGACCGACGAGGAAGGGCGCGAATGGATCGAGACGATCGAGGACGAGTCGGTTCAGGCGGCGGACCTCGTCGAGGATGGGCGCGACCGGGCGCAATTGCGTGGGTGGCTGGCGACCGCGCTGTCCGAACTCAACCACCGTGAGCGGTTCATCGTTCAGGAGCGCAAGCTGCGCGACGAGCCGCGGACGCTGGAAAGCCTTGGCAACGAGTTGGGCCTGTCGAAAGAGCGGGTTCGCCAACTCGAGGCCGCCGCGTTCGGAAAGATGCGCAAGAGCCTTGAAACCCAATCTCCCGAGGTGCATCACTTCCTCGCGTGAGACATCCGTTCTGCCTTGCGGCGTCGGCCGCCCTGACATTCGTGACCGCCGCCGGGGCCGAAGACATCGACCCGGCGGCATTAGAGCGTTTGCCGGAGGTGGATGTGGTGATCCTGGGCGAGATGCACGACAATCCCCATCACCACGAAAACCAGGCGAAAGCGGTGGCGGCGCTTGTCCCCGCGGCGCTCGTTTTCGAGATGCTGACGGCAGAACAGGCCGCGCGCGTCACCCCGGAGAATCGCGCTGATGCCGAGGCGCTGGGCGCGGCGCTCCAGTGGGAGAATTCGGGCTGGCCCGATTTCGCAATGTACCATCCGATCTTCGCTGCCGCGCCCGAGGCGCGCGTCTATGGTGCGGCTCTGCCCCGGGACGAAGTGCGGCGCGCCGTGAGCGAGGGCGCGGCCGCCGTCTTCGGCGGCGAGGCCAGCGACTACGGGATCGACGTCGCGCTGTCTTCCGACGAGCAGGCCACCCGCGAGGTGGGGCAGATGGAGGCGCATTGCAACGCGATGCCGGCCGAGATGATGGGCGGCATGGTCGAGGCGCAGCGGCTGCGCGACGCGGCGCTGGCCCGTGCGGCCCGGCAGGCGCTGGCGGACAGCGGCGGCCCGGTCGTGGTGATCACCGGCAACGGACATGCACGAACCGATTGGGGAATGCCGCGCCCGTTGTCCCGCGTGGCGCCAGAGGCCGAGGTGTTGTCGGTCGGGCAGTTCGAGGCCGCGCCCGAGGGCACGCCGCCCTACGACCTTTGGGTCGTGACCGACCCGGCCGAGCGGCCCGATCCGTGCGCGGCTTTCCGCGCCGAGTGAGCTTGTCTCGCCCCGACACGCGGCCTAGACAGTCCGAAGGCGCTTAACCGAAGGTGGCCCCATGCTGTCCGGCAAACGCATTCTCCTGATCGTGGCGGGCGGCATCGCCGCCTACAAGACGCTCGACCTGATCCGGAGGCTGCGCGAGCGCGGCGCGGCCGTGATCCCGGTGGTGACCCGCGCGGCGGAGCAGTTCGTCACGCCCCTGTCGCTGTCGGCACTGGCGGGCGAAAAGGTGTATCGCGACCTCTTCGACCTCACCGACGAGGCCGAGATGGGCCATATCCAGCTGTCGCGCGCGGCCGATCTGGTGGTGGTGGCCCCCGCGACCGCGGACCTCATGGCGAAGATGGCCGGGGGGCATGCCGACGACCTCGCGTCGACACTGCTGCTCGCGACGGACACGCCCGTGCTCGTCGCACCCGCGATGAACGTGCGTATGTGGCAGCACCCGGCGACGCGGCGGAATGCCGAGGCGCTGCGGAGCGACGGGGTGCGCTTCGTCGGGCCGAACGACGGTGACATGGCGTGCGGGGAATACGGGCCGGGGCGGATGACCGAGGTGCCCGAGATCGTGGCCGCCATCGAGGCCGCCCTGGCGGGCGGGCCGCTGCGGGGCAAGCGCATCGTCGTGACCTCGGGACCGACGCATGAGCCCATCGACCCGGTCCGCTATATCGCCAACCGCTCCTCCGGTGCGCAGGGCGCGGCGGTGGCGCGTGCGCTTGCCGGGCTGGGGGCCGGGGTGGTCTTCGTGAGCGGCCCCGCGGCCGTGCCGCCGCCGGCCGGAACCGAGGTGGTGCGGGTCGAGACCGCGCGGCAGATGCTGGAGGCGGTGGAAGCCGCGCTGCCGGCCGATGCGGCGGTTTTCGCTGCGGCGGTGGCCGACTGGCGGGTGGCGAACGCCGCCGGCCAGAAGATGAAGAAGGACGGCGCGGGCGCTGCGCCTGCGCTGGAATTCGCCGAGAACCCGGACATCCTAGCCACGGTCGCCGGACTGGCCGAAGGCCGGCCGCGGCTGGTTGTCGGCTTTGCCGCCGAGACCGAAGAGATCGAGGCTAACGCCCGCGCCAAGCGCGAGCGCAAGGGCTGCGACTGGATCGTGGCGAACGACGTGTCGGAAGCGACGGGTATCATGGGCGGCGCCGAGAACGAGGTGATGCTGATCTCCGCGGAGGGCGCCGAGACCTGGCCGCGGCTCTCGAAGGACGAGGTCGCCCGGCGCCTGGCCCAGCGGATCGCCGAGGCGCTGGCATGAGGCCGACGCTCAGGATTGTCTGGGAGCACTGGGCCGACCGGTCGCTGCCGCTGCCGTCTTACGAGACCGCGGGCGCGGCGGGTGCGGATATCCGCGCGAACCTTGCGCCCGCGCTGCGCGCGGGCGGCGTCACGCTCGCGCCCCTGGAGCGCCGGATCGTGCCCACCGGGTTTCGCGTGGCGATCCCGCCCGGGTTCGAGGTGCAGGTTCGGCCTCGGTCGGGCCTCGCGCTCAAACACGGGATCACGTTGCCGAACACGCCCGGCACCATCGACAGCGATTATCGCGGGCCGCTCGGCGTGTTGCTCGTCAACCTCGGGGAGGCGCCCTATACCCTCCACCATGGCGACCGGATCGCACAGATGATCGTGGCCCCCGTGGTGCAGGCCGAGTTCGCGGTGGTGGACGCGCTCGACGCGACCGCGCGCGGCGAAGGCGGCTTCGGCTCGACGGGACGGGGCTGATGGTCCTGGTCGTCGGACTCGCCCTGTTCCTATGGGGGATCGGGGCGCTGATCGGGGTCTCCCTCCGCACGCGCTGGGCGATGATCGGGGCGCTGTATCTTGGAATCCTCGCGCTTCAGGTCCTCATGCCCGAGGGCCACGCCCTGAAGCGCGCGATCGGCGGCACACCCGAAGGCTGGTTCGCCCTTGGCCTTCTGGTGGCGATCGTCCTGGCCTACCGGGCGGGGCTCGGCGCGCTGCGGCGCCGGGCGCGGCGGCCGACCGAGGCGCCGGCCGCGCCGGGCCGGTTCCGCCCGGCCGAACTCGACCGCTATGCCCGCCATATCGTGTTGCGCGAGATCGGCGGGCCGGGTCAGAAGCGGCTGAAGGCGGCGAAGGTGCTGGTGGTCGGGGCAGGCGGGCTCGGCTCTCCGGCGCTGCTCTATCTCGGGGCGGCGGGTATCGGCACGCTGGGGGTGATCGACGATGACGTGGTCTCGACCTCGAACCTCCAGCGCCAGGTGATTCATACCGACGCGCGCACCGGTCTGCCCAAGGTGTTCTCGGCCAAGGAGGCGCTGGCGTCCCAGAACCCGGATGTCGACTTCAGGCCCTACAACCGGCGGCTTGACGAAGAGACCGCGCGGGCGCTGTTCGCAGAGTACGACCTGGTGCTCGACGGGTCAGACAATTTCGAGACGCGTGCGCTTGTGAACCGGGTTGCGGCGGAACTGGGCACACCGCTGATCGCGGCGGCGATCAGCCAGTGGGAGGGGCAATTCAGCGTATATGACCCGGCGCGAGGCACGCCCTGCTATGCCTGCGTTTTCCCGCAGGCGCCCGCGCCCGGCCTCGCGCCGTCCTGTGCCGAGGCGGGTGTGGTCGGGCCGCTTCCGGGCGTTATGGGGGCGTTGATGGCTGTCGAGGCGATCAAGCTGATCACGGATGCGGGCGAGGGGTTGCGCGGCCGGATGCTGATCTACGATGCGCTCCATGCCGAGACCCGCACGATTGCGCTGAGGCGGCGCGCGGACTGCCCCGTCTGCGGTGCGCGGCGGGGGTCCGCCTGACGGCGGACGCCTCCGGCGGGGATATTTTCCGCCAGAAGAAGGCTCAGGCGTCTGCGCGCACCGGGTCGAAATGGATGATCACGTCGGCGCCGGGAAACTCGGCGAGGATCGCGTGTTTCAGGGCGGCGCCGATCTCGTGCGCGGCGTCGAGGCTTTGGGTCCCGTCGAGTTCGATGTGAAGATTCACGAAAAGGCGTGTGCCGGCGCGCCGGGTCTTGAGATCGTGGAAGCCGTGGATGCCATGCTGCGCGTGGGCGAGTTCCTCGATCCGGGCGATCACATAGGGGGCGGCGGCGCGGTCCATCAGCGCGTCCCAGGCTGCGCGCCCGATGCCGAGCGCGCCGACCGCCAGCATCCCCGCCGTGGCAAGCGCGATTACCGCGTCGAGGCGCGCGAGGCCGAACTGCGCCGAGGCCCAGAGCGCGACAATCGCGCCGATATTGGGCACGAGGTCGCCGAGATAGTGCAGCGAATCCGCCCGGACGACCCGGTTGCCGGTGCGTGCCGCGACCCGGCGCTGCCAGAGCACGAGGGCGAGCGTGATGACGATGGAGCCTGTCATCGCGACGATTCCGCGGGTTTCGGCAGCAAGCGGAGGGGGCGTGTCGGCGATGAGCCGCGCGACCGCGGCCGAGGCGATCACTCCGGCGGCGCTCAGGATAAACACGGCCTGGCCGAGCCCGGCAAGGTCCTCGGCCGAGCTGTGACCGAAGGCATGGTCCTCGTCGGGCGGGCGGGCCGCGTAGAGGATCGCCGCCAACGCGCCCGCCGACATCATCAGGTCGAGCGCGCTATCCGCCAGCGAGGCCGCGACCGACAGCGCCTGGGTTTCGCCCAGCGCCCAGAGCTTCAACGCCACCAGCACGAGCGCGGTGGCGACCGAGGCGATCCCGGCGGACAGGTTCAGGCGGGCGGCGTGGGGCATCGATGAGCGGTGCGCGCGGGTTCCGCGCACTGGTTAGCAGCCCGTCTGCCGTGACGGCAAGGTCACTCGCGGATTTCGTCCGGTTCCACGCCCCAAAGCGCCGATTTCGGCACCCAGCCCGAGCGGCCCGCCGCCGTGATGCGACACCAGTCGGGCTGGCACTCGCCGAGCCGCGCGATGACGCCGAGTTCCGCGCGCGCACGCACCGGCGCGTCGGGGCGCGGCAGGCGCAGAAGCGGTGTCATGTCGTCCTCGACGATCACGGTGCGTACGCCCGAAAGCAGCGAGTAGTGCATCCAGCCGCCCGCCCCGTCGCGATCCTGCACGCGGCGCCAGTGGCCGAACTCGGCGGTGACCTGCAAGGGCACGCCCCGGCGCTTGTAGACCCAGTCGATCCGGTGGCTCAGGCTGGGGCCCCGGCGCACGTTGCCCTCTGACGCCTTGAGCGACACGTAGCGGGGCAGCGGCAGGTTGGTGACCGGGCCGCGCTCCGCCGCACCGCTCGGCGCGGGGAGGATCGCGATACAAAGAAAAAGGAGCAATACCGCCCGAACGGCTTGCCCGGCTTTCCGCTGCACCATTGCTGTCCTGCTCATTCGCGTTGGGTCCCGGGGTCTTGTGCCGCGCCCCGATCTCGGACAGTTTGCCACTCACGGTTCGGGTTGGAAAGCACGAGGAGGCCACGGGATGCCCGCTCAACGCCTGAGTGTTGTCGTGACGCGACGCCTGCCCGAGCCGGTCGAGACCCGGATGAAGGAACTCTTCGACGTCGATCTGAATGCCAGCGACGAGAAGATGGGCCGCGATGCGCTGGTCGACGCGATGCGCCGCGCCGACGTTCTGGTGCCCTGCGTGACCGACCAGATCGACCAATCGATGCTGGCCGGCGCCGGCGACCGGTTGAAGCTGATTGCGAATTACGGGGCCGGGATCGATCATATCGATGTGCAGACCGCGCGGCAGCGGGGCATCCTGGTCGCGAACACCCCCGGCGTGGTGACCGAGGACACCGCAGACATGACGATCGCGCTGATGCTGGCGGTCACGCGGCGCATTCCCGAGGGGCTCGCGACAATGCAATCGGGCGAGTGGCGGGGATGGTCGCCCACGGCCTTCATGGGGGGGCGGATCGGCGGTCGGCGCCTCGGCATCCTGGGGATGGGGCGGATCGGGCAGGCGGTCGCGCGGCGCGCCCGCGTCTTCGGCGTGCAGATCCACTATCACAACCGACGCCGCCTGCGAGCCGAGATCGAGGAGGAGCTGGAGGCGACCTACTGGGACAGTCTCGACCAGATGGTCAGCCGGATGGACGTCCTCTCGATCAACTGCCCGCACACGCCCTCCACCTTTCACCTGATGAACGCGCGGCGCCTGAGGCTGATGAAGCCCGACGCGGTGATCGTTAACACTTCGCGCGGCGAGGTGATCGACGAGAACGCGCTGACCCGGATGCTCAGGGCGGGCGAACTGGGCGGCGCCGGGCTCGACGTGTTCGAGCATGGCCATGAAATCAACCCGCGGCTGCGCGAGTTGCGCAATGTGGTGCTCTTGCCGCATATGGGGTCGGCCACCGTGGAGGGCCGGGTCGAGATGGGCGAAAAGGTCATCATCAATATCAAGACCTTCGCCGACGGCCATCGCCCGCCGGACCTCGTCCTGCCCAGCATGATCTGAACGGCGCCGCCATGACCGAAATCTCCGACCGGATCGAGGCGCAACAGACGCGTGCGGCGCTGTGGCTGAGTCTGGCCCTTGCCGCCTATTTCGCAGGTCAGGTCGGGCTGCGGCTCGCGCTGGGTGGCGCGCTCGAGACCGACGAGGCCGAGATGATGGTCATGACGCCCGGCCTCAGGCTCGGCTACGGGCCGCAGTTGCCGCTCTACAACTGGTTGCAAATCGGACTCTTCGAACTTTTCGGCCGGTCGTTGCTGGCGCTGGCCCTGTTGAAGAACGGTCTGCTTTTCCTGAGCTACCTTCTTGTCTTCCTGGGGCTTCGTTTCTGGGTCGCGGCCCCGGGTGCGGCCTTCGCGGCGCTGTCGCTCTTTCTGCTTCCCGACATCGCCTGGGAAGCGCAGCGCGCCACGACCCATTCCAACATCCTCCTGGTGACCTCGGCGGCCACGCTAGCCGCCTTTCTCTGGACGATGCGCAGCGGAAGCTGGGCCGCGTGGGGCGTGCTCGGCGTTGCGATCGGGCTCGGCGGGCTTGCGAAATACAATTTCTGGCTGGTGCCGCTGGGGCTTTTCGCCGCCGGGCTGACCCTTGGGCCGATGCGCACGCGGCTGCTGACGGCACGGGGGCTGGTCGCGCCCGCCATCGCCGCCGCCATCGTCGCCGGCCCCTATGCCTGGATGCTGCAGAACCCGGCGCTCGCCTTCTCGTCGATGCGCAAACTGCAGCTGGACGAACCGCCGCCGGCCGCCTCCGGCCTGCCCGAGGGGGTGCCGCTTCTGGCGGAGTCGATGGCGACGGTGCTGGCGGTGCCCCTGCTCGCGGCGGCTCTGCTTCTGGTGTTCGGCCGCCTGCCGCGTGTGATGCGGACACCCGCGCCAGTCGTGTCCGCGCTGCTCCTGCGGGCGGCGCTGGTGGTCGCGCTCGTGATGCTGGCGGGCGTGTGGGCGTCGGGCATGGGCCATGTCACTGGGCGCTGGTTGCTGCCGATGGCCTTCCTGGCCGTGCCGGGACTGTTCGCCTGGCTGCACGGAGGGCTGGCGCCGCGGGCGGTTTCGCGCTTCTATATCGCGCTGGCGCTGCTGGCGGCTTTGATGTTCGCCGGTCTCACCTTTGACCGGTTCAAGCCGGGCGCTCGGCGGGATGTCGATTTCGGCCCGCTACCCGAGCTGATTTCCGGCGTCGCGCCCATGCCCGAGACGCCGGTCGTGGCCGAGTTCTACACCGCGGGCAATCTCGCGCGGGCACGCCCCGATTGGCGGATCGCGCCCTACCTGGGCCATGCCGCGGCGGCATTCGAGGGCGAGACTGTCCTGTTCCTGCTGCGCGAGGATGTGCCCTCCAGCCTTGAGGCGGGCATGCGGCTGGCGGGCTGGCCGGCGGATGCGGCGCCCCGCGTGCGGGCCGAGGGGCTTTTCGAGTTGCCCTATCGCCACTCCGACGAACCTCTGCCGATCCGCTACGTGCTGGCCGAGACTCCACGGGTCGAAGGCGCGCCATGACAGCGCGCTTTCAGACCGACGAGGCCGGCGAAGCGCGCGTCACGGCTCTGTTTCTGGCGGCGCTGGCGGCCTATTTCGCGGCCCAGGCCGCGCTCCGGGTCGCGCTCGGGGGCAGCTTCGAAGGCGACGAGGCCGAGATGGTGGTGCTCGCCCGTGACTGGCACCTCGCCATCGGCTCGCAGCCGCCGCTCTATAATTGGTACCAGACGCTCATGTTCGACGTTTTCGGCGTCGGCACCCTTGGGCTGATGGTGGCCAAGAATCTCGCCCTATTCACGACCTACGCGCTGATGCTCGCGGCGCTGAGGCCGCAGGCGGGCGCGCGCTTGGCGATGGCGGGCACGCTCGCGCTTGCGCTGATCCCCAATCTTGCGTGGTGGGCGCAGCGCACCGGCTCGCACACGGAGGCGCTTGCGGTGATGACGGCCGCGACGCTGGCCGCCTTCCTGCACCTGATGCGGCGGCCCGGCGTGGAGGCTTTCCTGCTTTTCGGGCTGGCGGTCGGGCTTGGCGGGCTGGCCAAACCCAATTACTGGCTCGTGCCCCCCGCCCTGATGCTGGCGGCCCTCACGATGCCGAGTTACCGCGCGGTGTTGGTCGACCGGCGGTTGGGGCTGTCGCTGCTCGCGGTAGTGGCGGTCATCGCCGTGCCCTATGGCGCGATGCTCACCCGTCCGCAGGCGACGTTCTCTGACCTGTGGGAGTTTCGCAAGGGCGCGGCCGAGCTTGCCGGGCCGCTCTGGCCGCAGGGCTTGGGCGAGATGGCGAGCGGCGGTCTGGTGGAACTGGTGCCGCTGTTGATCCTTTTCGTGCTGATGCGGGGGTTGGCCCTGCGCCGCCTGCCGACCCCGCGCCCCTATGAGACGCTGATGCTGCGCGCGGCGCTGATCGGCGCCGGGCTGGTGGCGGTCGGGGTGGTGCTGGCGGATGTGACGCTGGTCCGCGCGCGTTGGCTCCTGCCGCTCTTCATGTTGGCCGCGCCGCCGGTCGCGACGCTGCTGTTCCGCGAGGCATCCGCCCGCGCCCTGCGAATCTATCTGGGCGCGGTGGCCGGGCTGGCCGTCCTCTTGCTGGGGGCGATCGCCGATACGCGGCTGCGCGGGGCGGGCAGCGATTCCCTGCGCGTCGAACTCCTGGCCGAGGCGATCGAACGCGAGTTGGGCGAGGTGCCCGCGCTCCTCGGAGACCATTACTACACCGGCAACCTGCTCTTGCACCGTCCCGATTGGGAGGTTCTGCCACCCTTTCCCACCCGGTTGCTCGCCGAGCCCTCGGGGCGGCTTGTGGTGATCGGCGGAGGCGAGGGGCGGACGCTGCCCTGGCTGCGCGAACATGGCTATCCGGGCACCGAGGCGCCCGCGCCGGTCCTGCGCTTCACCGCCGTTCTTCCCTATCGCTTCACCCAGGATGAGACGCGCAGCGTCGCGGTCGAACTTCTGGAGTTCGACGCCACGCCGCGCTGAGGGGATCGCATTACGCGCCGAAACCGCTGCCGGGCGTCTCGTAGGCCTTTCGCGGCGGCGCGAAGACGTCCATCACCACAAGTCCCTCGTCGCCCGCTTCCATCGTGTGGCGCACGCCGCCCGGCGTGCGCCAGAAATCCCCCGGCGAGACGGGCACCGCGTCGTCACCCTGGAAGCGGGTGCCGCCGCCCGCGACGCAAGAGCCCCATTGTTCCTCCGGGTGGTCATGCATCACGCCGCGCGTATTCGGCGCAAAGCGGACGATCGAGACCATCGCCCGTTCGCCCGTGAAAATCGGCGCGCTGATGCCGGGGGCAAGCTCGCGTACGCGTCCGCCCTCGGCATTGTCGAGGTTGAAGAAGTTGTCCGGTCGCATGCGCCCCCCCTGACCGTGCAGCCGTTTTTCCGGACCGGCGCGGGTGGTGTCCAGAGGGGCGACACGTGCGTGCCGAGGTCGCTTTCGCGCCACGCCAAGTCGGATGAACCTCTCACGGCAGGGCGGATTCTGCGTAACTAGCCGGAAAACGCATGCAGGAACCGGAGTCGCGGCCCATGAAGACCCATGTCAAAGCCCTCGTCGTCGGCGGCGGTGCCGTCGGCACCTCGATCGTTTATCACCTGGCCCGCGCCGGCTGGGACACGATGCTGCTAGAGCGCGACGAGTTGACGAGCGGGTCGACGTGGCACGCGGCGGGGCTCTTGCCGTATTTCAACATGTCCTATGCCACGACCCATATCCACGACTACTCGATCAAGTTCTACAAGGGGCTCGAGGAAGAGACCGGCCTCAACCCCGGCTTCTACGTGGTGGGCAACCTGCGGATGGCGCAGACGCAGGCGCGCATGGACGAATACATGCTCTATGCCACCACCGCCGAGACGGTGGGCGTGCCCTACGAGTGGCTGAGCCCCGACGAGATCAAGGCACGCTGGCCTCTGGTCCGTACCGACGACCTGAAAGGCGCAATCTACCATCCGACCGACGGCTACATCAATCCGGCGGACGTGACGCAGGCCATGGCCAAGGGCGCGCGCCAGTTCGGAGCCACGATCGAGCGGAAATGGCAGGTCGACGGCTACGAATGGACCGGGTCCGAGTGGAAGGTGACGGTCACGAAAATGGCCGAGAAGGGCGGTAACCTCGTGCCAACCGAGGAACAGACCATAATCACCGCCGAGCACGTGGTGACTGCCACCGGGAACCACGCCCAGCGCACCGCGCGCCTTCTGGGGATCAAGATCCCGGCGATCCCGGTCGAGCACCAGTATATCGTGACCGAGCCCGACCCGGCCCTGGTCGCCTGGCGGAAAGAGGGCAACGCGGAACACCCCGTGCTGCGCGACGCCGATGCCAAATGGTACGTGCGCGAGGAACGCGGCGGCTGGATCCTCGGACCCTATGAACGCAATGCGCCCGCGCGCTTCGAATATGGCTGTCCCGACAGCTTCCGCGCCGACCTCTTCCCGCTCGACCTGGAACGGATCGAGGAGGAATACATGTCCATGATCCACCGGCTTCCGTCCTCGGAGGAGGTGGGGCTCAAGGACGACTACAACGGACCGATCTGCTATACGCCCGACGGAAACCCGCTCTTGGGCCCGGCGCCCGGCCTGCGCAACATCTGGCTGGCCGAAGGCTTCAGCTTCGGCATCACCGCGGCCGGCGGTGCGGGCAAGTACCTCGCCGACCTGATGGTCGAGGGTGAGGCCGAGATCGACATGGGCTCGCTCGACCCCCGGCGCTACGGTCCCTGGATGACCACCGAATACGCCGCCCGCAAGAACGAGGAGGCGTATGAGCATGTCTACATCCTGCATCATCCCGACGAGGAACGCCCCGCCTGCCGGCCGCTGCGCACCGCGCCCTGCTATGACCGGATGAAGGCGCTGGGCGCGCAGTTCGGGCAGGTCAACGGCTGGGAACGGCCGAACTACTTCGCGCCCCATGATGTGGCGCCCGATTTCGACCACGACGCGCGCAGCTTCCGCCGCGGCGGCTGGTGGCAATACGCCGTGGACGAGGCGAACGCGATCCGCGGGGCCGCCGGCGTGATCGACGCCACCGCCTTTGCCAAGCATATCGTGAAGGGACCCGGCGCGACCGCCTTCCTCGACTGGTTCACCTGCAACAGGCTGCCGAAGGTCGGCCGGGTCAACCTGACCTACGCGCTGACGACGGTCGGCACGGTACGCACCGAATACACCATCGTGCGGCTGGCCGAAAACGTCTATTATCTGGTTTCGGCGGGTGCTTGGCATGCCTATGACGAGGATTTCCTGATCAAGGCGGCCGAGGACAAGACCGCCGAGTTCGGCCCCGTGATCGTTGAGGACGTGACCACCAAGTTCGGTGTCTTCGCGCTGGCCGGGCCGAACTCGCGCGACATCCTGAACGCGATGATCCGCGACCCCGAGCCCGCGACGGCGCTGTCGAACAAGCGTTTCCCCTGGCTCTCGGCGCGCCAGATCGAGCTTGGCATGGTGCCGGTCACGGCGCTCCGCGTGGCCTATACCGGCGAGCTCGGATGGGAGCTGCATCACCCGATGGAGATGCAGAACCACCTGTTCGACCGCCTGATGGCGGCGGGGGAGGCGCACGGGCTGAAACCCGTCGGTGCGCGGGCACAGAACTGGCTGCGGCAGGAGAAGAGTTACCGCGCCTTCGGCACCGAGCTTGGCCGCGACGCGACGCCGCTGGAGGCGGGGCTCGACCGTTTCGTGGACCTGTCCAAGGCTTTCCATGGCAAGGCTGCGATGGACGCGACGGGTATCCGCTTCAAATGCGCGACCTTCTTGATCGACGGGCCCACGGATGCCGACCCCTGGGGCCGCGAGGCGCTGTACGCCGGCGAGCCCCCCGTCGGGCGGCTGACCTCGGGCGGCTACTCGGTGGCCTTCGGAAAGTCGATCGGTATGGGCTACGTGATGCCGGACATGGCCGTGCCGGGCACCCGGCTGGAGGTCAAGTTGTTCGACCAGCGCTGGCCGGCCGAAGTCGTCGAGGATAGCCCCCACGACCCGACCAATGCGCGCATTCGCGTAGACGTTTAGGGGTCAGCGCGCGGCGAAATCGCGGGCGGTGACCACGCCATTGCCGTCGCGGTCGAGCATGGCCAGCCAGTCGGCGCCGCCCAAGCGGAACTCGGCCCGGCTGATGCGGCCATTGCCGTCGATGTCGTTGCGCCCGAGCTTGACGCCGCCGGCCTGTCGCGCCACCTCGGCGCCGTAACGCCCACCGACGGCGCGTATATCGGCTTGGCGCGCAGCGTCGAATCGTGCCGTCTCGCGCGGATCGAGCAGCCCGTCGCCGTCGCGGTCGAAGCGGCCGAAGACGTGCCCCGGCAGCGCGGTGATCTCGTCCAGGGTCACGACGCCGTTGCCGTTGCGGTCCCATTCCGCGACGAAGCGGGTCTCGAAAGCGCCGGGTGTTGGGGTGTAACTGCCGGCGCTGGCGCTGCCGCCCATAACGGCCAAGGCAAGGACGGCCGGGATCGGGCGAGGCATGCTGTAGCTCCTTTCACGCCAAGACACCCTTAACGATAGCGCGCCGCGCGCTGCAGGCAACCGTGGCCGGGCTGCGTGGCCCCGTTTTGACCTCCACGGCGGTGGAGACGATTTGTTAACCCTTGATTCGGAAAATGGAGTAGCTCGGGAAACCGGGCGCGGAGGGAGGCCCGATGACGCATCCCGGCTCGCGCATCTGTGGTGCGGCAGGCCAGGCGGTGTCCAGCGGCTCTCCTTCGCCGCGGGAACGACGGGTCCCCGGTGCGCACGTGGAGACGGAAACGCGACGATGAGCTTTTTCGAGCAGATCGACCCGGTGGTGGGCAGTGCCGACGCCTTCCCCGGCGGGCTGGGGGCGGGCGCCAACCTGCGCACGCCCTGCGGGCCGCGCCGGGTCGAGAACGTGCGCCCAGGCGACATGATCGTGACCCGCGGCAACGGGCTGCAGCCGGTCCGGCTCGTCTGGCGCCGCACGCTCACTCCCGAGGCGGTGCGCGCGACGCCCGCGCTCGCGCCCGTGCGGCTCACGCCGCGGGCCCTCGGCCCGATGATGCCGCAGCATCCGCTCCTGCTGGCGCCCGACCACCGTATGCTGATCCCCGGCTGGCGCCTCGCGGACTGGCCCGAGGACATGCCAGCGCTGGTCGCGGCAGCCGAGTTCGCCGGTGTCTCGGACGCGGCCTATATCGACCGCGCCGGCGACGGAATGACCTTCTATCAGTTCGTCTTCGACTTCCCGCAGGTCCTCACGGTGAACGGGTTGCCGGTCGAAAGCCTGGTCCCCGATCAGCAGGTGATCGCCACGCTTGGGCTGGCCGAGCGGGAATCGCTCTGGCAACGGTTCCCGCAACTCAAACGCGACCCGTCCGCCTATCCGCCGGTCGAGTATCGCGCCGCGGCCGAGGTCGAGTTCCGGCCGATCCAGCCCTGAGGCCGATCTACTCGGCGGCCTGGGCCTTTTCCTCGATGAGCTGGTCGTAGCATTCCATCGCCGCGGCGGCGTACATCATCGCCGGTCCGCCGCCCATCTGGATTGCCATGGACAGCACGTCGCCCACTTCCTCGCGCGTCGCGCCGACGCGCACCAGCGCCTCCATGTGCAACACGATGCAGGCCTCGCAGCGCAGCGTGATCGCCATGCCCATCGCGATCATTTCCTTGGTCTTGAAGTCGAGCTCGCCGCCCTCCTTCACCGCCTTGCCGAGCCCGCTGAACGCGCGGGTCGCGTCGGGGATCGACTTGTTGAGCCGGCGCAACTGGTCCTTGGTGGCGTCGCGTTTGCTGGTCCAGTCCATGCTTGTCTCCGTCGGTTTTTAAATTCGAGTCCGAAACATCAGTTTCGGGGTGCCCTTACCTTGACTCCGGTCAAGGTGCGAGCGGCTTTTTCGCGATCTGCGTCAGGTTGTTGGCCGGCATCTCCACCGGTGCCTCGGGCAGCAGACCCGCCGCGCGCATCCAGGTGGCCACGTCCCGGTTCGACTTGTAACCGATGGACGGGTCCTGCGCGACGAGGCCCGCGTGAAACGCGGCGTCGCCGTCGCTGGCGAAGCCGTGCGCGCGTGAGAAGGGGCCATAGATCATCAGCACGCCTCCGGCGGCCAGGGCCCGCGCCGCCCCGGTTATCAACGTTTCGGCCTCCGCGCGGCCGATCAGGTGCAGGATGTTGCTGGCGAAGACGAGATCGTAGCCCGCATGGGCCGCCCCCCAGCCCGGCCGGCAAGCGTCCAGCGCGATGGCCGGGCGGATATTGTGTTGCTTCGCATGGGCAGCCCAGGCGTCGATGCTGGCCCGCCGCGCCGGGTCGATTTCCGAGGGCTGCCAGTCGAGATCCGGCCTGCAGGCGGCGATCCGCACGGCATGCTCTCCCGTGCCACTGGCGATTTCCAGCGCGCGGCCGGTCGCCGGGCCGTGCTCGGCGATGACCGCGCAGATCGCGTCGGCGTTGCGCGCGGCCGAGGGCGCGTGCATCCGCCCGTCCTCCCCAGGGGAGGCCACCGACGCGCTGTCGGGCAGGTTCAGACGGCGGGACATGACGCGAACCTCTGGGGCGAAAAGGCGGCGGCGATATCGGCCCCGATCTCGGGTGCGCGGCCGGCCACGAGATCGGCGGCCATCTGGCTCGCCGCCGGGGCGGTCTGGAACCCCACGCCGCCTTGGCCCGCATGCCAGAAGAAGGCGGGGTCGGCCGGGTCGAAGCCCACGACCAGCAGCCGGTCGGGCGCGAAGGTCCGCAGCCCGGCCCAGTTCGTTTCGACCCGTGTCACCGGCTCGATCACCATCTCCTCGTAGCGGGCGAGCCCTTCGGCCAAGACCATGTCGTCGGCGAAGGCGTCGTGGGGCTCCGCCGCGTGTTCCTCGGCGGGGGAGACCAGGAGCTTGCCCGCGTCTGGCTTGCAGTACCAACGCTCGCCCGCGCCGAGCGTCATCGGCCAGGCGCGCGTGTCATGCCCGCCGGGGGCGGGCAGCCGCGCCATCGACCGGCGCATCGGCGTGAAGCCCAGCGGCGCGACGCCGGCCATCTGCGCAATCTCGTCCACCCAGGCGCCCGCGGCGTTGACCAGCAGCCGCGTCTCGACGATCTCGCCGCCGGCCTCGATGCGCCACCCCGACGCCGTGCGCGCAATGTCGGTGACGCGCGCGCCCGTCCGCACCGCGCCGCCATTGGCCCGGATCTCGCGGGCGAAGTTCTGGATCAGCCGGTCGGTGTCCACGTCCCAGGCATCGGCATGCCAGCCCGCGAAGGCGACGCGATCGGGGTTCAGGATCGGCAGATACGCGCGCGCCTCGTCGAGTGTCAGGCGCTCCAGCCGCATATGGGTGCGGTCGGTCTCGAACATTGCCGCGTCCTCGGCCCGGCCCACGATCATCAGGCCGCGATCCGACAGAACCCCGCCATGCGCGGTCGCGTGATACGCGTGGCTCGCCCGGTTCAACGCAACGATGGGCGCCGCGCCGAGGCACATGTCGAACAGCGCCGCCGACCGGCCGGAGGCGTGGTAGCCCAGGCCCGTCTCGGCCTCTAGCAGCGCCACCCGCCCCAGATGCGACAGACGGGCACCGACCGACACCCCGGCGATCCCGCCGCCGATCACAAGAAAATCCGTCTCCATGGGGCGAGCTAACCACAAGGGGGCAGTCAAGGGAATGGCTTCCGGGCGACACCTGCGCCCGGGTCGGGCATTCCCGTCTATGCAGAACGCCCCGACATGTTACCCTGCAAGAGGGGGAGTATTGGTTGGGAGGATTTTCTCCATGGGTTTCAAATTGATTCGCAGTGTCATTGAAGGACGCAAACTGTGCCACGCGGCGCCGGAGGCGAGCCTGCGCGAGGCGTGCCGGCGGCTCGAAACATGCGACGAAGGCGCGCTGGCCGTCATCGAGAAGGGGGGGCTTGTCGGTATCCTGACCGAGCGGGACGTGATCCGGCGCGCCGTGTGCCGCGGGCTTGCGATGGATGGAACGTCCGTCGGCCGGGTGATGACACCCGATCCCGCGACGGCCGATATCGACGAGAGCCTGAGCGATGCGCAGACCATCATGATGGCGGGCAGGTTCCGCCACCTGCCGGTGCTTGACGCCGGCCGTCCGGTGGGCATGCTGTCGTTCCGCGACGTTCCGGCCGAGTATCGCGTGATGGTCGAACGCTACGGGCTCTACCGCGACGGCGCTGCGCTCTAGCCGGGGCGCGCACGCCGGACACGGTCGGGGCCCGCGCGGCGCGGGCCCCCATGGATGGCCGTGGCGGCCTTACTGCGGGATTTCGCCCGTCAGGCCCTCGACGTAGAAGTTCATGCCGAGCAACGTGCCGTCGTCGGACGTCTCGCCCTCGGCGAGCCACGCCGATCCGTCCTGCTTGGTCAGCGGGCCGGTGAAGGGGTGATAATCGCCGCTCGCGATCTCCTCCATCAGTGCCTCGGCCTCGGCCTTCACGTCGGCGGGCACGGCGTCGGTGATCTCGCCGATCTTGACCATGCCCTCGTCGATCCCGTGCCAGGTGTCGTCGCTTTCCCAGGTGCCGTCGATCACCGCCTGCACGCGGTCGATGTAGTAGGGCGCCCAGTTGTCGATGATCGAGGAAATCCGCGGCGTGGGCGCGTATTCCGCCATGTCGGAGGCCTGCCCGAATGTGTAGACGTTGCCCGCCTTCTCGGCCGCGGCCTGGGGTGCGGTGGAGTCGGTGTGCTGAAGGATCACGTCTGCCCCTTGTTCGATCAGGGCTTGTGCGGCGTCCGCCTCCTTGGCCGGGTCGAACCAGGTATAGGCCCAGACGATCTTGAACTGGATGTCCGGATTCACCTTCTTTGCATGGATATAGGCTGCGTTGATGCCGCGGATCACCTCGGGGATCGGGAAGGACGCGATATACCCGATGATGTTCGATTCCGTCATGTGCCCGGCGATCAGCCCCTGCACCGCGCGCCCTTCGTAGAAGCGGGCGGAATAGGTGCCGACGTTGTCGGCGCGCTTGTAGCCGGTGGCGTGCTCGAACTTCACGTCGGGGAATTTCTGCGCCACGTTCAGCGTGGGGTCCATGAAGCCGAAGGAGGTCGTGAAGATCAGGTCGGCGCCGCTAAGCGCCATCTGGGTGAGCACGCGTTCGGCATCGGCGCCCTCGGGCACGCTTTCCTGGTAGACGGTTTCGACCGCATCGCCGAAATGCTCCTCGACGGCAAGGCGGCCCTCGTTGTGTTCGTAGGTCCAGCCGCCGTCGCCGATCGGGCCGACATAGACGAAGCCGACCTTGACCGGCTCGTCCTGGGCGATCGCGGTGCCGGCGAGGCCCAGCGCGAGGGCAGCGGAGGCAAGGAGTGTTCTGCGGTTCATCGAGTGTTTTCCCCTCAAGTTGACGGGCGGCCCCAAGGCCCCCCTGTTGGCAGCGCCTCAGGTCGAGGCGTGGAAGACCCGGCCCAGCGAGGCGGGCGCGGCCACCGCCGCGCGGCCCCGGTCGGCCGACATGATGACGAGCACAAGGATCGTTACCAGATAGGGCGAGGCCGACAAGAGTTCGACCGGCACGGCCAGCCCCGCGGCCTGCAGGTTCAGCTGCAGCACCGCCACCCCGCCGAAAAGATAGGCGCCGAGCAGCACCCGCCCCGCGCGCCAGCTGGCGAAGACGACGATGGCCAGCGCGATCCAGCCCGCGCCGGCGGTCATGCCTTCCGTCCATTGCGGCACGCGCACGAGGCTGAGATAGGCCCCGCCCAGCCCCGCGCAGGCGCCGCCGAAGGCGATGGCGGCCAGCCGGATGCGCACGACCTTGTAGCCCAGCGCATGCGCCGCGTCGTGGTTCTCGCCCACGGCACGGAGGATCAGGCCCGCGCGCGTGTAGCGCAGAAAGGCCCAGACCGCGGCGACCAGCGCGAGGCTGAAATAGACCATGAGGTCGTGGGAGAACAGGATGCGGCCCACCACCGGCAGGTCCGAGAGCGGGCCGAGATCGAGCCGCCCGGTCGCGGGCGGCTTGACGCCGACATAGCCCTGGCCCAGCAGCGCCGAGAGCCCCAGCCCGAACAGCGTCAGCGCAAGCCCCGTCGCCACCTGGTTCGACATCAGCACCTGTGTCAGCACCCCGAAGACCAGCGACAGGAGCGCGCCGCTCACCATCGCGGCGAGAAAGCCGAACGTCGGGTTGCCGGTCTCGACGGCGATGGCGAAGCCGCAGATCGCGCCGGTGATCATCATCCCCTCGACACCGAGGTTCAGAACGCCCGACTTCTCGACCACCAGTTCGCCGATCGCGGCCAGCAGGATCGGGGTCGAGGCCACCATCAGCGAGGCGATCAGGACGACCGGGTTGATCGCACCGAAATCCATCTAGGCGACCTCCCGCCGGCCGAGCCGAATGTTGTAATTGGACAAGACATCGACCCCCAGCAGAAAGAAGAGCAGCATGCCCTGAAAGGCCTGGATCGCGGCGGCCGGGATGCCGAGCATGAATTGTGCAAGTTCGCCGCCGATATAGGTCAGCGCCATCAACAGGCCCGCCAGCAGGATTCCGACCGGGTGCAGCCGGCCGAGGAAGGCCACGATGATCGCGGTGAAGCCGTAGCCCTGGTTGAAGTCGATCGAGACCTGGCCGGCCGGGCCGGACACCTCGAAGAGCCCGGCAAGGCCCGCCAACGCGCCCGAGGTGCCGAGGCAGAAGATCACCAGCGCGTTCGGGTTCACGCCGGCGAATCGCGCGGCGCGGGGGGATTGACCGGTCAGCCGTATCTGGAAGCCCAGCATGTGGCGGTTGAGCAGGATGTAGGCCGCGATCACCGCGATGAAGGCCGCGACCACGCCCCAATGCATGCCGGTCCCTTCGATCAGTTCGGGATTCGCCGCGGCGGGGTATTGCTGCAGATTCCGGCTGCCCGGAAAGCCTCCGCCCTCGGGGTTGCGCATCAGTCCCAGCGACATCGAGGCCAGCACCTGCTCAGCCACGTAGACGAGCAGGAGCGAGACGAGGATCTCGTTGGTCCGGAAGCGGGTCTTCAGAAGCGCGGGGATCATCGCCCAGGCCCAGCCGCCGAGCGCTCCCGCGATTACCATCATCGGGAACAGGACCCACGCATCCAGCGGGTAGAATGCCAGCGCCACACCCGCGCCGGCGAGCGCACCCATGATGTATTGCCCCTCGGCGCCGATGTTCCAGATGCCGGCCCGGAACCCGAGCGACAGCCCGATCGCGATCAGGATCAGCGGCCCCGCCTTCACAAGCAGTTGCGGCCGCGAATAGCTGGCGAACTGCTCGTTGAACAGTGGGTCCCAGAAGA
Source organism: Rhodovulum sp. ES.010 (assembly GCF_900142935.1). NCBI lineage: Bacteria > Pseudomonadati > Pseudomonadota > Alphaproteobacteria > Rhodobacterales > Paracoccaceae > Rhodovulum > Rhodovulum sp. ES.010. The sequence continues at coordinate 1,894,642 of NZ_FSRS01000001.1, read as the reverse complement.
TCGTGCGGATCGCTTCGATCGGGTCCTTGCCGAGGGCCGCGAACATCAGCCCGCCTGCCGCCATGGTCAGCGCGACCGCGAGCAATGGCGCCGCGACCGTCCAGGCACGCGACGGTTGGGGGCGTCTTTCGAGGCGGATCATGTGCGCCCCTCACTCGGCCACATGCGCGACCTCCATGTCGTGGGCGCCGCCCATCATCAGGCCGACCTCCTCCAGCGTCAGCCCCTGCGCGGGACGCGGTGCCGACAGGCGCCCTTCGTTCAGTGCGGCGAAGCGATCGGAGATTTCCATCAATTCATCCAGATCCTGGCTGATGACGACCACCGCCGTCCCGGCCTCGGCCAGGTCAAGCAGCGCCTGCCGGATCGAGGACGCGGCCGAGGCATCGACGCCCCACGTCGGCTGGTTCACGACCAGGACTTCGGGACGCTGCAAGACCTCGCGGCCGATGACGAATTTCTGCAGGTTCCCCCCGGAAAGCGAGCGCGCGGCATTGCCGGGGCCGGGGGTGCGCACGTCGAACGCCTCGATCACCTTCTCGGCGAAGGCGCGCGCGGCGGGCCAGTTCAGGAAGCCCCGCGCGGCCAGCCCCTCGCGGATCGCGGCGGTGAGCACCGCGTTCTCGGTAAGGCTCATGTCCGGCGCGGCGGCATGGCCGAGCCGTTCCTCGGGTGCGGCCAGCACAGCGATGCGGCGGCGCGGGCCGGGCCCCAGCGCGCCGATCGGCTGGCCGTTGAGTTTTACCGCATCGGACGCGACGGTGGCCTCGCCGGAAAGCGCGGCAAGAAGCTCGTCCTGCCCGTTGCCCGCCACGCCCCCGATGCCGAGGATTTCGCCGGACCGCACGGAAAACGAGACGTCGCGCAGGCTGGTGCCGAAGGGGTTGGCCGAGGGCAGCGACAGCCCCGCGACCTCCAGCACCACCTCGCCGAGGCTGTCGCCCGCCCGCGCGGGTGCCGCGAGCTTCGCGCCCACCATCATCTCGGCCAGTTCGGCCGCGCTCTTCTCGCGCGGATCGCAGCTGTCGACGACCCGGCCGAGCCGCAGGATCGTCGCCCGGTCGCAGAGCGTGCGGATCTCCTCGAGCTTGTGCGAGATGTAGAGGATCGCGGTCCCTTCGGAGGCCAGCTTGCGCAGCGTCGCGAAGAGGATGTCGACCTCCTGCGGGGTCAGCACCGAGGTCGGCTCGTCCATGATCAGAAGCCGCGGGTCCTGCAGCAGGCAACGGATGATCTCGACCCGCTGGCGTTCGCCCGCCGAGAGATCGCCGACCAGACGGTCGGGTTTCAGCGGCAGGCCGTAGGTTTCGCTGACCTCGCGGATGCGGGCGGAGAGGTGGCGCATCGGCGGCGGGTTCTCCATTCCCAGCGCGATGTTCTCTGCCACGTCGAGCGCAGCGAACAGCGAGAAATGCTGGAACACCATGGCGATGCCGGCCTTGCGCGCGTCGCTGGGCTCGGGCGGCGCGTAGGGGGCGCCGCGCAGGGTCATCCGCCCGGAATCGGGTTGCACCAGGCCGTAGATCATCTTGACCAGCGTTGACTTGCCGGCGCCGTTCTCGCCCAACAGGGCATGTACCTCGCCCTCGGCGATGTCGAAGCTGACATGGTCATTGGCGACCACGCCGGGATAGGCCTTCGTCAGGCCGTCGACTGTCAGAAGCGCTGGCACCAGGGCGGTGTCCCCTTTTCCCTTCCCGCGCTTAGTAGCCTGTGGGCGCGGGGCGCCGCAATGGCAAGAGGGCCATATGCCGGCCCGAAACGCACGGCGCGAGGGCAGATGCCCGTTTCATGGGCAGATCGGCGCAGGGCCAAAAGGGGAACCTTTGGGATTGCCGGGGCGCTGGCGGTGGTTAGACTTGCGGCATGGCTTCCCCCCGATTCATCCATCTTCGCCTGCACACCGAGTATTCGCTTCTCGAAGGAGCGGTGCGCGTCAAGAAGCTGCCCGATCTCTGTGCCGCGGCCGGCATGCCCGCCGTCGCCGTGACGGACACCAACAACATGTTCTGCGCGCTGGAGTTTTCTGTCCTGGCCGCCGCCGCCGGCGTGCAGCCGATCATCGGCTGCCAGGTGGACGTGGCCTTCGACCCGGCCGCGCCGGGCGAGCGGCCGCGCCCGCCGGCGGCCCTGGTGCTGCTGGCGCAGAACGAGACGGGATACGAGAACCTCTTGAAGCTCAACTCCTGCCTCTACGTCGGAAAGCACGGGGAGTTGCCCAGCGTCACGCCGGATCAATTGGACGCCCATGCCGCGGGGCTCATCTGCCTCACGGGCGGGCCGGACGGCCCGGTCGGCCGGCTCTTGCAGGCCGGGCAGCGGCTGAAGGCCGAGGCGTTGATGACGCGGCTGGCCGCCGCCTTCCCCGACCGTCTTTACGTCGAGTTGCAGCGCCACCCGGGCGAGGGTGGCCAGGTAACGGAGGCCGAGCAGGCGACCGAGCGCGGCCATGTCGAGATGGCCTATGCGATGGGCCTGCCGCTGGTCGCCACGAACGACGTCTATTTCCCCAAGACCGAGATGTACGAGGCCCACGACGCGCTGATCTGCATCGCGGAGGGCGCCTATGTCGACCAGGCCGCGCCGCGCCGCCGGCTGACGCCGCAGCACTATTTCAAGAGCGCGGAGGAAATGGCGGCGCTGTTCGCCGATCTGCCCGAAGCGCTGGAGAACACGGTCGAAATCGCCCGGCGCTGCGCGGTGAAATCCGAGAAGCGCAAGCCCATCCTGCCGCGCTTCGCCGATGACGAGGTGGAAGAGTTGCGGCGCCAGGCGAAGGAGGGGCTCGCCGCGCGGCTGGCGGTCATTCCCCATGCCGCGCCGGTTGAGGAGTATGAAGAACGGCTGGAGTTCGAGCTGGGCATCATCGAGTCGATGGGCTTCCCCGGCTATTTTCTGATCGTTGCCGATTTCATCAAGTGTGCCAAAGAGCACGACATTCCCGTGGGGCCGGGGCGCGGCTCGGGCGCGGGCAGCCTCGTGGCCTATGCGCTGACCATCACCGACCTCGACCCCTTGCGCTACTCGCTGCTCTTCGAACGCTTCCTGAACCCCGAGCGGGTTTCCATGCCCGACTTCGATATCGACTTCTGCATGGACCGCCGCGAGGAGGTCATCGAATACGTCCAGCGCAAGTATGGGCGGGAAAAGGTGGCGCAGATCATCACCTTCGGTGCGCTCCTGTCCAAGGCAGCGGTGCGCGACGTGGGCCGGGTGCTGCAAATGCCCTATGGGCAGGTCGACAAGCTGTCGAAGCTGATCCCGGTGGAGGGGGTGAAGCCCGTTTCCATCGAGAAGGCCTTGAAGGAGGAACCTCGCCTGCGCGAGGCCGCCCGCGCCGAAGAGGTGGTCGACCGGCTCTTGACCTACGGCCAGCAGGTCGAGGGGTTGCTGAGGAACGCGTCGACCCATGCCGCGGGCGTGGTGATCGGGGATCGGCCGCTGGACGAGTTGGTGCCGCTATACCAGGACCCGCGCTCGGAAATGCCGGCGACCCAGTTCAACATGAAATGGGTGGAACAGGCGGGTCTGGTGAAGTTCGACTTTCTCGGGTTGAAGACGCTGACCGTCATCCAGAACGCCATCGACCTGATCCTCGGCACCGGTCGCCAGTTGCACGAGGCCGCCGACGGCACCCGCCTCTATGACCCCGCCCCGGGGGCCGAGAACGACATCGGCCAGATCCCGCTCGACGACGAGAGGACCTATGCGCTTTACGCCGCCGCAGACACGGTGGCGGTGTTTCAGGTGGAAAGCTCGGGCATGATGGATGCGCTCAGGCGCATGAAGCCGACCTGCATCGAGGATATCGTCGCGCTGGTAGCGCTTTACCGCCCCGGCCCCATGGAGAACATCCCGAAATACTGCGAGGTCAAGAACGGCCTTTCGAAACGCGACCGCCTGCATCCCACCATCGACCACATCCTGGACGAGACCCAGGGCATCATCGTCTACCAGGAACAGGTGATGCAGATCGCTCAGGAAATGGCGGGCTACAGCCTGGGCGGCGCCGACCTGCTGCGCCGGGCGATGGGCAAGAAGATCAAGGAGGCGATGGACGAGGAGCGGCCCAAGTTCCTGAAAGGGGCCGCCGAGAACGGGGTGGACAAGGCGAAGGCGCAGGAGGTCTGGGACCTCCTGGAGAAATTCGCCAATTACGGCTTCAACAAGTCCCACGCCGCCGCTTATGCCGTGGTCAGCTACCAGACCGCCTGGCTCAAGGCCAACCACCCGGTCGAGTTCATGGCCGGCGTTATGAATTGCGATATCCACCTGACCGAAAAGCTGGCGATCTATGCCGAGGAGGTGCGCCGGGGGCTGAAGATCGAGATCGTGCCGCCCTGCGTGAACCGGTCCGGCGCGATGTTCGGCGTCGCCGACGGCCGGCTGGTCTACGGCCTTGGCGCGCTCAAGAACGTTGGCATCGAGGCGATGAAGCTGATCGTCGAGGGCAGGGGGGACAAACCTTTCGCCACGCTCTATGACTTCGCCCGCCGGGTGGACCTGAAACGGATCGGCAAACGGCCGCTCGAGATGCTGGCCCGCGCCGGGGCCTTCGACGAACTCGACCGCAACCGTCGGCGCATCTTCGACAGCCTCGATGCCCTGTCCGCCTATTCCGCCGCCGTGCACGACCAGCGCGGCTCGGCGCAGGTGTCGCTGTTCGGCGAGGCGGGCGAGGACCTGCCGGAGCCGCGGCTTGCGCCCGTGGACGACTGGCTGCCGAACGAGCGGCTCGCCGAGGAGGCTGCGGCGATCGGCTTCTACCTCTCTGGCCATCCGCTTGACGACTACCTGGCCGCGCTGCGCCGCAAGGATGTGCTGAGCCTGGAGGCCGCGCGCGATCGGGCGGAGCGCAAGGGCGGCGCGGTGATGAAGGTCGGCGTTCTGGTCTCGGGCTACCGCGAGATGAAAAGCGCCAAGGGCACCCGTTACATGCGCCTGGACCTGTCCGACCCCACCGGGCAACTCTCCGGCGTTGCGATGTTTGCCCGCGAGGAGGCGGACCTGGCCGCCGCGCGCAAGGTGCTGGAAACCACCGACAAGGTCGTCGCCACGCTGGAGGCGCGCTTTTCCGAGGGGCAGTTCGACCCGACCGTCCGCGGGCTCGCGGCGATGGACACGCTCATCGCCGATGCCGGCCCGCTGGGGGTCGAGGTCGCGATCGAGAGCGAGGAGGCCGCGCTGCATGTGCGCAAGCTGCTCGACCAGATCGGCACGGCGCCGCGGGGCCGGCCCGGCGCGCCGATCCGGCTGCGCCTGGTCAATCTCGATCTACCGGTCGGCGACGGCAGCCGCCCCCATGACTGCTGCATCGAGATCGGCGACAGCTACCCGGTCACGCCCGAGATCAAGGGTGCGCTGAAATCGCTGCCGGGCGTCGCGCTGGTCGAGGATTTCTGATGGCCGGTTCGCCCTTGCCTCGCGTTGTGCAAGTGGGGTTCAACAAGTGCGGCACCCGCAGTCTCGCCCGCCTGTTCGAGGGGGGCGGGCATCCCGCGCTGCATCACAAGCACCGGCGTCCCGCGCGGCGCTCGCAGACCGCCGCGCGGATCATCCGCGAGAACCTGGCACGGGGGCGCAAGGCGCTGGCCGGGATCGAGGGCTACACCTTCTATTGCGACCTGATCCACGTCACCGAGACCGAGTATTACGAGGGCAACGCCGCCTTCCGCGAGATCCTGCGCGACTATCCCGGCACGATCCTTCTTCTGAACCTGCGCGACCGGGAGGCCTGGATCGCCTCGCGCCTGCGCCACGGCCACGGCGAATTCGCGCGCCGGTCGATGGCGGCGCTGGGCCTGCCCGACGAGGCGGCGCTGACGGCGAAGTGGCGGGCCGACTGGGATGCGCAGATCGCGGCAGTCCGGGCGTATATGGCCGACAGGCCGGAGCAGCTTGTGGAGTTCGACCTCGACCGCGACCCGGTCGAGAAGCTGATCGCCGCCTTCCCGGCCTACGGGCTGAATGCCGCCGACTGGGGCGATACCGGGCGCTCGCGCGGCCGGCGCCTCGCGCCGCCGCTGGCCTGGGCGAAACGTGCCTGGGCCCATGCGCGGCCGCGCTCGGGGCGCTAGGCGGCTACCAGTGCGGCGGTTTGCGGTCGGCCAGCGGTACGCCGCCGCCCTCGTCGTATTCGCGTTCGGCCTCGCGCCCCAGCAGCATGTCGACCTGCCGCCGCAGCAGGCCGATTTCCTTGGATTGGCGGGCGACCTCGTCCGACAATTCCTCGGTCTCGCGGATCAGCCGGGCGATCCGCTCTTCCAGTGCCGTAAGCTCTTCGTCCATGCTCATACCCCGCCTCCCCAAAGCCACCTTGTCCCCCGGCCCCCCATCCGCTAGACCCCGCGCGAACGCGAGAGGCAGGCGGTGAGGCGCGCATGGCCAAGGACAAAAAAAACCGGCGCCCCAGGGCCGAGACACCCAAGGGCTTCCGCGACTATTTCGGCGCCGACGTCACCGAACGCAAGGCGATGCTCGACACCATTGCCGAGGTCTATCACCGTTATGGTTACGATCCGCTTGAGACTTCTGCCGTGGAAACGCTCGAGGCGCTGGGCAAGTACCTGCCCGACGTGGACCGCCCCCATGCCGGCGTCTTCGCCTGGCAGGAAGAGGAGGACGGCGACTGGCTGGCGCTGCGCTACGACCTGACCGCGCCGCTCGCCCGCGTCGCCGCGCAGTTCCGCAACGACCTGCCCTTCCCCTACCGCCGCTACGCGATGGGCCCGGTCTGGCGCAACGAGAAACCTGGTCCGGGCCGATTCCGCCAGTTCTATCAATGCGATGCCGATACGGTCGGGTCGGCCTCGGTGGCCGCGGATGCCGAGATCTGCGCGATGCTGGCCGACACGCTGGAGGCCGTGGGCATCCCCCGCGGCGACTACATCGTGCGGGTGAACAATCGGAAAGTGTTGAATGGCGTAATGGAGGTTGCGGGCATCCTCGACCCCGCCGACTCCGACAAGTTCGAGCACGAACGCGGCATCGTGCTGCGCGCCATCGACAAGCTGGACCGGCTGGGCGAGGACGGCGTGCGAGCTCTGCTGGGCGAGGGGCGGACGGACGAGTCGGGGGATTTTACCGAAGGGGCTGGGCTGTCGGGCGATCAAGTTGAAGTCGTCCTTTCATTTGTGAATGCATGCAAATCACCGGTGACTGAATCTGAAGATTCGGCAGAGTGTGAAGATTGTCCTGAGGCTGGTTCTTGGGGTTCTTTAGAAGGAACGTCATCGAACCCGAGCCAGGGCCTAGTGCTGCAGCGCTTGAAACAACTCGTGGTTGGCTCAGCTGTCGGGAACGAGGGTGTCACCGAACTAATGGCGATTGCCGACCTCCTCGCCGCCCAAGGCTACGGCCCCGACCGCATCGTCATCGACCCCTCCGTCGTCCGCGGCCTCGGCTACTACACCGGCCCGGTCTACGAGGCCGAACTGACCTTCGAGATCACCGACGAGAAGGGCCGGCCGCGGCAGTTCGGCTCGGTCGCCGGGGGCGGGCGCTACGACGACCTCGTCAAGCGCTTCACCGGGCAGGAGGTTCCGGCGACCGGCGTCTCCATCGGGGTCGACCGGCTGCTGGCCGCGCTCCGTGCCAAGGGCCGGGCAGGGGGCACGATGCAGGGCCCGGTCATCGTCACCGTGATGGACCGCGACCGGATGGCCGACTATCAGGCCATGGTGGGCGAGTTGCGCGCGGCGGGCATCCGCGCCGAGGTCTATCTGGGCAACCCGAAGAATTTCGGCAACCAATTGAAATATGCCGACCGGCGCAATTCGCCCGTGGCGATCATCCAGGGTTCGGACGAGGCCGAGCGGGGCGTCGTCCAGATCAAGGACCTGGTGCTGGGCGCGAAGATCGCCGAAAGCGCGAGCCTCGAGGAATGGAAAGCCCAGCCGGCGCAGTTCGAGGCCGCGCGCGGCGACCTGGTGGCCGAGGTCCGGCGCCTGCTCACCCGGGACGGGGGCTGAGCCATGGAATCCAAGGCCGAGGTTCTGGCGCAGGCAGAGCGGCTGCATGGCTTCTTCCGCAATTCCGGCGCCCAACCGGTGCAGACCGCGATTCTGCAACCGGCCGACACGCTCTTGGAGCTGTATGGCGAGGATATTCGCGCGCGCGCCTATGTGACTTCGGACGCGCTTCGCGGCGAACAGATGCTGCGCCCCGATTTCACCGTGCCCGTTGTCCAGATGCACATGGCGGCCGGCGCCGACCCGGCGCGCTACACCTATATGGGCGAGGTCTTCCGCCGGCAGGAACGCGATGCCGGCCGGCCGAGCGAATACATCCAGGTGGGCTACGAACTTTTCGGCGGCGAGAGCCCGGCCGAGGCCGATGCCGAGGTCTTCGCGCTGTTCTCGGAGGTCCTTTCGCCCTTGGGGCTACGGGCCGCGACGGGGGATATCGGGCTTTTGCTGGCGGCCATCGACGGGCTGTCCACCACCGCCCGGCGCAAGGCGGCGCTGCGCCGCCATGTCTGGCGGCCGCGCCGGTTCCGGGCGCTTCTGGACCGTTTCGGCGGGCGCACCCCGATCCCCGAATCCCGCAAGCGCCTGCTGTCGGACCTGCAGGAGGCGGGAGCCGCCGCGGTGCTCGAGGCGGCCGGGCCCGAAATCGGGCTGAGGAGCCGCGCGGATGTCGCGGCACGGCTGGCGGCGCTGGCGGAAGACGCCGCCGAACCGCCCGTTTCGGCGGCGGAGGTGGAGCTTCTCGACGACATCCTTTCGATCCGCGAGACCTGCCCCAACGCGCTCGCCCATCTGCGCGACGTTGCCGTGGACCTGCGCGCCATCGCGCCCGCGCTCGACCTCCTGGAGGCGCGGCTGGAGGCTTTGGCCGAGCAGGGGGTGGATGTCGACCTGCTCGATTTCGAGGCGAGCTATGGCCGCACGACGATGGAGTATTACGACGGCTTCGTTTTCGGTTTCTACGCCGAAAACCGGCCCGACCTGCCCCCCGTCGCGACCGGCGGGCGCTATGACGCGCTCACGCGGGTGCTGGGCCGGGGGCAGGCGGTGCCCGCAGTGGGCGCTGTCGTGCGGCCGGAACTGGTGCTGGCCCTCTCGCTGGAGGCCGTGGGATGACGCTGAAACTGGGCGTGCCGTCCAAGGGCCGGCTGATGGACAAGACCTTCGACTGGTTCGCTGGGCATGGCGTGCGCGTCAGCCGGACCGGGTCCGACCGCGAATATGCCGGCGCGGTCGAGGGGATCGAGGGGGTGGAACTGGTGCTGCTCTCGGCGGGAGAGATTCCGCGCGAACTGGCGGCCGGGCGCATCCATCTCGGAGTCACCGGCTCGGACCTCGTGCAGGAGCGCATCGCCGACTGGGAGTCGCGGGTGGCCGAGTTGGAGCCGATGGGCTTCGGCTTCGCCGACCTGGTGATCGCGGTGCCGCGGTTCTGGGTCGATGTCGACACTCTGGACGATCTCGACGCGGCGGCGGCGGCGTTCCGGGCGGTGCACGGCCACCGGCTGCGGATCGCGACGAAGTATCACCGGCTGGTGCGCGAGTTCCTGCGCGGGGCGGGCGTGGCCGATTACCAGTTGGTCGACAGCCAGGGCGCGACGGAAGGAACCGTGAAGAACCTGACGGCCGAGGTGATCGCGGACATCACCTCGACAGGGGAGACTCTGCGCGCCAACCACCTGAAAATCCTGTCCGACGGGCTGATCCACCGCAGCCAGGCGACGTTGTTCAAGTCGCGCATGGCCGCGTGGGAGGATGCGCCGCGGCAGGCCTTTCGCGCGCTCGCCGGCCGTCTCGGTCTCGACACCTGAAACGCGCGTCACCCGGCGGCATCGACCCCGCCCGGACCGTTTGCGGCGGATGGGGCGCGTTCAGCGCACGCCGATCTCGGCAAGGGCGGCCATGAGCGTTGGCGGCAGGTCTTCCTCGCGCTGGCGCCCGGGCGTCAGGTCGCGCGGGGCGTCCTCGGGCCGCAAGTAGCGCCAGCCCTGGAATGGCCGTTTGGGCATGGCCTCGGTGCGGACCACGTCAGGGTCTAGCACGATGCCGCAGCGCGTGATCCCGTCCGCGCCCGGCACCTCGTCGAGCCGCATCATGCGTTGGCGCGCGAGGATTACCCCCTTGAACACCCAGTAGAGAGATCCGCCCGCCAGAAGCTCGGCCTCGCGTTTCGGCCACATCCGGGTGACGTGACGGGGCACGCCGTCAGGCCCCTTGGCGCGTGGGCTCGCCTGCCAGCGGGTCAGGTCCTCGACCCGCTCGGCGCCGACGCAAAGCTTCACCAGATTGACATGGCCCCCCGCCATCGTGCCCCCAGATTCTGTTGATGGCCGTCAAACCTAGTCTACTTGTTGCGGAGTTCAAGCCGAAGCCCTATTCTGAACAACCTTCCCCGAACGTCCGAGGACACCCGAGATGAGCCGTTTTGCCGCCCCCATCGCCGAGCAGATCTGGGACATGAAGTATCGCCTGAAAAAGGCCGATGGCAGCCCCGAGGACCTGACGGTCGAGGACACGTGGCGGCGGATCGCCCGGGCGTTGGCCGAGCCTGAGCAGGACAGCGCCGCACGGGAAGAGGAGTTCTACGCCGCGCTCGAGGATTTCCGCTTCCTGCCTGCCGGCCGGATCACCGCGGGCGCGGGCACGGGGCGCGCGGTCACGCTGTTCAATTGCTTCGTCATGGGCACGATCCCCGATTCGATGGCCGGCATCTTCGACATGTTGAAGGAAGCCGCACTCACGATGCAGCAGGGCGGCGGCATCGGCTACGACTTCTCGACGATTCGCCCGCGCGGCGCGGACGTGCTGGGCGTGGCGGCAGATGCGTCGGGGCCGCTGAGCTTCATGGACGTGTGGGACGCGATGTGCCGGACGATCATGTCGGCCGGCTCGCGCCGCGGTGCGATGATGGCCACGATGCGGTGCGACCACCCCGATATCGAGGATTTCATCACCGCCAAGCAGGACCCGGCGCGGCTGCGCAATTTCAACCTGTCCGTCCTCGTCACCGACGCCTTCATGGAGGCGGTCAAGGCTGACGGACCCTGGGAGTTGAAGTTCGGCGACAAGGTCTACCATACGGTCGAGGCCCGCGACCTCTGGAACACGATCATGCGCGCGACTTACGACTATGCCGAGCCGGGCGTGATCTTCATCGACCGCATCAACCAGATGAACAACCTCGCCTATTGCGAGACGATCGCCGCCACCAACCCCTGCGGCGAGCAGCCCCTGCCGCCCTATGGCGCCTGCCTGCTCGGCTCGATCAACCTCGCCCGGCTGGTGCGCGACCCGTTCGAGAGCATCGCGGAACTCGACGAGGCGGAACTCGACGCGCTGGTCGCAACCTCCGTCAGGATGATGGACAATGTCGTCGACGTGTCGCGCTTTGCGCTGGATCAGCAGGCACAGGAGGCGCAGGCGAAGCGGCGGATCGGGCTGGGGCTGACGGGGCTCGCGGACGCGTTGCTGATGGTGGGGCTGCGCTATGGCTCGGACGAGGCGGCGCGGCAGACCGAGCGCTGGCTCCACCGGATCGCACGGGCCGCCTACCTCGCCTCGGTGGAACTTGCCAAGGAAAAGGGGGCCTTCCCGCTCTTCGATGCCGAGAAATACCTGGAAAGCGGCGCGCTGACCCATATGGATGAAGACGTGCGCGCCGCCATCGCCGAACACGGCATCCGCAACGCGCTGCTGACTTCCATCGCGCCCACCGGCACGATCAGCCTCTACGCCGGCAATGTGTCCTCCGGCATCGAGCCTGTCTTCGCCTACAGCTATACCCGCAAGGTGCTGCAGCGCGACGGCAGCCGAACCGAGGAGGAGGTGGTGGACTACGCCGTCCAGATGTGGCGCGAGAAACACGGGGACGCGGACCTGCCGGATTATTTCGTGAACGCCCAGACGCTCACCCCGGCCGAACACGTCAAGATGCAGGCCGCCGCCCAGAAATGGGTGGATTCTTCGATCTCCAAGACGATCAACTGCCCCGAGGATATCGGGTTCGACGCGTTCAAGGACGTCTACCTGCAAGCCTACGAGACGGGGTGCAAGGGCTGCACCACCTACCGGCCGAACGATGTGACCGGCAGCGTGCTGTCGGTCTCGGAAAGCTCGGACAAGACGCCGGAGACCGAAAGCGGGGCCGATGTCGTCTACCTGTCCGACCCGCTCGACCGGCCGCACGCGCTCGAGGGCAATACCTACAAGCTGAAATGGCCCGACAGCGAGCATGCGATCTACATCACCATCAACGACATCGTCATCGGCGGCCGCCGGCGGCCCTTCGAGGTGTTCATCAACTCCAAGAACATGGAGCATTTCGCCTGGACCGTGGCGCTGACCCGTATGGTCTCGGCCGTGTTCCGGCGGGGCGGCGACGTGAGTTTCGTGGTCGAGGAGCTGAAGGCCGTGTTCGACCCCCGCGGCGGCGCCTGGATGCAGGGCAGGTACATCCCCTCGATCCTCGCCGCGATCGGGGGCGTGATCGAACGCCACCTGATTTCCATCGGCTTCATCGAGTCCGAGGGCAAGGGGCTCAAGACCGACCCGCGCGCCGAGGTGATGGCCGTGGGCGAGGCCCCTCGCGGCCCCGCCTGCCCGGCCTGCGGCGCCTACGAGATGCGCATGGTCGAGGGCTGCATGACCTGCATGAATTGCGGCCATTCGAAATGCAGCTGACGGGCGGAGATGTCCTTTTTGATGACACGCATAAATCTTCCATTTTGGGCAGAAAACTTCCATTAAAACACGGTTAATTCTTCCATCGGGCGGTTTTCGGCTGCGAAATGGTAGTGACCGGCAGGGCGGGAGGCTACGGTGCGTGGTGTCGGCCTGGCGGGATGAGCAGAGGTTCGCCCCCTGCAGGACCACCGGGGACGGGGCGTCGGGCCGGGTGCGCCGCGAGCGATCGGGCCTTTGGAACGACGATCCGGCTCGTCGCCGGTGTCGATCGCCGTGGCGACCGGAGGGGTCTGACGGGCATCCCCGTCGTAATCCGGGGGCGTAACGATCCAGACCGTCGGGAAGGGCCGGCCGATATCCTCGTCCGGCCGCCGGGCGCGTCCATCGCGGACCGCACCCGGTGGCTAGGACGCAATCACGGTCCCGGGCCGTGCAGGAACTGGACCACGCTTGGGCCGACCCTGCATGTCCACGATGGCGGATTTCGCGGCGTGACCTGCGCGCGGCTCATCGCGTCCGGCGCAGGCAGATTTCTGCGGTCGGCCGGACAAGGATGGTCGACCCTCGGGCGACATGGCCGCGGCCCGCGTCACCGCAGCTCGAGACAGCGCGCCCGTCTCACACGTGCCGCCTGTGCGTCGGTGAGCGCCTCGCCCGCGAACAGCCCGCAGCCCGCGCAGCCAGTCGCAGGGCTCGCCTGCGTCGGTGTACTGGAAAACGGCATCGCGGTGCCCGCAGGCACGGCAGGTATATCCGGGCGGGTCCGACGCGGGCGTGGCGAACCAGGGATCGCAGGGCGCTCAGACCTGCTCCTCCGCGACCCACCGCACCCATCGTCCATCCGCCACCCGGAACACGTTGGTGCCGCGGCAGCGCCGGCATTGCGCGGCGCGATGTGCCAGTCAAGGGCCGAGAGCGCCCGCGTGGCCTCCGCGCGCAGCTGCGTCTCACGGCCTGCGGCTTGGTCTCGACGACGACATAGGCAATTTCCGCGACTAAGGCGGGCTGGCTGTAGTGCGATTGCGCGAGGAGCAAGACCTCGGCGCCGGGAAGGCGCAGCGCGAGCCAGGTCGCGACATCGGCGAGATCCTGTTCGAGAAGGCGGTCCCGAAGCTCCAGGGCCGCCTGGCGTGGCCATGACGCCGAGCGGCGGAAACGCCCGCGGCGACAGGACGACGTCGGTCGGCTTGCCCCGGAAACGCACGGTCCGGACATCCGGTTCCCCGGTCTCCTCGATCTCCATGTCATGCGGGGTCATGCGGGCACCCGATCACCGCATGCCCGATTGGGTCGGGGGCGCGGGCCCGCGGACGGCTGCCACCCCGCACATGCCCTTGCGGATGACTGCCGCCATGCCCACCGGGGGCCTCCCGATCGCTGCGGGAACCTCGTGCCCGCGGTGGTCGACCTTCCGGAGTCCTCCGGGAACGGACCGGCCGACGCCCTTGCAGGCCGCAAGCAGGCGGGGGCCGGTGACCCTCCGGCCGGCGGCGCCGGGGCTGGAGGGCGGTGGGCCGTGATCGCGCACCAGGGGCCTCGCCAGGGCGGACGCTTCGCAGGGCGCGCGCTCCCGGCGGGGTCGAGACGTATCCGGCCCCCGGTCCCGTCGCTCGTCATGGGCAGATCGCACGCCGATCGGGTCGGCGACGGTGGCGGCCTGGGCGACAGCATGGGAGGCCCACGACCGTCGGCAAGTCCTGATCGAGATGTTCGGTACCGGAGCAGACATGCCATTCTCCCTGGAATCGACAGGAGGAACATTGGCTGGCTTGGGAGAACCGGAAGCGAATTCTTCGGCGCCGATGGAAGAGGGCATCCGTCGAGTTCGGTCACCTGCGTTCTGGATCCTGCAGATTTCCCGCGGGAATGTTGCCCTTGGTCTCTGGTGCGTCGAAGGTCCGCGGGCAGCCCGACAGGATGCTCGATCGTCCGCCCTGCTGTCCGACCTCTGCCCCGCGGAGTGGGCGGAAAGTGTGCATTCGCCGCTCTGCAGCGGGGATTTGCAGATGCCGACAAGGCGGACCTTCAACCTCGAGATCTCAGGTGTGACCTGCCTCGGGATATTTCTCCAGGGAGCGGACCTTCGCCGCACATTGCTCGAATGACTGAAAAGAGCATGGAACCAGAGTGCCGTCCTGCCAGCGTGCGTGCAACCGTCGCTTCATCCGCCTCTGGGTGCGCCATTTGTCAACATGACCTAATCGGCTTGGCAAATTTAAAACCTTGATCCATTCAATGAATTAGGATGATGCTGGGCTACTAGAGAAGCGAGAGATGTACCCATGGATGAACCGGATTTCATTGTCGATTATGACGCAAGAGCACCTTCGCCCTTGGATCCACATATTGCCAATGTCTGGCTTCGCGCGCCGTCCAACCGCTTCATGGGTGGATACGACTTGGAGGTATCGGCCTCTTTCGGCGAGGAAATGATTCAACTTGAAGGTGATGATTTCTCTCTTTCTGTCTCCTTCGGTATAAAGAAGGCGTCCATTGAGGTTCAATTCAAGCACTGCCAGCCGGACCCAATTTTCGAAAGATCGGGCGACGCATATGTCAGAGAGGATATCGACCGAACGCAGCGAGGTTGGCGTATTGGTGCCGAAGTAGAAGCGGGAGCATCTGCCGGTGCGCCCATTCCGGACGCAAAAGGGGCAGCGAAATCGGGCATAAACTATGGCAGCGAGTCCTCTACTACCGAAACCCGAAGGCAAACGCGCCGCTGGAAGCAAGTGGGACCGCAGACCATTGAGGTGGAGGATGCGGGGCGCACTTTAGAGGGTCAGCTAGTCGATAGAGAGAAAGGCTGGTTCGTAAAACCAGACCCAACCAAGGATTTCTCAGCGGTGGTTGCGACTCTCACGACGCGCGCCGAATGGATTCAATTCGGTCGGGTTGACGATGTCGAACCAAGCGGTGGGATTGGCATGCGAGCCGCCCGGTTCCTGACAGGTAAAAAGACACGGGACAAGGAACTGTTCGGGTTGTTGCTCCGGACCCTCGCCGTACGTGGGCTGCAAAACGCGCTGAGTCGGGATGCGACGTTGGCGGTCTATCTCCACGTACTACGCAAGCCAGCCACAATCGATGAGCTAAGCGACGAACGTCCAATGGTGGTCCCGGCAGGGCCTCCCCTGCGCTCAATCGGTGTCGATTCATCTGTGATTGACACTTTTCTCGATACCGACTCCCAAGGGCGCGTCGCAGTGTTGAGGAAAGTCGGCGCGCCCTCAGAAGATCTGCAGAGAATTCTTAGCGAAAACGATGGTCACAGTCCGCGCTCCGAACGCCTCTTCATCGCTGGCACCGCTCCACCATCGGCCCTAGCCTCGCTCGAATTCACTATGTCCAGTGATGAAGCTGTTCCAACAGATGATTGGGACGCCGCGAACCAAAACCGAAGTCGTACTGATTTGGTGGCGCTAGGGTTGATCGAGGTCCGTGACGGTAAGGTTTACTCGCTTGTGCCAAACAGCGCATCTGCCGAAGACATGCTTCGGCACGCCGCCATGAAGGCCCCTACGCTACAAGCCACGCGCGAAATCCTACTCGAAGACCCGCACCGGACCGGTGTAGAAATCGGCGAGGAAATCGGAACGCGTTTCAGCCGGAATTACAACACCGAAGCCTCGAAGCTGCGGGTCGGAAACGCGTTGCGCAGGTGGGCGATTTGGCTTGAGCCTCACCTCGTCGATCCGACCAACGTCAAGGGTGCGGCCCGGTTGCGTATTTCTGCGAAGTCCGAACGTCCGGGTGTCGGCGCGCCAAGCCTCGCGACGCCTGAGAATGTCCGGAAGGCACAGGCGGCACTGGACCAAGGAGTGCGTGCGGAAGACGTCGCGAAGATGATTGGCGTGTCACGCGCAACTATCTACGGATGGAACAAACTAGGGATTGTCTCCATCGCGAAAGTCAGGTGAAGGCGGACCTAACATGAAAAACTATTCGCCCAAAATCAGAGAGATAATCTCGTCTCGGTGTACCAAGTAGGATCTGGCTGGCACACGGCATCTGACCGTTTTGGTTAGCTATCCGCGATGCCCCGCGAGGTGCGGTACGCCAGTTGCGTGACTTCGTAGGCGCGGCGAATGGCTGGAAGGACGGGCCGCGCCGCGGCGGAGCCAGGCGGTGGTCAATGGCCGGAACGGGCCGCCTGTGAAGGCGGCCCGTCGACTTCAGATTTCGACGCTTTCCGAGATCGCGAGCGCATCCTCCAGTTCGACGCCGAGGTAGCGGACCGTGCTGTCCATCTTGGTGTGGCCAAGCAGGAGTTGCACGGCCCGCAGGTTGCCTGTCTTCCGGTAGATCTGGGCGACCTTGGTGCGGCGCATCGAATGCGTGCCGTAGGAGGTGGGATCCAGGCCGATGGAACGAACCCATTCCCGGACGAGGCGGGCGTATTGCCGGGTCGAGATGTGCAGGCGTTCATGGAATCGCCCCGGCCAAAGGTATTCGGAGCCGACCATCAGGGGCTCGTCCATCCAGCGCGCGAGCGACTTGCGCGTGCCCTCGGTGATTTCGAACCGGACCGGGCGCTGGGTCTTGCTCTGGATGATCGAGGCGCGTTCCTTGACCTGGCCGGCCGCGTAGACATCCGCGACCTTGAGTTTCACGAGATCGCAGCCCCGAAGCTTGCTGTCTATGGCGAGGTTGAAGAGCGCGAGGTCGCGGTGGTTCCCGGCGATCTCGAGGCGGACGCGGATGGCCCAGACGTGTTTTGGCATCAGCGGGCGTTTCTGACCGACGACGCGGCCCTTGTTCCAGGCGGGGCGGCAAGCGCGAATGGCAGGCAGGTTGGCAGTGGGCATGGCAGTTCCTCCCATCCGCCACGCCCACCACGACACCAACCCGACGTTGGTGCGTCATGATAGCACGGGGGACCGGCGAGGCGGCGCGGGCAACCGCGGGGCCCATGTCGACCACCGCTGCGTCCTGTCCGAGCGGCCGCAATGCGCAGGTAGCGGACGGAAGTCGCGGCGAGGCGAGGCGGTGGGCATGTTGAAAAGCGCGGCGGCCCAATCGCCGACTATTAGGCTTTGGCTTGCCACCGCGCTGATCCTTTCGTTCGCGTAGGTTCCAGACAATGAAAACCAGAGTGCACCGAATGAGTTATCCACACGCCATCCAATTCAGAGAATATATGCGACTGCGCCATTGTCGAGTGGGAGCCGAATTTCGTAGAGAAAAATTATCACTTATCAACTTCAAACACCTGTAATTAGCGGATTTCCGGAAGGCTTTTTGCATCAATTCTGTACAGACTACCCATCTCAATTCTCCGCTTGGCGTCTTCATCCCCAAGATCTGCAGCTTGCCTTAAATATTTTTCTGACAATCCCTCGTCGAGCAATGAATACTCCTTATCGACAAGAACTTGCGCATATAAGATGCAGGCTCCTGGATGCCCCATGTCTGCGGCGCGCCGAAGCCACGTTACGAATAGTGATCTCAAATCAGCATCGCCTTGATTCTTGAGCATCAAGTCGTGTAGAGTTTTTGAAATTCGGCCCATCATATGAACTGTAATTTCGCCACCACCATAAATGGACTCAAAGAACTTTATTGCCAAAAGATGGTCGCCCTCATTAAGCAAACGTTTCGCCTCTGAACACATGTGCTCTCGAGACAGGTGTGGGATCACCTTCTTGAGTTGCGCTTCTGTTCGCCTAGATGTTTTTACTTGAAGCCGCCCACACCAGTCATCAAACCGGACATGCGGAAAAATTCTTCCAGCAACTTCATTGTTTCGATCTATTTTTGGTCTAGGTGGGTTGCAGCGACATTCACCAAATAGTGGCAGGTCGTCCACGAAGCGACCGTGCTTACATACAAGGCACCCTTTGAATTCAGAACTGCGATCTTCTTTTGCTTCCTTCGAAGACATATTCCAGCTCCATTAATTTATTGCCACACTTACGTTGATCGTTCGTTTGACTGCCTACTCTGTTCGCCTTTGGAGTGCTAGAGGGGTAGCTAAGCGAAAAGGTTTTGTTAGTCCGCTTCCGGGTCTCCTGTGGGGAAAGCGTGGTTATCGGGTACACAGAACGACCGACCGGTTTGGGCTGGGCCAAGTCATCTGATGGCTTGTGTCAGGTATTAGCAATACCCCGCGATGCGCGGCTCGCTGGCGGCGTGATTTCGCAGGCGTGCGCAGCGAATGGCAAGTTCAACGGGCCGCACCGCGGCATCCGGCGTGGTAGGTGGACGGCAGCTAAGGGCCGTTCTTGCGCGTCCGGTTCGGGCGGCCGCTGCCCGAGCAGGTCGCGGATGCGGGCGATGGTGGCCTTGCGGGTCGCGCCGGCCAGCAGGCCGTAATGGCGGATGCGATGGAACCCGAGACCGTGCTGCCCTGTGCCGAGACCGTGCCGATGCTGCTCTGGGCGCTGTTGGCCTCCGGTCAGATCCAGATGCGCAAGGTCGACGGATGGGAGACCCTCTCTCAGCCCCTCGAACCGATGCCCCTTGACCTCGCCGCCTGAGCGGCGCCAACTTCACGTGCCCGGAGCGCGCCGCCAGGGATTTTCCACAGAATTCGCGACACGACCGACACTATCCCTGAGCAGCAGAACAGGCACAGCCGACCTTCTTTTTCTCGAATGGCTGGGTCGTCTCGGTCACGTCCGTCAAGCTGGTGTAAATTCCCGGATGGCCTGAGGGCATGATCAGGCGGCTTTCGTGGTTATGCTGAGAATGGGGTCGATCTCCTCCTTGTCGATCTGGGCGAAGGCCTCGACCATCATGTAGCGGCTCGAGGTCTGCCATTCATCGTTGGCTTCGAACAGGACGGCGCCGATCAGACGCATGATGGAGGCCTCGTTCGGAAAGATCCCGACGACATCGGCACGGCGCTTCACCTCCTTGTTCAAACGCTCGATCGGGTTCGTGCTGTGCAGCTTCGTGCGGTGCTGCCGAGGGAAGGTCATGTAGGCGAGGACATCGTGCTCGCTGGCATCCATCAGCTCGGCCAGCTTGGGCCAGCGCGGGCGCAGCTGTTCCGCGACCTTGCGCCAGATTTCGCCGGCCTGGGTTCGGTCGGGTTGGTCGAAGGCCTGGCGGATCGCGGCGGCGACGACGGTGTGCTGGCCGCGGGACACATGTGCGAGGGCGTTCCTCATCCAGTGAACGCGGCACCTCTGCCACGTGGCCTCGAATACCCTTGAGATTGCCGCTCTGAGTCCGGTGTGCGCGTCGCTGATGACCAGTCTGACCCCACCCAGCCCGCGCGCCTTCAGGGAGCGCAGGAGCTCGGTCCAGAACGTCTCGGCTTCGGATGGGCCGATGCCCAGGCCGATGATCTCCCTCCGGCCCTCGGTGTTGGCGGCGACAGCGATTATGGCCGCGACCGGCACGATGCGACCGCCTTGGCGGACCTTGAGGTAGGTCGCATCCAGCCAGACGTAGGGCCATTCGCCGGTCAGCGGGCGGTTCAGGAACTCCCCGACGCGCTCGTCTATGTCTTTGCACAGCTTCGACACGGTGCTCTTCGAGATGCCGGACAGGCCCATCGCCTGCACCAGCTCGTCCACGCGACGGGTGGAGACGCCGCCGATCCACGCCTCCTGGATCACCGCGACCAAGGCCTGCTCGGAGGTCTTCCGCGCCTCGAGGAAGCCGGGGAAATAGCTGCCCTGCCGCAGCTTCGGCACCCGCAGGTTCAGTGTGCCCAAACGGGTATCGAGAGCGCGCTCTCGATACCCGTTTCGCCAGGTCGTGCGTTCACCGCTGCGTTCGTGGCGACCAGCGCCGATCAGGCCTTCGACATCGGCCTCCATGATCAGCTGAAGCACCGCCTCGGCTATGGTTCGAAGAAAGTCTCCCTGATCGTGCTTGGCCATAAGCTCGGACAGGTCCATGGTCGTCTTGGTCATCGGGGTCTCCGTAGGGTTCGTGGTTGAAGTCGCCAAACTCCACCTCGACCATACACCTCGATGGCCACCCAGGATTACACCGCTGGCGGCAGCGAAATTACACCAGCACCGCGGACACTAACGTCGTCCTCCTGGGATCGGCAAGAGAGGAGAGAACGGCGGGAGCCACGAAGAGTGCTTTGCGTCGGCGTTCTGACCCGCGGACCGGGAGAATTGATCCTAGCCCATTTCTCAACAATAACTGGCACAAGCAAATCAACCGACTGGCGAAACAACGCCAGGAAAGGGACGGCGGATGACCATCGAAAAGACGCTCTTCGCGGCGGCCGACAAGATGCGCGGATCCATGGACCCGGGCGAGTACAAGCATGTGGCCCTGGGACTGCTGTTCCTCCGCTACATCGGCACCGCCTTCCAGCGGAAGTATGACGAGCTCCTCCCCGAGGGCAAAGAGGTCGCCGAGGACGTCGACGAATACCTGGCGGACGGCATCTTCTGGGTCCCCGAGGCCGCGCGCTGGAGCACGCTGGCCGCGAACGCCAAGGACAAGGGCATCGGGGTCAAGGTCGACAACGCCATGCGCGCGATCGAGGCCGACAACGAGCAGCTCAAGGGCGCGCTCCCCAAGGTCTTCGGACGCGAGTCGCTCGACCCGGCCATCGTCACCGGCCTGATCGATCTCTTTTCGAACATTGAGTTCGACGGAACGCCCCGGGACTTCGACCTGATCGGCCGCATCTACGAGTATTTCATCTCCGAATTCGCCAGCAACGAGGGCAAGCGCGGCGGCGATTTCCACACGCCGAAGCCGGTTGTCGAGCTCATCGTCCAGATGATCGAACCGGTAAAGGGCCGCCTGTATGAGCCTTGCCACGGATCGGGGTCCTTCATGGTCCAGTCCGAGAATTTCCTCGAGGCGCACAAGTATCGCCGGGCCGACCTCGCCATCTATGGGCAGGAGCGGAACCACACCACCTATGGCCTCGCGCGGATGAACCTCGCCATCCGTGGGATCGTGGCGAACCTGAAATGGAACGCCGAGGGCACGCTCCTGCGCGATGCCTTCCCCGACGAGAAGTTCGACTACGTGATGGCCAATCCGCCCTTCAACATCTCGGACTGGTCCGGCGACATCCTGGCCGAGGATCGGCGCTGGAAATTCGGCACGCCCCCGGTCGGGAACGCCAACTTCGCCTGGATGCAGCACATCTACGACAAGCTGGGCAGCACGGGTGTCGCGGGCGTGGTCATGGCCAACGGCTCCATGTCGTCGATGTCGAGCGGAGAGGGCGACATCCGCCGCGCCATGGTCGAGGCCGAGGCGGTGGACGCCATGATTGCACTGCCGGGGCAGCTTTTTTACGGCACCCAGATTCCGGCCTGCATCTGGATCTTGGCGAGGGACAAGTCGAACGGCGTGGCCAAGGACGCCAAGCTGCGCGACCGCCGCGGCGAGGTGCTGTTCATAGATGCCCGCAAGATGGGCGCGCTGGTGCCGGGCTCGCGCAAGCAGAAGGAGCTGTCGCGCGAGGAGATCGCGCGCATCGCGCGCCGCTACCACGCCTGGCGCGGAGAGCCGGACGCGGGCGCCTATGCCGACGAGCCGGGCTTCTGCAAGTCGGCCTCCATGGAGGAGATTGCGAAGCATAACTACGTCCTGACCCCGGGCCGTTATGTCGGCGCCGGCGCGGCCGAGGAGGACGGCGAGCCCTTCGAGGAGAAATTCGACCGGCTCACGGCGGAGCTTCGGGCACAGTTCGCCGAGGGGCGACGTCTGGAGAACGAGATCGAGGCCCGGCTCGGAGAGCTGTTGTAATGGCTCGAAAAA
The DNA here is from genome assembly GCF_900142935.1 of Rhodovulum sp. ES.010. NCBI lineage: Bacteria > Pseudomonadati > Pseudomonadota > Alphaproteobacteria > Rhodobacterales > Paracoccaceae > Rhodovulum > Rhodovulum sp. ES.010. The sequence continues at coordinate 1,872,296 of NZ_FSRS01000001.1, read as the reverse complement.
CCGGAGGCAGGGAAGCGACAACCGGCGTTATTGAGGGGCAGTATGTCCTCGGCGTCGGCAACCCGGGTACGCCTGCGCCTGAGGGGTGGCGTTGGACCGCTCTCACGGATGTTGCTCGGCTGGAATCTGGGCACACCCCGAGTCGCAAGAAGCCCGAATACTGGGGCGGCGAGATACCTTGGATCGGCATCAAGGACGCAACCAGCAATCATGGCCGGACTATCCATGAGACCATGCAACACACCAACGATCTCGGTATCGCGAATTCGGCAGCAAGGGTGCTGCCCGCCAATACCGTTTGCCTATCCAGAACCGCGTCTGTCGGCTATGTGATTGTCATGGGTAGACCGATGGCAACCAGTCAGGATTTTGCCAACTGGGTGTGCTCTGAGAACCTCGATTACAGGTTCCTGAAGTTTGCGTTGCTTGCAGAGCGGGACTCGTTCTCTCGCTTCTCCTATGGGTCGACCCACCAGACAATCTACTACCCGGAACTGAAGGCGTTTCACATCTGCCTGCCGCCGATTGCGGAGCAGAAACGCATCGCGGACATCCTGCAGTCCCTCGACGACAAGATCGAGTTGAACCGCCGGATGAGCGCGACGTTGGAGGAGATGGCGCGGGCGCTCTATCGGTCCTGGTTCGTGGATTTCGACCCCGTCCAAGCCCGCGCCCTCGGCCAGCCCCCCGCCCACATGGACCCCACCACCGCCGCCCTCTTCCCCGACAGCTTCGGCCCCGACGGCCTGCCGAAGGGGTGGGAACGTCGGCCATTCTCCGATCAGGTCGCGATAATCAGCGGTGGCACCCCCAAGACAGGTGTGCCGGAATACTGGGGAGGCGAAGTTCCTTGGTATTCGGTCGTCGATGCGCCCGAAACCGGAGCAGTCTTCGTTCTTGATACCGAAAAGAAGATCACCGCTGCTGGCTTTGATGGTTGCTCAGCGAAAATGATCTCCAGAGGCACAACCATTATCAGCGCAAGGGGCACCGTGGGCAAACTGGCGATGGCGGCATGCGACATGGTTTTCAACCAGTCTTGCTATGGTTTGCAGGGGACCTGACCTGCCACGGGATTTTTCCTCCACCTGCGATTAGAGTCCGACCCAAGGAGGGGACGGACAATGAAGCGAACGAGATACAGCGAAGAGCAGATTATCGGCATCCTGGCCGAGCATGAGGCCGGGGCGAAGTGTGCCGATCTGTGCCGCAAGCACGGCATGTCGGAGGGGACGTTCTACAACTGGAAAGCCAAATACGGCGGCATGACGGTGTCAGAGGCCAAACGGCTGAAGGCGCTCGAGGACGAGAACGCCAAGTTGAAGAAGCTGCTGGCGGAGCAGATGCTGGATCTGGCCGCGATGCGCGAGCTGGTTTCAAAAAAGTGGTGACGCCCGTCGTGAAGCGCGAGGCGGTCGCGCATCTGAAGGCCCGGTTCGGGCTGTCGGAACGACGGGCGTGCCAGATTGCCGGCGCGGATCGGAAGACGATCCGCTACCGGTCGCAACGCGCACCCGACACGGAACTGCGCGGCCGATTGCGGGAGCTTGCCAACGAGCGTCGGCGGTTCGGCTACCGGCGGCTCTTCGTCCTGCTCCGGCGGGAGGGCGAGCCCTCGGGGATCAACCGTATCTACCGGCTTTACCGCGAGGAAGGGCTGACCGTCCGCAAGCGGCGCGCGCGGCGCAAGGCCATCGGCACCCGCGCCCCGATCCTGGTCGAGGCGCGCGCAAATGCCCGTTGGTCACTGGATTTCGTCCATGACCAGTTCGCGTGCGGGCGGCGGTTCCGGGTGCTGAACATCGTCGATGACGTCACGCGCGAATGCCTCGCCGCGATCCCGGACACGTCGATCTCCGGCCGGCGCGTCGCGCGGGAGCTGACGGCGCTGATCGAACGTCGCGGCAAGCCGGGAATGATCGTGTCGGACAACGGGACGGAACTGACCTCGAACGCGATCCTGAAGTGGTGCGCCGAGAACCGGATCGAATGGCACTACATCGCGCCGGGCAAGCCGATGCAGAATGGCTTTGTCGAGAGCTTCAACGGCCGGATGCGGGACGAGTTCTTGAACGAGACGCTGTTTCGTAACCTCGCCCATGCCCGCGACCTGATCGCCGCCTGGGTCGCCGACTACAACACCGAGCGCCCCCATTCGGCCTTGGGCTATCAGACCCCGGCTGACTACGCGCAGACCCTGACCACCGCAATCGCCCGACCCGCTGCGCGAGATGAGAGCTCCGCGCGTCGGGCGATTGCTCAACCCGCGCCATTTGGCGTAAACACCAACCGGGCTCCGGTCGCGGCTGGATGAAAGATCAGTGGCAGGTCACCTTCTCTCCCACCTCGCCGGGTCGTAGTGGCAGAGGCGGCCCTGGCGACCGCCCGTCGGCGTGCTGAGGCTTTCATTTAGACTGACACCGTAGGCGCAGAGCATCGTTGCCCGGGCTGCCGCAGCAAGAAGCGGGTCTGGTGGGGGTCATCGCGGGCAACTGGAAGGTTATGGCGCGGGCATGCCGAACGATCCGCGCGCCGATCTAGATCAGCTTCCCATCCCGGCGGATGATCACGCGAACTCGGAAGGGACTCCCGCACCCGGGCTGCCTGATCGGAAAAATTCTTTCGGTCTCCAGAAAGTAGCCAATCTTCGGTTTGCAAAGGCAAACCGGAGAAGATTGGTTCATGGTGTAATCCGAAGAAACTCTCTCAGTACTTTTCCCGCCGTAGTGGCGGGAGGCTGCGAGCACCTCAACCCATTCGAAATCGAAGGATGTCCGGGGGCGTAATCGGCCTGCCGGAAGCGGCTGATCTATCGGCTTTCAAGTCGCAATTCCAGCGAATTCGGATTGGGAGAAAGCAATCGACATTCGCAAGAACAGGAGCTCACATGTTCGACCCCTTCAACCTGCCCCATCTGCGGCCCCCCGGTCACGACGGCCGGACCATGTCTCTGCATGCGTTCGTCGAGAGCCACGGGTCGGCGCTGCACGCCGCCGCCGGTCTGCTCGGGGGGAAAACGGCCGCTCGGGCCGTCGTCGAGCTTTCCGAACGCCTTGCGCGTGAACCGCGGCCGACGCGCCGCACCCGGCAACTCGCCATGGACGTGCTGGGCGTGCTCGCCCTCGTGAACGTCCACGATGACACCCGCCCGGAAGCCGGTCGCTTTGCAATGCTCGACCCCAGCGACCCCCGGGTCGAAGACATCTGTCTCCTCACGGATGGTCTCCTGGATGCCGTCAGGGCGGACGTGACTTTCGATGGCGGCGGCTCCGCCATGAGGGCGGCATAGCCTTCGCCGCGGTCCTGGCCATGACGCCCGAAGCCCGCGGCCGCGCGCGGAACCCGGAGATCCGGACTGCCCTGCGGTTGCGCGATTTCCTTCAAGGAGAAGTGACATGACATACCCGAATTCGATTTTCGATTTCAACGATGCCGAAGAGCGTGGATGTGCCATTCTGGCCGTACTCGATTTCCTTGCCTTTCATATCGGCGGGTTGCGGGACGTCCTGGGCTCGCTCGACGACTCGGCGGGCCTCCGGTCGCTGGAGGCACTCTCGGACCTCGCGTCCGCGACGCCCCCGTTGCCGCGCGTCGTCGGCGCGGTGATCCTCGATCTGGAGACCCGGCTCGCGGCCGTCCCGTTTTCGGCGATCGACCGGATCTCCCGCGAGCGCGGAAGCCCGCGAGACATGTCGGCCCTGGTTTCCTGGTACGGGGCCCGTCTTGCGGAGCTTCGCGTCCGGTTGGCCTGATCTGTTGCAGCCGGAAGGAGGCATCCACAAGGCTTCGGGCCCGTGCCCGTGCCCGTGTCCCTGCCCACGTGCGCCACCGGCATCTCGTCGGTCCGAGGATCGAATATTTTCTCCGTCCGCGCACGAGGGATGAGAAAATCCAACGATTTCAGGGAAGTGACGTGTCTACAAAAATGCATGGGGAATCCGGGCCGCGGATCAATTTCCTTCCCAGACCGAGAGGGATCGTCCTCCGCGACGGGAGTGGGCCAAGGGGCCCGCCTGGCCCGCCGCGGGGCACCCAGCCTCGGTCGCCTGAACCGATGACCTGGTTGAAGAGGAAATGATATGGAACCCGATCCTTGTGGCGGCATCCTGCTGCCGGAACCATCCAGCGCCGATCGTGACGTCGCGCTGCATTCCAAGGGCCACTTTTCCGGGCACCTCGTGCTCGGCGACGGCCCGGGGCGCGTCCTCCTGTTCGAAAGCCACCTCGAGATGCAGACAGCGCTCATCCTGATGGCGCGCCCGGATGTCCGCGATCTGCGTGACCAGGTGGAGGTGAGCTGGACCGACGAGCGCGGAGAGGATTGCTCCCATTACTTCGATTTCCTGGCGACCATGGTGAATGGCAATCGCATCGCCATCGCGGTGAAGGCCAGCAAGTACCTTGACAGTGAGTTCCTCGAGAAAATCAGTGCGGCTGCCGCGGAAGCCGTTCCGGAGATCGCGGACAAGGTCCGGGTCTTCACGGAGCGTGATCTCGACCCGGTCGAGGTCCACAACGCAGCGCTGTTTCATTCCGTCCGTCACCCCGATCCGGAGGCGGATACCGTGGCGGTCGCCGTCACGTCCGATCTCGTCGGGGCCGCGCGGCTTGACGAGTTGACCGACGAGATCGGGATGGGAGCGCGAGGATTGCGCGCCCTGATCCGCCAGGTCGCGCGCCATCGCCTTCACCTTGCCCGCCACGAGCGGATCACGCCGTGGTCGCTCATCAAGCCCATGGAGCTGTGCCGATGACCCTTCATTTCGATCCGACCCGCACGCGCTATCGTTTCGAAACCTATGACAAGGTGACCATCAACGGCATCGACTTCCGGCCGGTCAGCGAGAGCGAGGAAGGCTATATCTTTGTCCGGGTCGACAAGACCGGGGTGGCGGAAGCATTTCCGCATGGCGTGCTGAGCCGCCGTGTCGCCGACGGCGATATCGTCCACGAGCGCGGCGCCTTCCTGCCGGAAGGCGTCCGGCGCAGCCTCGTAAACAGTGCCGCAGACATCGACCTGCTTGCCACCCTCCCGGACGCGGCGCGCGAGCGTTTGTTGATCCGCGATGCCTTTGTGCAGGCGTATTATGATCTCGAGCGGCAGGGGCGGGTGAAGCGGACCTACGACTCCGTCGACCGGGTGATGGTGAAACTGCAGACGCTTGCGAAAGAGTACACCGACACGCGGAACGGCAAAGCGGCACGGAAATATGTCGGTGGCTATGAAACGATGCCGAAAGCGCCTTCGAGCAAGACCTTGCTCGAATGGGTTCGCGGCTACGAGCGGGAAAATCTGGTCGGGCTCGGCGACCACCGCGCGAAGGGTGGCAATCGGACGAGCCGCTTCATGCCCGAGGAGCGGATCATCCTGATGGAAGAGGTGCGCAAGTACGCGACCCCCGAAAGGCCGACGCAGGCCATGATTTTCAGGAATGTCCAGGCTGCATTCGAGGTGGCGAATGCGGAACGCGCGAAAGAGGGACTGTCGCCCCTGGCCGTGCCCTCGCGAGAAACGGTCCGCCGTTCGATCCTGAAACTCGACCCGTTCCACGTCGATATCGGCCGGATGGGGCTCGAAGCGGCCCGCCGCAAACACGCCCCGGTCGGGCAGGGGCTGCAACTGACCCGCCCGCTCGAGCGCGTCGAGATGGATGAGTGGGAGGTCGACCTGATCACGATCATGTCCGATACCGGTCTGCTGGCGCACCTTGATGACGAGGAGCTCCGGTCTCTCGGTTTCCTCGACTCCAAGGGCAAGCCGCGGAAGACGTTTCGCATGTGGCTGTCCGTCGCGATCTGCGCAGCCTCGCGTTGTATCGTCGGTATGCGCCTGTCCACGACGCCGACGGCCGCCAACGCCGTGAAGACCCTCGAGATGGTGGTCCGCGACAAGGGGCAATGGGCGGACGCGGTTGACGCGCTGTCCTCGTGGGACATGCACGGCACGCCTGAAACCATCGTGACCGACGGTGGAAGCAGCTACAAGTCCCTCGATTTTCGCGGCGCCTGCGCCGATCTGGGGATCACCGCGGAACGCGCGCCGGGCGGGCTTCCGCAGCTGCGCGGCACGGTAGAACGCGTGTTCAGGACCATCGGTGACACCCTGATCCCGCGACTGACAGGCCGGACGTTCTCGAATGTCGTGGCCCGAGGAGACTACGATTCCGAGGGCAGAGCGGCGCTGACCATCGACGACCTGACCTTCGCTCTCATCCGCTGGGTCGTCGACATCTACCACAACACGCCCCACGCCGGTCTCGCTGCCCAGACGCCCCTGAACCGCTGGCGCGAACTGAACCATGTCTGGGGGGTCACGCCGATCCCGGCCATGCGCAGACGACGGCTTGTCTTCGGGACTGCGACGGAATGCACGGTTCAGAACGACGGCATCACTGTCCTGGGGATCAGCTATCAGACCGAGCAGCTGGCGCGCTGGGCGATCCATGCCCGCAACAAGAAGGTCGAGGTGCGCTGGTATTCCGAGGATCTCGGCGCGATCGAGGTCAAGCTCGATGGCGAATGGCATCAGGTCGACGCGGCTCTCGCCGGGTTCGCGGGGGTCAAGGCTCAGACCTGGCTGGCCGCGGCACGCCGGCTTCGTGCCGCGCGGCGCAAGGAGGCGGAAATGGCTCTGCCCATCGTGCTTCAGGCGATCCGTGAAATCGAGGCGATGAACTCGGATGCGAAGGCAGCGGCAAGCATTCTTACCGAAGACTGGTCGGAAGACCGCCTGGCCTACCAAGAGGAGCGCCTTTTCACCGGATTCAATGTGGTGGCTTCTTCGACGAATGCGCCCGCGCAGCGGGACGAGATCGGCCTCGTGATCCCCACGGACGTCCATCGCGACCCTGATTCCTCGGCTCTGCCCCCGACGTCCTCGGAATCGGCATCGGGTGAAGTGATCTCCGGACCGGGCGAATTGGGTCCGTCGGCGTCTACCACGCGGTCCGGGTCGACGGGCGGCTACTCGATCGAGGAGGACTAGCCCGGGAGGCGCGTGTGCGTCGGGAGCATCGGAAGAGGGCAGGGGTGGTCGTCACCCTTGCCGCTCTTCCGAGAGCGGCGCGCCTTTTTTCGACCTTTCTCTTTTCCGATCCGACGAAGGAAGACCCATTATACTCACTGCCACCTCCTGAGACGGCATAGCCCGTCAGAGGTGTCCCGCGCCGAGGAAGGCGCATCCCCCCTGAAAACCTCGCCGTCCATTCGTCACAGAACGTACGCCGGCCGGCCGATCACAAGAGGATCGCCATGATTCACGAACCCAACCATGCCTTCATGGTCGACGAGATCGTCGACGACCTGAAGGCCCTGTACGTCCGGACAGATGTCCGGGACGGCGCCGTCAAAACCCATCTCGATCACGTGCTCCGGAAAGACGAGCAGGGCAATCTCCTTGCCGAACCCATTCGCTTCGCCAGGGGCAAGGAAACCCGAGGCATCATCGTGGTCGATGGATCGGGCGGCGGCAAGACAACGATCATCGAGCGGGCGCTCGAGAAGCTCCCGGCTCTCCAGGCGGCGGGAGAAGAGGAGGTGCCGAGTTTTCTCAAGGTGACGGTCCCGTCGCCTGCCACCCTGAAGAGTTTGGGCCAGGAAGTCCTCGAGGTGCTTGGCTATCCCGGCAAGATGTCGCGGGCAACATCGTGGGATATCTGGGCCACGGTGCGTCGGCAACTCGCCAATCGCGGCACGGCGGTTGTCTGGATCGACGAGGCCAATCACCTGTTTCGCAGCGAGAACCGCACCGAGATCCAGGATATCCTCAATACGTTGAAGAGCCTGATGCAGGGCAAGCATCCCGTCATCGTGGTGCTGTCCGGCATCGCGGCACTTTGGGAGATCGTCGCGTTCGACGCCCAGATCACGCGCCGCTTCTCCAAGCTCGAGTTCCCTCCGGTCACCCAGGCGACCGATGGACTTCTGTTTCGCAGCATCGTCGAGACCCTCTGCGCGCGGGCCGGCATCGAACCTCCCGAAGCCGCCGATCTTGTCGGGCGCCTGATGCATGCGAGCCGCTATCGCTTCGGGCGCTGTATCGATACGACGATCATGGCGATCAAGGAGGCGCTGCTTGAGGGCCACAATCGGCTCGATCTCCAGCATTTCGCGGAATACTGGGCGCGCACGGAGAACTGTGCGCCAGAGAAGAACGTCTTCCTCGTGCCGAACTGGTCTCGCATCGAACTTGAGCCCGAGGAAAAAGATGAACCGGGCGTCGCGAAGAAATCGCGCGCACGGAGGGGCCGCTGAGATGAACGGACATCTGTATCCGCGGCTTCCGTTCAGCGCTGACGAGACGCCTGTTTCCTTCGCGTCGCGGCTGGCGGCCTTTCACACCGAAGGGACGCTGCCCGCGTTCCTGGCGACCATGGACATCAAGCTCATGGAACTTGCCGGCGGTTCGGAGGGCGCCATCGCGCGTCTCGCCGATATTTCCGGGGAAGACCCCGAAATCCTCGCGGAGAATGCGGTCCGGATGGTAGGCCGCCGCCGGTACCGTTTGCGCGGACAGGAGATCTCGGCAGAATTCCTCCGTGGCAAACACGCGGCTTTCTGCCCGGCATGCCTTCTTGCGGACGATGCCGAGGGAGGCGAACCGGCGGTTCAGCGCCGCGGGCGTCTGATCTGGAGCCTCCGCGCGGTCCGGACCTGCCCGGTTCACCATCTTGCGCTGATCGAGCGTCCTTCCACCTCCTGGGGCGATTTTGCGCTGAATCTGGAAGAACGCGTTCCCGAGCGGGGTTCCGGCCTCGAAGCCCTGATTGCCCGGACGTCTGAACGGGCGTGCTCGCCCCTGCAGGACTACGTCGTCGACCGGCTCGACCGGAGGCCGGGTCCGGCCTGGCTCGACGGCCAGACGCTCGAACAGGCGGTTCGGGCTGCCGAGATGCTTGGTGTGCTTCTCGAGTTCGGGCCGACGCCGGACCTCAATGCCTTCATGCCGGACGATTGGGACCGTGCCGGTCGGGCGGGATTTGCCGTCGCCTCCGGGGGCGAGGGCGCCATTCGGGAGATGCTTTCGGCCGTGCAAGGCGCGTTCCGGTACGGTGGCAGCAAGCCGGGGCCCCAGAAGGTCTTCGGCCGCCTGTACCAGTGGCTGGCGTCTTCGAAGGCCCGAAAGGATCCGGGCGATTTGAAACGGATTCTCCGCGACCATGTTTTCGACTCGTTCGAGCTGCCGGACGGTGCGCAGGTTCTCGGCGGCACCCTCGAATGCCGGCGGTTCCACTCCGTCGCCTCGCTCGCCAGGGAATGCGGGCAAGACACCCGGACGCTCAGGCACGTCCTGATCGCCCATGGGCTTGTGCCGGACGATCCGGAGGCCGGGCCGCACCAGATCTTCGACGCGGAGATGGGGCGCACGGTGGCGGCGTCGATCACCCGCATCGTGCACGTGATCTCGTTGCCGAAAGCGCTCAACTGCACGCGACCGCAGGCTGCTCAGTTGCTCGACGAGCGGGTTCTGGCGCCTCTGCTCGACGGCGCGGCGCCTGGCCCCGGCCGTCTCGGGAAGGCAATCGACGCCCGGGACGTTTCAGCCTTCCTCGAGAAGCTCCGGTCGGCTGCGCGGCCGGTCGATCAGGTTCCGGAGGGGCTCGTCCCGATCGCGAAGGCCGCGGAGAAAGTGTCGGCGCCCAGCGTCGAGATCCTGCACCTCGTGCTGGGGGGATTTCTGGAGAACGTGGTCCGGCTGAACGGGGTGGAGGGATATGCCGCAATCCATGTCGATCCGGTGGAGGTGAGGTGGCGGGTCGGGGAGATCATGTTCGGGCTCTCGCCGGCCGAGGCCTTCGGCCGGCTCAAGATCCCGAACGCGACAGGATGGGCCCTTGCGGCTTCGGGGCCGGAGGGCGCGATCCTGCCGTCCATCCCGGTTCGCGGCCCGAACGGTCGGCATGAGTTCCGGCGGTTCCGGGAGGAGGAGGTCGCGGACTGCGCGGCGGCATACACGACGCGACCCCGGATCGCGAACGCGCTGGGAATCGAGATTGCCGAACTTCGCAACCGGTTGAGGGCGGTATCCGTTCGACCGTTCTTCCCGAAACGGCACATCGGTGTCGATCTCTATCGAGTCGCCGATCTCCCGTCACCATTTCGCCCTTAACATAAGGGGCCTTATGCGCCCCGGATCCCATACGCCCGCCAGAGGAAGGCCGCCGTTTTCGGCGGCCTTTCTTTTTCCGTTTGAATGCCGGAGGACCCGATGGAAATCTTAACCGTGTATGATGGAAGTCGCGGTGGCCGAATTGGTGGGCGAGGTCAAAAAATCCATTAAAATCAATGACCAGATTTCTTCCGATGGAAGATTTATCCGAGGCGCAATAGTCGGGTGGGGCAATTAAAGCCCATTTTGGCGATTTCGGCGCCCATTTTCAGGGGCTTTCGCGCCCATGGGGTGCTAAGTGACTGAAATAAAACAGGGTTGCGCGAAACCCACCTGAGGGGCCCGCTTTCGGGTCCCTCTCGGCCGTCCTGGCCTCCTTTTCCCGGGGCTTTTCTTCCGAAGCCCCCGGGAAAAGGAGACCGCGCCCCAAGAGAGACCGATATCACATCACACCTTCCGGGTCCGATTTGACGCAGCACGGATCGCTGCAGCACAAGAAGAGGACCACATCATGTTCCACCCGAATACCCCGGTCCCGGGCCCGGAAATCCATATCGCCACCGCGATCCGAGAGGCGCGGCAATCCTGGAGGGTCTTCGATGACCTGCTGGAGCTGTTGCCCCGCCACCGGCATCGCATGGTGCACGATTGCAGGGCGGCGTTCCTGGAGGGCGACGTCTTCACCAAACGGCTCCGCCAGGATCTCGAGAGCCTCCTCGATGATCTGGCCTCGAACCTCGAGCGCGAGACGGAGTGGCGTATCGCCACGGTCGAGGTTGGCGCCATCGGCGATGAACCGCTCTTCGACGATCGGCTTGTACGCTCGCGGACAGACCTGGGCCTTGCGCTGGCGAAGGTTCTGGATCGCTTGTCTGGCCCGGCCGAAAAGATCCTGCATGCACATGCTCTGATCGACGCCCAGCAGGTGTTCGACCGCCTCCAATCCACCTGACACCGGCGGCCGCGGCATGACCGCGGCCGCCCTCCCTTTCGTTCAAGGCGAAGGTCGGTGAGCATACCCTCCAGGCCCGTGACACTTGCGGCAGGCCGGCTGGGGTTAGAATTCTCCGAGCTTCATCGGGCCCTGTTTCCAGCCCGTGCGGCAGACCGGCGGCCCTTCGTTCTCGTGGTGCGGTGTCGTTCATCGAGATCCGGAACGGATGCGGGCTCTTTCGGGCAAGGCCCGAAGACGCCATCGCCGGAGCGGTGATCCCATGCCGGACCTCTTTACCGCCTGCCAGCCGAGAACCGCCGTCCGTACGGCGGCTCAGCCTGATTGGCCGCCGTTTGCTTCCATGGAAATCGCCAAGGTGTGACGATGAACGACCATACTTCCCCAAACCATCGAAATGCCACCGCGCAGGACACGCGCGTCGAGGACCTGTCCCTTGTGCAAGTGGAGATGCAAGCGCGGCATCCGGATCTCGACCTGGGGTTTTGCGCTCAGTGCCACTACGGGCCGCCGAATTTCGCCTTTCTGGTGGTCTACGGTGTAGATCATGATACGCCGAGACGAAGGGCAATCCGGGCAGAAGCCACAGGCTTGCTGGAACGATTGGGACATCGCGTGGAGCTTCAGCCTGGTCGTGATGTCTATTGTCTGGATCCGTGGGCTCCGGAGGGTGCGCATGAGCGGATGAAGATGCTGCTAGGAATCCGAACGCGCCTTGCCCAGGCGGGTCGTGTCTTTCGCGGTAAGGGGACCTGATCAACACAGCGAAACCCGTCGCTGGCGACGCTTCTGATCAAAAAAAATCCGGCCCCTTGATGGGGCCGGATCGAACGGGGTTCATATGCCTGCCCGAACGTCTCCGGACATCCTGGGCGGGATCAACCTTGGTCCAAGGTCCTAACCTGGGCTTCCGGGCTTGCGGATCGTCCAGGAATTGGAACTCCGCGGCCGCGCGGGACGTGGTGCGTCCGGTGTCTGCGCGATCGACGCCTGCGGCTCCTCTTCCGGGGCGCGGGGTTCGATCACCCGGCCAACGCCATCGAGCGGTGTGCGGGTCTTGGGGGTGTTGCCGGTGATATGGAACCCCGCGAAGAGGCTTTCCTCGAGATGCTTCAGGCGCTCGGCGGTGATCGGCTTGTCGACCAGGCCGTACTGCAGCTGCTTGCGCGTATTCAACGCCTCGATGTCATCGAGCGCGCGGAACACGACCTCTTCTTCCCAGGCCTTGCGGGAGGCCGATTTCGCCCGCAGCGCCCGCCGTGCCGCGATCCAGGTGTGGGCATCCACCCCGTCGAAGCCGTCATGAACGGCGCGGGCCTCGTGCGCCTGCCCATCGATCACGACCTCGACGGCGCCGAGATCCTCCGGATCCCAGCGAAGCTCGACGGTCTTGTGGCCACCCTCGATGACCGTGGCGGCGAGCGCCTCGTGATGGTAGCGGACGCCGAGCACCCGAAGCCCTTCGCGGGTGAGGCGCCGGTTCAGACGAAGGCCGAAGGCGCAGCGCTTCGTGCGCATCTCCGGCGCAGCCCGGAGCGGGAAATTGCCATCCATCAGATCGCTTTCCCACTGCTGGAGCGGCGTGCGGACGCCGAGCCCCTCGTGCGGCGTGTTGTGATAGACGTCGACGATCCAGCGCACCAGGGAATAGCACAGGTCCTCGGTGTCCAGGCAGGCGCGCGCTTCGGCCGGGTGATCCCCCCGCGTGGCGACATCGCCGAAGGTACGACCGTTCAGCATCGGCAGGAGCCGCGTGGCCGCCGTCTGGAACACCCTTTCGATATGTCCGCGCATGCCGGGAAGACCCGCGATCGTCCGTTCCAGCGTGATATCGAGCGTCGCGCAGGTGTCGGTGAATGCGGTCGATTTGAACGCCGCGCCGTTGTCGGACACCAGCAGCTCCGGCGTCGCGAACTGGTTCCACGCGACCTGTGCACCCGCGGCGTTCGCGAACCGGCCCTTGTCGCTGACCACCATGCGCAGGCACTGGGCGGCGGCGCTGGTCTTGGGATTCCGCGTCAGCGTCATGCCCACGATGAGCTTCGTCCGGCAATCGATCGCGGCCACCAGCCACCAGCGGCCTTTGCCGTCATCGAGGCCGAGATCCTTGAGCTCTTCCTCGGTGTAATACTCGCGCATTCCCGCCTTGGCCATGATCGTCACGAGATCGATCTTCCACTCGTCGATCTCGACCCGTTCGAACGGGCGGGAGACCTCGAGCCCACGCCCGACCGGCCGAAGTCTTTTCATCGCCTCCTGTTCGCCGTAGCGGGACACGAGCACCTCGAAGCGGCTGAACGACTTGATGCACTGGCGCACGGCCTCGCGGCTGGGAACGCGGAGCGGCGGGCGCCCGTCGGCCAAGCGGTCGGCATTCTCCTTCCTGAACGCGCGCTGGACGTCGGTCACGGTCTTCGACATCGGCGCTCGGTTGAGGGTCAGGTAGCTTTCCCGAACGGTCTTCCCGAGCAGGGCGTTCTCTTCGGCGGTGAAATAGCTCGTCCGGTTGCCGCGATTCGAGAACCGATCGATCAGTCCCGCCTTGCCGGATTTTGCGACGCGGGCCACCCAGCGCCGAAGCGTGGTCGGATGTACGGGAGCAACCATCTGAAGGGTTCCACCACCTTTGGGCTTCCGACCCTTGCCCGCTGCGGCTTGCTGCTTGCGCCATTCAAGCTCCGGGTCGACCTGGTCGGCCAGATACGCGGATGCACGCCGGCAGATATCGTCCATATGCGCCTCGATGGAGGCGTCGGTCATCTGCATCACGCCCTCGGCGCGGACCTCGTTGAACGCTTCGACCAGGGCGTACCGCTGGTCGATCCGCGCGCGCTGCCCGGGTGTCAGCGTGGCCAGCGAGGACCCTGTTCCACCGCTGGGCTGGCGCCGGGTGCGCAGCTCTTTCGGCAGGAAATGCTCGATCTCGTGCCGGACCTTGCCGGCGGCGTTGAGCCGGTTCAGATGCCCGAACTCGAAAACCTGGGCCGCACCCTCGCCCTCGGCAGGGACCAGGGCATAGGCGTCTTGCATCATGTAACCGAGACGGAACGCCTGACCGTCGATCGTCACGCGGTCCTCGCGACCGATCTGGAAGCGGGGGAAACGGCGGTCGAAATCCAGGCTCATTCGGAGTCTCCTTTCCAGCAGACCAGTGTTTTCGGGGTGATGGGTTCATGCCGGACGGTGCGAAGCACGCCGGCGCGCACCAGGCGCAGAAGCGCGCGGTAGCCGCGGGCGTGCAGGCCGGTGGCCACGGTGAGATCTTGCAGGGAGCGGCCCCCGACAAGGCCGGATGCGACGGCGCGGGCGACGTGTTCGGCATCCGGATCGGGCCGCCTGACCGCGGCCAGGATCTTCGCGTTGTGAAGGTCGACCGGGTCGATATCGGCCTCGGTCAGGAGCCTGACCTCGTCGACGAAATCCTGCTTGCGCGCATGCCAGGTGACCAGCCCCATCTTTTCGAGAAACCGCCCGGACAACAGGCGGATCTCGGGTTTGACCGTGAAGCCGATGGTCTTGCCCGTCGCCAGGGTCGCGACGATGTCGAAGACATGCTCGATGCGGCGGTGCCGGAAGCGGACCTGCTCGCGGAGATCGACGACATCCTCGCGGGCATTCAGAAGCAACAGGTGACAGAACTCGAGGTGGGACTCGGCCTTGACGCGGATCCCGGCGCCTTCTCCGAGCACCGCGAAAGCCGTGCAGTGCCCCTTCGAGGCATTGGCGACATCGCGGTCGGCCCGGGACGGGGCAGGCAGCGTCAGACTGCTATGGAAATCAAGCATGGGACTTTTCTTCAGGTACAGGGACGCCATTCACCGCACCGGCAGGATGCGGCGGTCCATCGGACTGGGGGCGTCCGGTTCAGGGTCTGGGCCGAGGCGGGGCCGGATCGAAGGTCCCGCCTCGCGGGAAGAGTGGTGTGGGGATCCTGTCTGGTTCAGCCGTTCTTACAGCGCCCTCGGCGTCGCGCGGCGGTACCGCCGCCTGTCCGCTCGGCTCGCGGCACGCGACAGCCTGTTGTGCAGAGGATATTGGCCGTTCTCTTTCGCCCGAAAGAAATTCTCGATCTCGCGCGAGAACCGGCGGTGGCCATGACGCGGCGCGCCGATGGCATGCGGCATGCGACCGAGGGAGGTGGTCTTCTTATCCATGGGTCTTGGTCTCCGTCCTTCGCGACCGGAACCCGGGATCGCATCTTCGAGGCCGGGCCGATCCTTGCTGTACTTGATGTCGTAGTCGCGAACCGCGCCATCACGCGGCCAGGCAGGATGTTGTTTCTGCTCCCTTGCACCAGAAAGATTCTCCGGGCGTTAATCGTAATTATCCGGCAAGTCACTGATCTGAATTGAAACTTTTTTCGGGGTTTCGTCTGCCCAAGCCGAGTCTCGCCGCAGTACTGGCCATGCGCGGCGCCGGAGCAGCGCATACGTCAGGCGACAGCTTCGTCTGGTTGCCGGACGCGCGCATCGTCTCCACCGGCGACATCGTCTATGTCGGCCGCCTCCTCGGTGTCATGGAGTTCTCCGACAGCACGGCATGGCTCGAGGCCTTTGCCGCGATCGAAGCGCTGGAGGCCGTTCGCCTGATCCCCGGCAACGGCCCGTTGACCGTAGGCCGACACGCGCGACTACCTTGCAAACCTGCGCGCCCGGACATCCCCGCGCGGGCGGGGAACAGGCTGTTTGGTCGTCGGCCATGTTGACGAGGATCGGTTAATCCCCGCGCGGGCGGGGAACAGGGTTGGTGCGCAGCTTGGTGATCGGCACCTGGCCGCGCCGGATGCGCTGGCGGATGGTCGAGGGCGCGTGCGGCGTCCAGGGCGTGCCGTCGGGGGCCGATTCCGACTGGAAGTTCTCCTTCGTCGAATTGACGATGGCATCGCCCACCAGCTTGTAGAACCCTTCCGGGCGCTCCATCCGGTCGACCAGGGCGCGCAGCTTCTCCCGTGCCTCACGGTCCTCGAGCGTGACGGTCATCGTGACGCCGGTCATTGATAACCCCCGCTGAAACGCCTATATTCATCATGTCCGGGAACCCGAAGAGCGGTGATGCTCCTGCTAGGGACCTGGCATGGCGGTCGGATCACCCCGGCCGTCATTTTCGTTTCCAGATCAGCTTGCCGCCGCGGCGCCTGTCGATCCCCTCGACGACCGCTAGGCCCTTCCTGTCCTGCGTCGGATGGGCCGTCGTCGCCTCCCACCAACGCTGGCCGATGCTGGCCGATCTCGAATACGACATAAAGTGCCATGTCCGGATCGACACGGATGTAGCGTCGGTTCATCCCCGCGCGGGCGGGGAACAGAATGAAGATCTCGGACGGCACCGCGTAGACGCCGGTTCATCCCCGCGCGGGCGGGGAACAGTACTACCGCCGCGGAAAGATCGAGAAGCGTGACGGTTCATCCCCGCGCGGGCGGGGAACAGATCGAAACCGACCAGAGCACCGAGAGCGTGCGCGGTTCATCCCCGCGCGGGCGGGGAACAGCAGCTCGGGCTGGACCTGGACCGCGACGGCGACGGTTCATCCCCGCGCGGGCGGGGAACAGGAAGGTGTAGGGGTTGGCGGCCATCAGGGGTCCGGTTTATCCCCGCGCGGGCGGGGAACAGGGACTTGCGGGCGTATTTCCCTGCGCTCAACCCGGTTCATCCCCGCGCGGGCGGGGAACAGATCGCGGCGATCTGGTCGGCGGTCACGCCGGCCGGTTCATCCCCGCGCGGGCGGGGAACAGCCGCGTGCCCCTCGGGCCGCAATGGGGCCTAGCGGTTCATCCCCGCGCGGGCGGGGAACAGTTTTGCCGTCTCAATCCCACCGATCCCGAAGACGGTTCATCCCCGCGCGGGCGGGGAACAGCCCATCGGCCCCGGATCATCGGAAAAGTCCGCCGGTTCATCCCCGCGCGGGCGGGGAACAGAGCCTCACGGCGCCGGGGCAACTCGGTTTCAACGGTTCATCCCCGCGCGGGCGGGGAACAGAGACCGAACTGTCCCCATCCGTGGACATATAGCGGTTCATCCCCGCGCGGGCGGGGAACAGCGACCAAGCGCGTGGAAGCGCGCGAGCGCGCGCGGTTCATCCCCGCGCGGGCGGGGAACAGCACCCGCAATTCAAGTTTCGGAAGCACCGCGCCGGTTCATCCCCGCGCGGGCGGGGAACAGGACGCCCGCAGGAACACCTGCACGCGGTTGACCGGTTCATCCCCGCGCGGGCGGGGAACAGGGGTGAGCCTCCTGACCGACGGCCGCGTGGCTCGGTTCATCCCCGCGCGGGCGGGGAACAGGCCACGCTCCAGTTCCGCGACCTGCGCCGCACCGGTTCATCCCCGCGCGGGCGGGGAACAGGACAAGCACACCGTCCAGCGCATGCTGCACGTCGGTTCATCCCCGCGCGGGCGGGGAACAGCCTTCTGGCGGTCCACGCCGGGGCTTTGCGCGCGGTTCATCCCCGCGCGGGCGGGGAACAGGAGGCGCAGGTCGCCGACCCGGCGTCCGACGTCGGTTCATCCCCGCGCGGGCGGGGAACAGACCATCCAGACCGCGTGGCGCGCCGGCTGCGCCGGTTCATCCCCGCGCGGGCGGGGAACAGACAGCGCGCGCTCGACCTGCAGCGGCCCAGGCCGGTTCATCCCCGCGCGGGCGGGGAACAGAGGGCAGCCTGCCGGCAGGTCTGCGCCTGCGGCGGTTCATCCCCGCGCGGGCGGGGAACAGGCGGCCAGGAACCTGTCGGGCGTGGTCAGCGCCGGTTCATCCCCGCGCGGGCGGGGAACAGATCCGAAACCGCGTCCAGTCGGCGCGCATTTGCGGTTCATCCCCGCGCGGGCGGGGAACAGCACGGTCGCCACTGGCCCCCATAGAAGGACCGCGGTTCATCCCCGCGCGGGCGGGGAACAGAGCAGCGCCCCCTGCTGCAGCGAGCGCAGCACCGGTTCATCCCCGCGCGGGCGGGGAACAGGGGTGCATCCGGTGCAGGCGGACCACGTCGTCCGGTTCATCCCCGCGCGGGCGGGGAACAGGTCGTCGTCCACCTTGGCGCGGACCAGGTTGCCGGTTCATCCCCGCGCGGGCGGGGAACAGCGCAGGGCGTCCATCACGCGGCGGTATTGGGTCGGTTCATCCCCGCGCGGGCGGGGAACAGGCGCGATATTATCGTGTCGCGTCTGGTGGTCACGGTTCATCCCCGCGCGGGCGGGGAACAGGTTTGCTGGTTCGGTTTAAGTGATTGCGGGGCCGGTTCATCCCCGCGCGGGCGGGGAACAGCGGGACCGCGCGGGCGAACAGCCGATCCAGATCGGTTCATCCCCGCGCGGGCGGGGAACAGCCCACTGGGCTCGAACCTCCCGCGCTCTATACCGGTTCATCCCCGCGCGGGCGGGGAACAGCGGACGTAGAGTTCGGAACCCCGCCCGAAGAGCGGTTCATCCCCGCGCGGGCGGGGAACAGGGCCTCGAAGATTTTCCGGTTGTCCACATGAACGGTTCATCCCCGCGCGGGCGGGGAACAGGTTCCATAACAAACTCCATCATCGTGTCACCTCGGTTCATCCCCGCGCGGGCGGGGAACAGGGAAGGTCTCGCAGATCATGCGCCATTCTAGGCGGTTCATCCCCGCGCGGGCGGGGAACAGGACACTCTCGTCGACGAAGTGCGCGACCGCCTCGGTTCATCCCCGCGCGGGCGGGGAACAGGAAAGGTCGAGGCCGCCGAAGCACGGGAAGCCCGGTTCATCCCCGCGCGGGCGGGGAACAGTTGACACGGTTCGCTCGACAACGCCAACAGACCGGTTCATCCCCGCGCGGGCGGGGAACAGACGAGCGCGCGCTACGGCTACGACGCGAAGATCGGTTCATCCCCGCGCGGGCGGGGAACAGCTTGCCTCGGTCCTGCACTCCGTTTCACTGACCGGTTCATCCCCGCGCGGGCGGGGAACAGTCTTGCTGCAGTCCCTTGATCTACCGAAAGATTCACGATGTCAAAGAGCGTACCGAACGGTTGGCTTTTCAGTCGGCCGTCAACGCGGTTTCTCGGGAAAGAAGCTCACCAGCTTCAGCCCATCGAATTCCACCGGCATCCGACGGTTCGTACCTGCCGTGAGGAAATCGTAGCCCTGGTCGGTACGTGCCTTCCAGACCATCACAGCATCTCCATCTTCGAGCCCGGCCGTGACCTGATCCCAGATCATCTCGCGAGTGCGGGCGGAGTAGTCGCCCACATAGACGCCGGCACGGATCTCGACCAGCCAGGCGGCGAGCCGGCCACGCAACCTTGGCGGCGCATTGGAAACCACGACGACCAACATGATTCACCGGTGCCCCGGGTCGCCAGTGGGCGGCGAGGCGGGAAAGGCGGGCGACACGGCTTCGGGGGGCGGCGCGGGGCGCGGCAGGTCGCCGGCCGACAGAACCTCCTCGATGGCCGGAATGATCCGGCCCAGAAGCCCGGTGCGCCGGAACGCATCGCGGCAGGCCAGCCGCACCGCGCGGTCGGGTGCCATGTCGAGCTTTCCCTTCGCCGCCTGGCCCGCGACCCGGAACGCCTCGGGGACGACGGTCTCGAGCTTGTAGAGATCGGCGATGTCGTAGACGAAAGACAGCGGCTTGCCCGTATGGAGAAACCCGATGGCGGGGGCATATCCCGCAGCCAAGACGGCGGCCTCGGTCAGGCCGTGCAGGCACGCAGTGGCCGCCGAAAGGCAGCGATTGGGAATGTCGCCGGCCTCCCAGTCCGAAGGGTCGTAGGCGCGGCGTTTCCAGTCGACGCCGTATTGCCGGGCGAGAAGTGCATAGGATTCGCGTACCCGCACGCCTTCGATCCCGCGAAGCTGGTCGATGGAACGGCGCGAGGGGGCGGCCTCGCCGAAGCGCATGGCATACATCTTGCGCACGACCCTGAGACGCGCCGCATCGTCGAGCGCGATGGATGCCTGCCAGAGCAGGTGATCCGATCGTGCACCTCCGGGTTGGCCTGCCGAATAGAGCCGCACGCCGCCCTCGCCGACCCAGGTGATCAACGTTCCCGCCCGCGCCGCCAGCGCGACGGCCGCGTGCGATATGCGGGCGCCTGGTTCGAGCATGATCCCTGCCAGACCGCCAATCGGGATCTGGGTGCGCGTACCATCGGCATTGAGGGCGACGAAGGCGCCGTCGGCCACATCGAGCCTGGCACGCTCGACGAAGACCAGCGAGGCGCGGTCCTTCAGCGGGATCGGCCGTGGTGGCGGCAGGCCGGGAAGGGCGCCCCTGCTCATGCGGCCCGACGGATCAGCATCAGGCCGCAGCCGAACGCCTTGGCGCGGCCGAAGCCGCGGGCCAGCCGGGCGAGGAAGGCCTCGGGGTCGGTTACCTCGATACGGCCCTCGAGATCGAGGATGCCGAATTGCGGCTGACCCCTGCGCGGGCCGCGGTGATCGGGAAGGGCCACGGTCGAGTAGTCGCCGGCCGTCGCGATCACGACCTTGAACCCCGACGCCTCGCCCTGGCGGGCAAGCCAGGCCGCGCCCTCCCGCCCTGCCGCCGCCATTCGCTCGGAGGCGCGCGCCCCCTGCGGAACATCGTGCAGAGCATCCATCACGACGTCGACGCGGCGGCGACCTTCCCGCTTCGTCCGTGTCGCATTGGCGCGCAGGACGAAGTCGAGCCTCTGGCCGGGCGCCAGCGCCGGCGCAAAGTCCTTGACCTCATGCGGTTCGAACAGGTCCATCGGCTGGGGCGGCCGTTCCGACAAGGTCAGGAACGTCCCGTCCCGATCTTCACGCCACAGGAAATCGCGGCGGCGGTCCGGGCCATCTGCGAAGGCCGCCCAGAGGAGCCTGTGATGGGCCGACCGGCGCGGCCCGGCGTCGGACGGGTTCAGGAGTCCCGCGAGCGCCTGCGCCGAGGGGCTCCGCGACAGGCGGATTCGGCTGAGGTAGAGGCTCATGGCGCGCCTCCCACGGTGATCGCGACATCGCGGAGCGCGACGCGGCGCGGCGCGAAATGCCAGAGCGACCGGTCGCGGGGAACATCGTGGACCTGTTCCCGGACAGCGTCCTCCTCCGTCGCGTCGCAGATCAGCATGCGGGC
Organism: Rhodovulum sp. ES.010; assembly: GCF_900142935.1. Lineage (NCBI taxonomy): Bacteria > Pseudomonadati > Pseudomonadota > Alphaproteobacteria > Rhodobacterales > Paracoccaceae > Rhodovulum > Rhodovulum sp. ES.010. The sequence continues at coordinate 1,851,179 of NZ_FSRS01000001.1, read as the reverse complement.
CGTGGCGGGCGCGCCGAACCGGTCCACACGGCGCCAGGGCGGCAATGTAAGATGCGCCAGCGCGGCCTCGGCGCTGTCCGCCTCGATCACCTTCGCCCCCGGCGGGGCCGCCAACGGACATGACTTGCGGCCAAGATAAAGAGTGTAGCGAGGGCGCATCAGGGCCGCCGCTAGCGCCTCCAGGCCATCGCCCCAGACTGCCACACCGTAGAGCCCCCCGGACCGGTAGTCGCGCAACGTGATCGTGGTGTTGGTGCGCCCGCGCGCGGCGGCAAGAGCCTCGGGGCGAGAGTTCGGCCGCCTCGCAGCGGACGAAGGCACGGTTTCGACCGTGTGGTAGTCACGCAAGGGGGCGCCGCTGTCGAAGACGGCGACGGCCATTTCCAGAGCGTCCAGGGCGGAGAAGTCGCCGCGCCGGTCGATCCCCATGGCGGCGCCGAGCAGCCCGAGGATCGCCGAGCGCCCCGGCCAGACCAGCGAGCCCCGCCGCTCATGCCCCGCCAGTTCGCCCATCGCGCCGAGCGTGGCGGTCAGGCTGAACACCAGATAGGGCCGCATCACGCCCCCCGAACCGCATCGCCTGAAAAGCGCACGACCTCGTCCAGCGTGCCGCCGATGCCGACATGCAGAACGCAGTCGGCCTCCCAGGCCTGGCCATAGGCCGCGTCGATATCGGCGCGGGCCTTGGTCAATGCGGCCACGGAATTGTCGAGGAAAGGCGGTTTCCGGACAGGCTCGAAAAAGGCGCCCGACAGGTCGCGCGGGGCCTGCGACCCTTTCTCGGCGAGGATATAGTGGGCGCGAGGATGGTGGGCAAAGCTGTTCTGCTTGCCGCGCGGGGTGGTCTGCGCGATGGCACGCGCCAAGGCCTCGGCGCCCTTCACGGCAAGCTCCCGGTCTCCCACGAGGTTCTCGATCAGCAGGTCGGCGTTCACGCAGACATACTGGTAGTAGACGCCAGACCCGAAAGCGGTCTCGCCCAGATGACCAGCCCCGGTTTCTTCCGCCTTGTTAAGATCATCGACGGCAGAATACCAGTCTTCCTCGGCCTGCGCGGGATGGGTTGTGATGGCATGGGCCACCTGCACTGCCGCATCGCGGTTGAAGTCGGCATCATCGGCCAGCATCCGGCCGAACATGGCGATGTCCACGGCACCATCGGCCCGGCGAAGCACCTGTTTCTTAAGTTCCTTCTCCTTAGGCAGGTCCTCGCCCGCGATGATCTTGCCCACCAGGTCCTCGGCCAGACGCCACTCCTCGGGCGAGATGAAGGCCAGCGTCGTCGCCACCCGTGTCTCCTCGCCCTTCTTCGGCGCCTCAAGCTTGCCGAAGATCGCGGCGACCTGCTCGGCGGCCTCGCGGGCCGCCTTCTCCGGCGCGCCTTGCCCCACCAGCCGATGGACCAGTTCGCCATATAGCCGCTTGGTACGCGTGCCCATATTGTCCTTCAGGTCCAGTTCGAAGAACGCGCTCTCGCGCAGGGCGCGCTTGATCGACTGAGAAGACATCCGCAAGCGCGGGCTGCCGCCGACCATCGCCTGCTTCGGGCGGCCCTGGTCGTCGCGGTTCGGGTTCGAGGGGCCATAGCTGGTCAGCAGATGGAATTGCAGAAAGGTGCTCATTCGATCGTCTCCTTCAACTCGTCCTTGGGCGCATCGGCGCCGAAATAGTGAAAGCACCATCGCGGCCGGGCGGCCTCCCAGTGCAGCAGGTCATCCGCCAGCGCGGCGACGTTGCAGCGCCGGTCCGCCATGGCGATCGCGCGGCGCAGCAGCGCGGTCAGTTCATCGCCTTCTGCGCGCATCAGGCGCTGGAACCGCAGGTGGGACAGGATCGGTTCCACCCCACCCAACCGGCGCGCCAGAGGCGCGCCATCATGTTCGCGCACCTCGGCCAGAAGACCGGCAAGCCGGACGAGATCGGTGGCCCGTCCGGGCTCGATCCGCAGCGTCCGCGCCAGATCCTGAACGGCGGGCTCGCACAGCACCGCGACCGGTGCAGCCCGCCGCAGCCGCGATGCCAGCGCACGCGCCGCTGCGTTCTCGCGCGCGCCGAGATGCGTGCTCCACCAGCTGAGGGCGACGGCCCCCGGGGCCTTTCCGTCTTCGCTCATGCCGCTTTCCCCTTTTTCGATACTGGAAGCTCCATCCCGAGATGGGTGAAGATGTCCCGCCCCTGCTTGCCAAAGCCCGCGAACGCACCCGTCAGGTATTTCCGCGCCTCGACGATCAGCGCGATCCGGTCGGTTTCGCGCTGGTCGAGGCCCGGCACGGCCAGCGCATCGAACTGCCGCAAGGCCTGGGCACGCAGGTCGGCATGCCACGCACCCCGCGGGTCATCGCCGGAATTCAACTCCTGAACCCGTTTGAGAAAGCGATCCTCGGTCCCGGCAAAGAACGCCTCGCGCTCGACCTCGCGGGCCTCGCCAGCCGCCAGAACGGGTTCCAGCGCCCCGCGCAGGACGACGCCGGCCGCCTCGGCCGCAAGGATCATCCCCACCAGCCGGTCCTCGATCTCGACGGGCAGGTTCAGCAGGGGTTGAACGGACAGGGTGAAATCACGCGGCTTCATGTTGTCCATGGCCCAGCCCGCGACCATGACCGACGCCTCGCCGCCCCGCTGCCCCCAGTCGCGCAGGGACAGCGACCGTTCCGAGGTTTCGCTGCCCACCTCCTGCGCCACGACGCCGAGCCAGTTGCGATAGCCGAATCGGCCTGCACGCGGGTGTTTCGGCAGCCATTCCTCGCCCGGCTTCAGGCGGTAATGGGGGCTGAGCGGGTGTTTCCACAGCGCATAGTTCGTGCCCCAGGGTTTCTGGATCACACCGGTGATCCCCTCGTCGTCCCCGATCAGGCGCAGCCGCCGCGGCATGCCGAAGAACGCCTCGGCCCCGAAGACCTGCCCCTCGGGCGGCAGGGTCTGCTGGCCCTTGTCAGAGATGTTCGTCGGCCGCATCCAGGGGAGGTCGCCCAATTTGCCGGGCGCGCCGCAGGGGACGTTGGCCCAGACCAGCGACCACAGCCCTTCGCCCGGATCGACAAGCGTGACCAGCGGCCCGCCACCCCGCATCGAGGTGCGGTTTCCGGCGCCTCCCGCCGGGGCATGGGCTTGAAAGGCATAGAGCGTCATGGCCGCCAGCGGCAGGTCAATCCGCGGATAGCGGCCGCGGTGGACCATGAGGTCGGCATTGTTTTTCGCCGCATTCGCGCCTGCGCTGTCGATGAACAGCATATCCACAGGGTTCGCGTCGCCCACGAGTGGTTCCAGGTCCTGAAGGAACCGCGGTCCTTGGCCCAGCAGGTTGAATGCGGGCGCGAAGGGGGCGAACCGGTCCTGCAGGCGCGGCGGATCGGGGGTGATCCGGCGCTGCCATTCGCCGTTGTTTGCTGGTGGGTCGGCCAGAAAGACCAGCCCGATCAGGAGTTCATAACAGGCGATGTTCAGATCGGGACGCGCCCAGTCTGGGCGCAGGATACCCGGTTCGGCCATCTGCCAAGGCGCGATCGTTCTCCGCGCGCCATCGGCGCAGAGAACCGGAATCCAGGGGTCTTCGATCAAATTGAGGGGCATGAAAAACTCCGATCGCAAGAAACACGAGAGGGCAGCCCGTTCGCTGGAGGGGATAGTAACAACGCAGTGCGTCAGAAACTGTCATGCTCCCATTCGGCAAGTCAAGAACAGGCAAGGGCGGTGGCGCCCTTGCCTGCGCTCTCGGAGAATGCTAAGAAAAGCTGTCCAAGAGCAGGATCTCAGGGTATTTTTTGCACTGTGCCAACCTCTCTGTTTCTGGCCGCGGTAACGGCTAGGATGGGCGTTAGAGATAGCCCCAGGTCGGATTCCGGCTTGGGGCTTTTCTATTAAAGCACTGTGCGAACCGCAGGTCAATATTAATCTTCATCTTCACCTGAACACTTATTAGGTGTTCTGTTAACATCCCCACTAGAGTGGGGAACCGATCTTCGTCTTCGCCCGAACATGGGTCATCCCTGGTTACGCCAAGGATTGAAAAATCAAACCGTATTCCTCTTCATACCGCAACCCCGCACAGATCTTTCCGTCCTCGGCGACCGGGCACAGATGGTACTCGGCGCGCTTCCACTCGGGCCAATCGCGGGTGACGGCCACGATCTCGGGCGCCGACTGCTCTGGCAGCGGAAGCGCATCCAGCCGGCTGAGGCGGGCGGAGACCTCGGACAGGGGCCACGCCTCAGGCCCCGCCTCGTCCGCCCAGGCCCGCAATCCGCTCGTCTTCCGCCGGGCCAGCACCAGCACCCGCTGCGCCTCGCCCAGCCGCGTTGGATAGCGGGCGTCGTCATTGGCCTGACCGCCTGCACGATAGCCCGCGGCCAGATCGACGATGTTCTGCGCCGCATGTCCGCGCGCCGCGGCGCCCTTACCTTCGGCCGTGACCTCAGCCTCGAGTAGCGCCTCGGGAACCGGCCCCGCTTCCTCACCATGTACAGCCTCGATCAAGGCGCGCAGCCCCGAGGGTGCCTCGATCCAGCCAGCCCGGAACAGCACGTCCGCCGTGCGCCACTGATCGGCCACCGGATAGACCCAGGCGCCACGGTCAAGCGTACCGTGTAGCCAGTGGGCATTGGCAACCTGCGCCGGATCGGGCGACAGCACATGCAGGACTGGCGCGGGAACCGGGCGGGATGCGGCTGGACGCAGGGCCATGTGCCGCCACAACCGCCCGGCGCGCTGGATCAGGGCGGCCATCGGCGCGAGGTCGGACACCATGACGTCGAAATCGAGATCCAGAGAGGATTCCAGGACCTGGGTTCCGACCAGAACGAAGCCCTCGCGCCCTTGGCCCTCCTTGCCGGCGCGTGCCAGAACCTCGGCCTCGATCCGCTTGCGGTCGCTCAGCGCGAAGCGGGCATGCAGCAGATGCGCCGCGATCCCCTTTTCGCGAAGCATCACGACCGCGGCGATGGCATCGTCCACGGCGTTGCGCACCCAGACACAGGCGGCGCCCTTACCGGCCCATTCGGACAGAACCTCGACCGCTTCGTCCGGACGCGACAACTGCTCGATCCGCACCGCGCCCTTCCCGGGGCCGGTGTCCCGCCGAAGACCGGTCATTGTCGTGCCGCCCGCGACTGTCAGCGCCGGATAGGCCGGGCTGTCAGACGCACCGCCATAGATGGACAGCAGCCGCGCCCGTTGCGCCATCGGCAAGGTTGCCGTCAGCAGGATCGCCGAGCCGCCAGCCGCACGATGCATGCGAAGCAGCGCCTCGAGTTCGGCACCGATATAAGGCTCGCCCAGTTCGTGGACCTCGTCCACGATCAGGATCTTCGAAGACAGCCCAAAATGGCGCAGCGCCTGGAACTTCACCGGCAACACCGACAACAGTGCCTGGTCGATCGTGCCGACCCCGACATCGGCCAGCAAGGCGCGGCGGCGGCTCTCGGCCAGCCAGTCCGAACAGGTCGCCTCATCCTCGCCGCGCGGCCCGCCTTTCAAGATATCGCGGAAATCCACCGAAAGACCTGCCCGGCCATGCGCCAGCGTCAGGGTCGTCTGCCGATCGAACAGCCGCCCGACGGTTTCGGCCGCACGCCGAAACATCGCATCGGCCGTCGCCATCGTCGGCAGTGCGAGAAACAGCCCCCGACCCTTGCCCGCCAGCAGCATCCGCTGCGCCAGGATCAGCGCCGCCTCGGTCTTGCCCGCGCCGGTCTCGTCTTCAATGACGGCCAGCATCGGGCCGTCGGTCAAGGGAACCTCTGCACAAGAGGCCTGCATGGGTCGGAGCTTGAAATCGAACAGTCGGATGTCGCGCGCACGGCCGGACGCAAGGCCCGCCCCGGCCACGGCTGTGCGCGCCGCTTCGCGCGCCTTGGCCCGGTAATCCGGCAGGGCGGGGCACGAGGTCGGCGGCCTGAGCAAGTCCGTATTCGACCCGATCCAGTCCGCAACCGTGCAAAAGCCCGGGAGCCACCAGGAAAGGGCGATCGTTCGATCATCGGACAACCCGTCAAGAGACGCTTCCGGAAACAGGCCACAAAAAGCCATCACCGCCGCGCGGGCGTCGTCCAAGCCCGAGCCGACAGCCTCCAGCGCGAGGCGGTAATCGCGCGGCCGTCGCCCGGACCATTCAAGCCCGCCCATGTTGCGCTTTGACGGGCGCCCGTGGTGCCCGGCAACGGCTGCATAAAGCGTCTGACGGTGCCAGGGGTCGCCCCTGAGATGCGCTGCCAAAGCGGGATCCAGTTCGAGCAGGAGTGCCTCGGTCAGTTCCCAGTGTCGGAAGGATTGCGGGATATCCTCGCGCAGCATCCTCCGGAAGCTGTCACTTATCTTGCCCAGATCGTGCAAGGCAACGAGAAGGACCAGAGCCTCCCGTAACGGTCGGTCAAATCCGAAGGGCCCGATCAGGCATTCGGCGACGGCCGAAACGTCCAGCATGTGATGGACTGCCAGATGTTCCACTTGCTCAGGACCGGCGGCGCTCTTTCCCGGCCAATCTGCGAGTCCCATCGTGCTCTCCTCGTACGACACACCATACACGTTGAATACAAGCGCAGTGGCGGCTCTGGCGAAAGCAACGTCAGGAAGGGCGCTTCGTGCTTGAGCGACATGGAACGTGCAGCCTCTGGCTTGAATGAGCGCCCTGAAGGCAAGCAGGAGGATAGGCGGCGTCCGCCATCAGGGACGATCTCATCTCAGGTATAAGCACGTGCTCAGGCATATGCCTAGCGGGCCATGTAGGCATCGACATCGCCCTGCAGATCGGCACATCCTGCAGGATCAGCCCCGCGGTCCGGTCGCGCCCCTCCCGCGCCAGGGTGCTGCGGCGCGCTTCATCCGCGACGAAATCGTAGCGGGCAAGGTCGGCACCGGTCAGCGGCGCGGCCTTGGCGGCCTTGGCCAGCGTTTTCAACCGCTCCAGGCCAGAGGACCCGAGCGCCTCGGCAAGCGCCGGGATCGCGCCGTCGAATTCGCCGTACCCGTTGTCCCGCAGCGCCTCGAAGATCCGGTCGGCCAGCGCCCCCGGGTCGAGATCGAGGCGCGGGGCCAGATCGGCGATCGCGGCCATGGCATCGTCCATGACGCCGCCGATCACGCCGTTGCTGTCATCGGTGCGCTCGTGAATGTTCGGGGCAAGCTGGAGAAAGGTCCAGAGCAGGTCGAACGCCTCGCCCGGTGCGTCGGGCGCGACACGCGTGGCGATCAGATCGACCAGATCGGACAATTCCCGGGCGAAGGCCCTTTGCCTTTGCCACGAGATGAACCCGCTTGCCCGCCGGAGCTGGGCAAACCGCTTGCGGATGTCCCGGGCGACATCCATGGGCCCGGCGCGCGCGCTCAGTTCCAGCCTCAGGCGCTGCTGACGGGCGCGGTTGCCCCGTGTGACCTCCAGCAGCAGATCGGCCAGCGTCTCGGCGCCAAGGGCCGCAAGGTTCTCCTTGTTGAGCGTCTTCCTGGCCACCGTCTCCGCCCCGTATCCGTGGACGGTGATGCCGCAGGCGGAGGTGGTCATGCAAGTCCGGCGGACGGCATGAGGGCGGTCGCGGCAAGGTCCGGATGGATGAACCGTGGTTTCAGGAAGAGAAAGTTTTTCCGGCTGAATTCAATCGTTCCATATCCTCCGTATGACGGACCGGCATGAGAATGCCGTCGAGGACTGTACGATGAGCGAAGAGAAAGGAGGCAGCACGACTGGACGCTCGTGACCATTGTCGCGCATCACCGAGAACGCAGCGCGGTGCGGGGACCTGATCATTCCCCGAAGGTGGTGGAGCCCGCTTGAGCAGCGGCGACAACGTGCATCCCGGACGAAATCCCATGACGTCTGTCAAAGAAGGCTGTCCTTGGCGGTCTTCGAAGTCCCGGCCACCGACGGGAAACGACCACGAGCGCGGTGGCGCTCGTTCCATTTTCAAAGGAATTCCCGCCACCCTGACATCGGCAACCGGAAAGCCCAACATGACAGGATTGCACGGGACGGCGCCCGCCTTGGGCGACGATCCGGGATCGTCGCGCGCGCAGTGCCGCGAGAGAAGGTGCCGGGATGTTTCCTCGCCAACCCCGGCGAGCGCCTTGGGGCAGGGGGCTGCGTCGGAAGCCCAGGCAGGTGGAAGGAGTGCTCCGTCCGCATAGACCGCGCCAGGTTGCCGAAGCGCCGCGGGTCTACGCTTCGGGCGGCGTGGGGCGGGTGACCAGATAGGTACCGACCGTGGTCAGGACCACCGCCTGGAGCGCCAGGACCCAGCCTGCCATGCCCAGCATCACGCTGAGCAGGAAGGCCGCGCCCATGGAGGCAATCGCCAGTCGTTTTGACCGTGTCGAGATCGCGCGATGCTCGCGCCAGCTGGTGATGGGGCCGCCCAGATGGCGGTGATTGACGAGCCAGTCATGGAGCGCCGGTGACGACCTGGCAAAGCAGAACGCGGCGATCAGGAGAAAGCCGGTGGTTGGCAGGAGCGGGAGGAACATGCCCAGAATGCCCAGGCCGAGCGACAGAAGGCCGACAATCCCCCAGGTGACGCGGAGCACGATCATCGGTGGCCTCCAGCGCGCGGGCCCCATGGCCTGTTGCGCGCATTGGGCTGTGCCATGACAAGGTCGAGAAGCGTTGCGGCAGGCATGTCGAACCTCGGATGCGGCGCGGCAAATCATGAACCAGATAGGCATCTTTCGGGGTGCGCCAAGGCTGCCACGTAACAAGCGGTGCTGGGCCGCCGTTTTCGGCGGTGCGTCCGTGGGCGTGTCGGCCTTGGACGGCGCGTAAGGCCGCTAGCCATGCGCGACGGGCTTACGGTGTCGGCCGCCGGTTTCAGGCAGCGGGCGGCCGCGGTGTCGAGGTCCTTGTCCGTGCCGCCCGTCCATGGCCGTTCTTTCGACTCACGTTCGTTTTATCACGCCGGGCCAGCCCGGGATTTCCCGTGACCGATCAATTCGTTACATCGCCGCATGCAAAGTATGCACCTGAATCCACATAATTTTTCGGCGGTGGCGTGATCCGGGCGGCCTTTGGTCCCGTATCCCTGTCAAAACCACGCTAGACACAAGGGAACTGGAAATGGACATCATCGGCCCTCTCATGCTCGGCACGCTCGGCTTCGTGGTCGCCTTTGCCTATATCAACATGCGCCAGACCGAGGAAAAGCTTGCCGAAACCCGTCGCCGCAAGGCGCAAGCCCCGGCCAAGGCCGTCCCCGCCGAGTAACGCGACGCTGAATTCCTGTCTCCCCAGGATCGGGGCTGGGCGGTTCTCGCCCAGCCCCTTCGTTTTCGGTCCGACCGTGCAACCATCCACCGGAGTGCCCCGAGACAACCGGGGGTCTGTCCGAAGCCGCAAGCAAGGAGAGGAAACCGTGGGCAAACTTGTGTGGGGCCTTGCCGGTGTCGCCGTCGTCACCGCGGTTGCCGGCACACTTTGGGTGACCCGGTCGGTCGAAACGCCCGATTACACCCTCGACCTGTCCGATGGCACATTCGAGCTGCGCAGGTACCCCGCCCTTGTTGTCGCCAGCGTGACGCGGCCGGGTGCGCGTGATACCGCCGTGCGCGCCGCGTTCGGGCCCCTGGCGAACTACATCTTCGCCAAGGAGCGTGGCGGCGAGAAGATCGCGATGACGGCCCCGGTGACCCAGGTCGCCCCGGACGGCAAGATCGCGATGACCGCGCCGGTCACCCAGGAGCCAGCCAGGGATGGATGGACGGTGTCGTTCATCATGCCGGCGGGCCTGTCCCTCGATGATCTCCCGGCGCCAGCCGGCGACGTCCGGCTGGCCGAGATCCCGCCACGCCGCATGGCGGCGTTGCGGTTCTCCGGGCAATGGAGCGATGCGAATTTCGAGGCCGACACCACGCGCCTGATGGTGTGGATCGAAGGGCGCGGCCTGACGGCGGTCGGCCCCGTGGAATACGCCTATTACAACGATCCTTTCACACCGCCCTTCCTGCGCCGGAACGAAGTGATGGTCGAGGTCGAGGGGTAGGGTGGCGGTTGACGCAGCCGTTGCGCCGCGCAGGTCGTCTTTCCCGGGGCGCCCCCTATCTCGCTGAGCATGAAGATACCCGACGACACGCATCTTGGCCGGCTCTTGGTCCTGACCAGGGGCGCGCTGCGCCCCCCGCCCGGCGCGGCGCGGATCGTGCTGGCCTATGCCTATGGCGTGGTCTGCCACGCGATCTTTGCCGCGGCTGTGCTAGCCATGATCACCGCCATGTTCTTCGGGATGAGCGAAAGCCTGGGCCGCGTGCCACAACCCTGGGCGCTGCTGGCCAACGCGGCGCTCCTGCTTCAGTTCCCTCTGACCCATTCCCTGCTGCTGACCCGGCGCGGGCGGGGCTGGTTGGCGCGGCTGGCCCCGCGGGAGCATGGGCCGACCCTGTCGACCACGAGTTACGCGATCATTGCCTCCGCGCAACTGCTGGCCCTCTTTGCGCTTTGGACGCCCAGCGGCATCGTGTGGTGGCGGGCCGAGGGCTGGGCCTTCGGCGCGATCTGCACGGCCTATGCCGGGTCATGGCTGCTGCTGATGAGGGCCAGTTTCGATGCCGGGGCCGAGGTGCAATCGGGCGCGCTGGGCTGGATGTCGCTGGCGGCCAACCGTCGCCCCGTCTTTCCCGACATGCCGGAAACCGGCCTGTTCCGCCTGATCCGCCAGCCGATCTATGTGGCCTTCGCGCTGACGCTGTGGACCGTACCGGTCTGGACGCCGGATCTACTGGCGCTGGCCGTCAGCTACACCGCCTATTGCCTATTGGCCCCGCGCCTGAAAGAGCGCCGCTTTTCCGCCATTTACGGCGACCGGTTCCGGGCCTACCAGGCCCGCACGCCCTACGCGGTGCCGCGATTTGGAAAGAGGAGCGCGTATGCCCGACACCGCCCGCAATGACCTGACCATTTACGATGACGTGGCCGCGCAGTGGTGGTCGGATGAGGTCCGATGGGTGCGCACGCTGAAAAACATGGTGCCCGGCCGTCTGCGCTGGTTCGACCGTTTCGCGTCCTGGCAAGGCGCCGAGGTCCTCGACCTGGGCTGCGCCGGCGGCTTCATGGCCGAGGCGCTGGACGCCCGGGGGGCGCATGTGACGGGGATCGACCCCTCGGCCCCGGCGATCGCGGCGGCGCGCGCCCATGCGCAGGCCACCGGCCGCGATATCCGCTATGACACCGGCATGGGCGAGGAGTTGCCCTATCCCGATGCGCGTTTCGATATCGTGGTCTGCGTGGACGTGCTGGAACACGTGAGCGACCTGGATCGGGTGCTGGCCGAGGTGGCGCGCGTGCTGAAACCCGGCGGTATCTTCCTCTACGACACGATCAACCGCACGCCCTTGGCCCGACTGGGCGTGATCACCGTCGCCGAGGACATTCTGCGCCTGCTGCCCAAGGGGACCCACGACCCCGCGCTGTTCATCACGCCCCCCGAGCTGGAGGCGGGGCTGGTCGGCGCCGGCCTGATCCCCGGCGAAAGCAAGGGGCTGGGGCCGCGCGGGATCAACCGGCGGCTCGACCTGACCTTTGGTCCGCTGCCGGGGCGGTTCATCCTGTACATGGGGGTTGCGCGCAAGGGGCCGACAGGCTCGGCCGACCGCTGACGCATTTGGGGCGCCTCCGGGCACAGCTAAACATCAAGCATGTAAGACCTTTTTACAGCCAGCGCATTGATCGGGCTCGGCCCTGTGGTACGCTTCGGCCTGGCTGACGCGCGAACGAAACCCTGTCGGCAGAACCTGAATACTACTGGAGGCCTGGATGTCGCACCCGACGTCGCAGAGCGAGGATTTCTGCCCCGATGAGTATGAACAGGCGACGGGAAGAACGACCGAGCTCTTCTCTGTCCTTCCGCCCGAGGCCGTGCAATCGGTCGCCGAGGAAGTGCTTTCCCGGCTTGCGGCGCGGGACAGGACGCCGGGGCCCAGGCACGCCGCGCGCCCCTCGACGGACATGATCGCGGAGCTTTGCCGGTCTCTCGCATCCGCGGACCCGAACGCCGCCGCCAGGATCGCGCAGGACGCGCTTGCAGCAGGCGCCACGGTCGAGGATCTGTACCTGCACTACCTGGCCCCGGCGGCGCGAATGCTGGGGCAATGGTGGACCGAAGACGACCTCTCCTTCATGCAGGTCACCACCACAACGGCGCGCATATTCGCGATCCTGAGGGCGCTTGACGGGCATGATCGCTCAGCCGTGCCTCGCACCTGCCGCGCGGCGCTCTTCGCCGCCGTGCCCGGCGAAACCCATACGCTGGGCGTGCGTATGGCGGCCGACCTCTTCCGCCGGAAGGGTTGGGATATCACCCTGGAGCTTGGCCTGCCCCATGAGGCGCTCGTCGATCGGATCACGGCCGCAAGACCCGTCCTGATCGGCCTGTCTGCGGCCGGGGCCCATGCGGCCCCGGCGCTGGCCAGGCTGATCGTTGCGTTGCGGATGACCGTGCCCGCCCCAATCATCGCCGTGAGCGGACAGATCGTGCACGAGGCCGGGGACGTCGTGTCGGCAACCACGCCCGATGCCCTTATCACCGACATCGATGAGGCAGAGGTGATCCTCGCGCGCCTGTGGGGCGAACATATCTCGCGCCTCAGGAACGATCCCATGTCCCGCGACTGAAGAGCCGCCCACGCAGCCCTTCGCGAAGCCGGAGCGTGCGCGCCCTCTTCGGGCAGACAGGCCCTCATGTCGCAATATGGACACGGCGGAAAACTCCATGCTCGGTGAAGCCGTTCGCGACAGGTCCCTCGCGCATCGAATGCCTTGACCGATCGCAAGCGGCTATTCAATCAGGCCTGCTGCTCTATCTCGTTCGCCAGAGGAGATCGCATATGCGCAGAGCCATGACAGCCCTGGTCAGTATACTGTCCATCGCGGCGGTGCCTGTCGCTGCCCGGGAGATCGCCTTCGATCGCGGCTGGAAGGAGCAGCGGTTCTCGCTCTTTTCCGGCAATCAATATGCCCCCAAAGGGACCAGCCTCGCTGTGCGGTCTGATGGCACGGTCTCGCTTCTTTGGACAGCGCTTCCGTCGTCCCTGTGGCGGACCCGCCAGGCGTCCTGGACATGGGACGTCGAGAAATCGGTTCCTCCGACCGATCTGACCCGAAAGGGCGGCGACGACCGGAACCTGTCGCTGTATTTCGTTTTCCTGCCAGAGCAGGTGGCGCAGGACGTCCAGGGAAGCGGCGTCCGTACACTTCTCGATGACCCCAACGTCCGTGTCCTGATGTACATCTGGGGTGGCGCCCATCCGCGAGAGGAGATCCTGCCAAGCCCGTATCTGGGACCGCGCGGGCGAAGCATAATCAAGAGGATGTCGGGAACCGGGTCCGCTGCCGAGCGCGTCGACCTTGCCCGCGACCATCGTCGCGCTTTTGGTGAGGCCCCCGGAAGCCTCGTCGGGGTCGCCATCTCGTCAGACAGCGATGATACAGGCTCGCAAGTCCGCGCACGGATTGCCCAATTGCGTCTTGAGTGAGAGGGCACGTTTTTGGATCCGGCCGAGAAGCAGCATCATCCCCTCAGCGCCAGCACCGTCCCGGCGCCTCCGGGCGGCAGGAGTGCCAACAGTGGCCCGCCCTTGAACAGCGACCCGGCCATGAACATCAACGGCAGCCCAGCGAGGATGAACAGCCACCAGACCGGGCACAGCGCCGGAGCAACCGCCGCGAAAGAACGACCCGCCGCCCGCGCCATCCGCTCCGGACAAGGATCAGCGTGACCGCGGCAATCGCCGGGGCCCAGGTGGCCTTGTGAGACAGGATGTAGCTGCCCAGGATGTCCAAGGTCAGGGCGAAGGTTCCCAACACGAAGGGCAACGGCACCCATGTCGGCATGGGCTGGGCGGTTGCCTGCGGCGGAGGTTTCATATCTCGACTCTCGCGTGAGTATTCTCGCAATCAGCCCAACCGCTCGGGCCCAGGGGATCGCGTGGATTCATTCGGAGCGCTGACCCTGGGCGCGAAGGAGTAGAACATCTCCAACGCCGAAGCCTGGCCAATCCTGGCCGCGTTGCCATCACGTCGCCTAAGAAAAGTTCCCATTTTATTACAATGACTTGGGGGAAATCTCCGTGCCCCCGAGCATCTTTCTTAGGAAATTCCTTTCGCCTGCAAGAAAAGAGCTAATGTTCCGTTCAGGTCGGGTGACCTGATGACGAAGCCCACCGGCAAATGGCCGGGAAGACGTAGCAGGCAAGGAGCTGCGATCAGGCGGACGATGGGTCCGCGCTGACCACATACAGCAAGAGATATCGAAGGACCGTTGAGGCCGACCGCCCGTCCGGGTGGTCCGTGCCGAAGGGACACGCCTCCCGCGTGACCGGAGACGCCGCACAAGCGCCTGCGGTGACCGGGCGAAGTGTGCCTGACGCATGAGGCGGCCGCACCGGCAAGTCGATCCCGATCCCCCCAGTTCCAATACCACCAAGGAGACACGCGATGCCCCGTAACCCCCGCGAAATTCGCAACACCCTCGCCGCCCTGCGGAACATTCACATCGAGACCAACCAGCGCGATCTGTCGCTGAAAGATCACCTCTCCCGCCTTCTCGAGCTTGACGAGGATGGCAATTTCCTGCCGGTTCCGGTGCGCTTCACCGCCAACCTCGAAACCCGTGGTATCGCGCTGATCGAGGCGGCCGGCGGCGGGAAGACCACGGCGATCCGCCGCCTCCTTGCCAGCATCCCGAGCCTTGGGCTGGACCCCGAAACCGGCATGGCGCGCTATGTGGAGGTCACGGTTCCGAACCCGGCGACCCAGAAACGGATCGGGAAAGCCATCCTGAAGGCCGTGGGGGTTGAGGACGTGTCCGAGCGGACGCCCGCATGGGAGATGTTCCGGATTGCGCGGCACCGGATGTCGCTGTTGGGCATTGCCGTCCTCTGGATCGACGAGGCGCACGACCTCTTCCTGTCCGGGTCGGCGCGCGAGATCGACGAAATGCTCAAGACGCTGAAATCGCTCATGCAGGGTGACAGCGCCGTGATCGTCATTCTCAGCGGCACCGAGCGGCTGAAGGGGATCACGAGCTTCGACCCGCAGGTCAGCCGGCGCTTCAGCAAGATCTTCCCGCCGGACCTGCAGCAGGGCGCGGACAACGCGGACCTCGAGGATCTCATCCGGTCCTATTGCGCCGAGGCCGGCCTGGCGCCCGACCTGACGGGAGACCTGGCCGGCCGGCTGATCCATGCCAGCCGCAAACGCTTCGGCCGGGCGATCGAGACCCTCATCGACGCGATCGAGTGCGCGCTCAGGGAGGGTGGCGACAGGTTGGGGATCGAGCACTTCGCCGAAGCCTGGGGCATGAAGGAAGGCTGCCCCTGGGACGAAAATGTCTTCGTCGTTCCGGACTGGAGTTCGGTCGTGCTCGACGAGGAGGCCGCGCAATACGAAGCGGCGCGGACGGCGCGCCAGCTGAAGATCCTTGAGAAGGCGTAGGCCATGGTGATGTTGCCTGTTCTGCCAGTTCTCGAGGGCGAGAGCCTCGTCTCCTGGGTGGGGCGCGTGTCGCGCTTCCATCTGGGGGGCGGCCCCTTCCAGTTTCTCAACACCATCGAGCTCAACAGAAAGGAGGTGCTCGATGCGACGCCGGTCGCCCTGGAGCGCCTTGCCGGTCTTGCCGGTGTGCCGCAGGAGGTGCTCAGCCTGGCGGCCTATCGGCGGATCGGGACCCGGCTCTACCAGTATCGCGGCGAGGTCTTCTCGGCGGAATTCATCGGCCGGGACCGGACGACCTATTGTCCGGCCTGCCTCCTGGAGGATGATGCGCCCGGCGGCGCACGGGTCGGCCGCTTGAACTGGGGCTTCGCTCCAGTGCGGACCTGCCCGCGTCATCGGATTCCGCTGGTGCGACACAAGATCGGCTTTTACGCCGAGACGTTCCAGGACATGGCGCTGGTGGCCCCGGAGGATGCTGTTCTCACCTGGCAGGCCAAGGATGCTCCGACGAGGGCGGCATCGCCCTTGCAGCGCTATGTCGAGGCGCGGCTTGCGGGGGCGCGTGGCCCCGCCTGGCTTGACGGGCAGCAGATCGACCAGGCCAGCCGGGCCTGTGAAATGCTCGGCGTCGCGCTGCTTCACGAGGCACGCATCGACCTGCCCGGGCTGACCGAGGCGCAATGGGACGAGGCGGGGGGCGCCGGGTTCGACCATGCCGAGCGCGGTGTAGGGGGGCTGCACGAGGCTTTCGCCCTCATCCATAAGCGTTTCCGGGATGCCGGGGGCAAAGGTGGGCCGCAAGCGGTGTTCGGACGCCTCTACCAGTGGCTGCAATTCCGGAAGAACCAGAAAGACCCGGGCCCGATCGCGGATGCCTTGCGCGACTATATCCTCGACGCGATGGCGATTGCCCCGGGAACGCGGGTCTTTGACCAGGTGCTCGAGGCGCGCCGTCGCCACTCCGTCCAGAGCCTCTCGAAGGCCAGCGGCATTCATATCCGGACCCTGAACCGCGCGTTGGTGCGCACCGGCCTCTTGCCTGCGGCTGACGAGGATCAGCTGGATGGCATGGCCACCGTCGATGTCGAACTGGGCGAGGCGCTGGCCGACCGGATTCAGAATTCGATCCCGGTGAAGGACATCCCCGCCTACATCAATTGCCACCGGACCCAGGCAGAGCGGCTGGTACGGCAGGGTATCATCGTCCAGATCGCGCCGGACAGGGCGCGGGCCTCCGGGGTGCTGAGCAACGTTGCGGTTGAAGATCTCGACCGCTTGCTCGAACGGCTTCGCGCCCGGGGCCGGCAGGTGGAACGGCCCGGCGTGGGAATGATGAACATGATCGAGGCCTCCGAGGCGGCGCGCTGGCCCACCCTCGATATCATCCGGCTGGTTCTGGAAGGTGCCCTGGATCGGATCGAGCTGCTGGACGCGGGCCTCGGGTTCAAATCCGTCCTCGTCGATCCGGCCGAGGTGAAGGTCGTATTGGACCGGCGGGCGGCGCAAGAGCGCCTGGCCGTCGCCGATGTCGCCAAGGCGCTCTCGATTACGTCATCGGGCGTCCGCCACCTGGTCTCGTGCCCTGACCGCGACGGCCGGCCGTTCCTGGTGCCCGAAACGGTGAAGAATTCGAAGGGCGCGGTTCGGCACTATTTCACCCAGGCAGAGATTGACCGGTTCCGGGCAACCTACGTGACCCTGGCCGAGCTCGTGGCCAGCAGGGGGCAATCTGCGAAGGCAATCCGGAAGGCCCTCGCCGAGGCCGGGATCGCGCCGATCATGCCGCGCCCGAAACTCGAAGCCTACGTCTATCGCCGATCGGACATCTGACGCCCGGCTCCAACAGGATCCTTTTCCCTTCCAGGCCGCCCATTCGGGCGGCCTTTTTTCGTGCCGTCTTCGGAATCCTGGCGAGGGCATCCGCGAATGGGCAATAATGCCTTGGCGGGAATGGGCGACAATGACTTGGCAGAATGGGTGAATGGGTCGCCGATTTGAATCAGGATGTAATAATTTCAATCACTTACGAGGGGCCAATGGGCTTTAATCACCTGTCTCGACACTTTTTTGTCCCACCCACCGAAAACCTGCCATTTCGGGGGTTATCTGCCATTTTGACACGCGATTGCTTGCCACCGGCGCGCGCGCTTTCAAAAATATGACCTAAAAACAATCCTTTGCCGAATCATGGCTTCGGGGCGCCTTTGGGCGTCCTTCGGCTGGGCCGGGGCATTGACGGGCCGCCCCGCTCCTGCTTCCTCTCTGCCCAAGACCCGGGTCCTTTCATGAAACCACCGGCCGTCCCCAGGGCGGTCGCGCGGTGCCGTCGCGCTGGCGGCGGCATCGCCCTGCTGGAAAGGACATCCCATGGCCCGAATTCCCTTCGTCGACGCCCGCCCGGGCAGAGAGATCCCGACCGCCCGCGAGGTGCGTGGCCGCCTGCGCCGCTTCCTGCTGGGCTACCGGGCCAGGGCCCGAGGTTGGGTCGATGACCCGAAAGAGCAGGACACATTCCTTGCCTCTCAATTGCCAGCCAAGGACGAGGCACGCATCGACCGCCGGGCCGCGCGCTATGTCGAAAGGCTGACCGCCGCGACCAGGCTGGGTCACCTTCGGCAGGAGGATCGCGAGCGCCTCGCCCCGCTGCGCGACGGGGTCACGCTGGTGGAGATCGGCAGCGAGGCGCGCGCCGACGAGCTGGCCGCCACCCTGCAGGCGGAAATGCCCTGGATGGCGCCCGCGACCGAGGCCGCCTGGCACGCGATGCGCCGTTCCGTGCGCCAGGGCGCGGCCGGCTTTCGCATGCCGCCCCTTCTGCTGGTGGGCCCACCCGGCATCGGCAAGAGCCATTGGGCCCGGCGCCTGGCCCAGGTCGTGGGGCTGCCCGCCACGACGATCGACGCGACCGGCGAACCGGCCAGCTTTGCCTTGACCGGGATGCAGCGCGGCTGGTCCTCGGCCATGCCCGGCAGGCCCCTGACCACGATCCTCGCACAGCTTGTCGGCAACCCGGTGATCGTGCTGGACGAAGTCGAGAAGGCCGGGGCCGTGATCTCGGACAAGGGCCGGTCCTACGACATGGGCAACGCGCTGCTGCCCTTGCTGGAGCCGCTGACCGCACGGGCCTGGGACTGCCCGTATTTCCAGCTGCGGTTCGACATGTCCTGGATCACGTGGGTAATGACGGCGAACAGCCTGTCCGGCCTGCCCGCACCCCTGCTCAGCCGGTGCCCGCCCTTGACCCTGCCGGGCATGGGGATCGCGGACCTGCAGGCCTTCGCTCGGCGCGAGGGCGCTCGGCGCGGGCTGACGGCGCCCGCGATCGATGCCATCGCCGAAACCCTGGATCGGGTTCCCCGTTCTGGCCTCGAGCCCAACCTGCGGATGGTCACGCGCATGCTGGACAGGGCGGAGCTGTTGGAAAACCGGCCAGTCTATCATTGACCGGAACCGGCTTCTCCATGTGAATAGGGGGCAACGGGATGGGCGCCGTCCGAGCCCCGGCGTGATGGATCATCTACAGGGCCCAACGGAGGCCGGGAGGCGGTCCAGATCGGGAATACACGTGGGCCTGTCGTCGTCCATAGCATGGGCGCAAGATTGACGATGTGGAATTCTTCGGACCGAAGGGCGGCGAGCAGTCGTTCGCCGCGGTCTGGACAAACGGCAGCGATGCGCAGTAAACGGACTTTGCAAGGCCGATTGCTGCATCATGCGCATGCCTCGACGTTCTTGCTCTTGCGGCAACGCAGCGTGTCTACAAAAGACTTCCGCAGCAATTGAGCGTCTGCGTGGCTAAGAAGGGCAAGTTGCGCTCAAAGGATAATATTTTCAGGCTCGCGCCTGCGGGCCGGCATATCTCCGGAGTACGAGAGCTTGGTTTCGCGGGAGATCCTCGCCAGCCGAATACGTTCCCGCTCGAAAAACCACTGATCGGTGGGATTGCTGATCGTTTCTCCCATCACGGAAATACGATAGATCAAGGCATAGGCGCTGCGCGCACCGAAGACGCCTGGTTTCCGGCGAATCCGGTTCGTTTTGGTCGGGCGCCGCTCACCGGCGCTTGTGAGTCCGTTCATTTGCACCTTGGACCCAATCGCGCCGCCTATCGGTAAAGACTTCAGCGGAAATCTAGGGGCACACCTCCATTTCCGCTTGCGGTGCAGGACAGGAGGACATTGCATCGGACGAGTCGTAGCCGAAGAGCAGCCAGACGTTGCAGAGCCGGGCAACAGTGGGATCGAAGGCCAGAACGCCGAGCGCGGCGCCGTCCCGTCCCGCAATCTCGACCGGGTCGATCTCCAGCACTCCGTGAAAGAAGCCGGGCCAGGCGGCGTCGGACACGCAATCGACCGTGAACACGCCTTCGCGGCAGGTGTCCGGGGCGATGCTCTCGACCCGCTCTCCGGCAAAGAAGATCACGTCGTGATGGCGGCTGGGATCGGCATCGGGCGCTTCGAACAGCACCTCGATCCGGGTGACGCGCGGACGGCGGTTGCCGGTGAGGAACGGGAACATCCCGCGGTCGAGATGGAGCCCGAGGTAGTCGGACTGCGCCTCTGCCGACGCCCCGTGGCGTGCCGGTGCAGCCATCCGCCGCCACTGGCCCGGCATCTCGCGCCGGGCATCGACGAAGCGCGTCCCCGCACCCGGCAGGTGGCGGCGGGCGCATTCCCACGCGGCGCGGCGCAGGATCTCGCCGCCCTCATGGGCCGTGTAGCGCAGGTGCAGCACGAAATCGGAAAGGGTGTCGATGTCGAAGCGGTTGGTCTCGTGCGGGAGCTCGATGCAAAGCCGACAGACCGCGCCCTGGTATTCAAAGGGCAGGTAGCGCGGATCGCCGAAGTCGAGCTGGAACAGGCCGGAATCCTCTTGTCCCGTCGAGGTGGCGATGGCCTCGGCCGCGCCGTGCAGATGAACGACGCGGGGGTCGTCGGGCAAGGGGGCGTAGCCGGAGTTGCAGCCCGTGTCGTCGCAACACCGGTGGTCGGGGGCCAGAACCTCGGGGCTGACCCGGATCGACGACGAATTCAGAGTCACCTTGCAATGGACGCCCGTGTAGGGCCCCACTACGCAGGGCAGGCTGACCGACAGCGTACGTATGCGCCGGAGGTAGTGGCCCGGATTGTCGCAGTCAAACAGCCACTCGGGAAGGTCAACGATACAGCGCCCCGTCGAGATCAATTGCAGGAAGGCCGTGGGGAACAGCTGGCGCAGCGAGATGTGCTTGGTGAGTTCGTAGGGCCGGCGGTCGCGGTCCTCGTAGACCTTCTGCATCCGCGCCAATTCAAGGCTGAGCCTGTCGCCGTCCAGAAGCCGTTCGTGCAGGCTGTCGGGCGGATCGAGCGAGATGAAGCGTTCGGCGGACAGCTCGCGCTCGAAGTTGAAGGCGCGTTCCGCGTCCCAGGCGCATTGCAGGGCCAGGTCGTGACAGCGGGCATGGAGCGCCGCGGTTTCCTTGACCAGCCAGAGATAAAGTTCGTGGCTGGTGAACTTGTCGCGCAGGAAATCGTGCTGCTCGGCATTGTTCTCCATCGTCTGGCGATGGCTGTTCAGCTCGTTCAGCGCGGCGTCGCGCCTTCGCTCCGCGGCCAGGATTTCGCGTTCGTTGCGCGCGATCTCGATCTTGTAGAGATCGACGTTGTGCTGCCACTCGTCCTCGCGCCGTTCCCAGCCGTCCTTGGTGAGCCCCAGCGAGGCGACCGTACCGACGATGTCGGCCGCGACGTTCACCACCGTCGCGGCCGACGAGAAGATCGTCGCCAGCTTCATTCCTGGCTGCAGGGTGACGAAATTCGACGTGCCTACATTCGGATCGGGGATCAGGTTCATCGCCTGTCCGATCGCCTCGACCACGTTGCCCGCGGCCCGCAGACCGGTCGCGGTGCCGGTCAGCGGCTCATATTGCGACTCTCCCGAGAGTAGGCCCGCGTCGATCAGGTTCTGGTAGTAGGTCAGGTTGGTGATCGCTGCTTTCTTGGCCTCGACCCGCGCCTGCACGTCCCAATCGCTGGCACGCACCTGGTCCTGGCGGATTTCGAGGATCAGGTCGCCGACCTGGCGTTGATGCTTGGCGTTGAGTTGGGCGAGGTACTCGGAATCGCCTTGCTGGTAGGCCGACAAAAGCTGGCGGCCCAAGGCACTGCATTCGGTCGCGGCGCGCCGGGCGCGCTCGATCAGCACGGCAAAGCGGTGCGGGCTGCGTTGACGGCACCAATACGCGGCATCCAGGCAGGGATCGCCCGACAGGCGCCAGCACTGGCGCACGATGTCCTCGCCGAAGTACGGCCGCTCGCCACAGGGCTTGTGGCGCCGTGCGTCGAGGCAGGCATGGATCTTCGCCTCGACATCTTCGGCATGGGTGTAAAGGCACATCAGTCGCGGATTGAGCGGCGCACAGGCCAGCTGCACGTCGCGGACCGGCACCGGCGCCTCGTCGCCCGGTTTCGCGACAACGGTCTTGGGAAGCGGGCCCAGGATGCGCCGGGCGGTATCGGTCAACATGCGGGCGCGCTGGAAGGCCTCGGGCGTGGTCTTGCGCAGCAACGCCTGCGCCCAGGAGAGCAGGATCTCGGCGTATAGCATAGTTACGTGGCGCCGCTTGGCACGGGTGTCGGAGACCGGCGCACTGGGGCAGCAGCATTCGCCCGGCCGCGGTTGCAACGTGGGCGGCAGCGCCGCGGGCACCGGCACGGGGCTCGTCGGAGTGTTGTCCGGCGGGATGGTGCTGTCCGGCGGGACAGGGTCGGGCTGGCGGATCCGGTCGCACTCGGCCCAGATGTTGTCGCCCTGCAGCGGCGGGAACTCCAGCTCCAGCCATTTAAGGGCCTCTTCATACCGGCAATGCGCGGCGAGGTGCCCGGCGACGGCGATCGCCGTGCCGAAGCCATCGAGCGGCAGGATCGGTGCGCTGGGTTCGGCGAAGGCGAACCACGGGAAGGCGGGCAGCCCGCCCGGCAGGTCCGGCGCTTCGGCCTCTTGCAGTTCGGGCAGCGGCGTAGCAGTGTCGGGCGCGATGTCATAACGGAATCCCGGCAGCGGTGTGGCTGGATAGCCGATCCGTGTCTCGCCACCGGCGACGTCGAAGAAAAGCGAGTCCGCAATCCGCCCGCGGAAGGTGATGTCGGGCTGGTCGGGGGTCAGCGTCTCTGCAAGGAGCACGCCTTCGCTCGATCGCCGCGGAGCCTGGAACTCGCCGTTATGCACGCGGCACCAGTTCAGCCGCACGATCCGGCGCGGAGCCCAGGCAAGCGCCGTGGGCAGCGCCTCGGGATCGTGCCAGACCGTACCGGGCACGGGGGCGCCGGTCCCGTCCTGGGGGGTCGCGTCCTCGACCAGGTTGCCCTCCTCGTCGAAAAGGCTGGCGGAGACCCAGTCGGCCTGCTGCTCGATGGGAAAATACTCTTCCGAGATGTCGAGCCAGAAATAATATTCGTCTATCACCGGAGGGTGGTCGCGGCCGCAGTCGCGGCAGCACCAACTCAGGCCGGGGGCGCCACATTTCGGGTCGTAGTCCGAGGAGGCCGGCGCCAGGGACGCCGCGGCGACGCGAAGAAAGCGCCTGCCCGTGCGGACCGCCGCCTCGAACCAGAGCGGGCGGGTTGCGTCCTGCCCCGCATGCTGCGGGATGGGCAAACCGGCCGCATCGAACACCGGCGTCTGCCCCCGCTCGTCCCCGGGCAGGGGCGCGAGCCAGCTTGGCCGCGCGTGGCGGTCGGGCGTGCCCATCACGCCCAGTCCCTGGCGCGGCGGGTCCAGCCGGGTCATGGTCGCCGGTTCGCGGTTCTGCAACAGAGTCAGGGACCGGTGCGGCGGCAGCTCGGCCGCCGGGAAATGCACGCCACCGCCCGGCACGGGCATGGTCAGATCGCCGCGCCGCATCTCGCTTTGCAGGAAACGGAACGCCTCGGACCCCTGGGCGACGGCCTCCTCGCTCCATCCGATCCACGACTCGCGGTAGATGTCCCGGCGCTTGCAGGCCTGCCAGATGCGGAAATCGGCGAAGCGGCGATCCCAGGCCAGGGCGAAGTCCGGCCCCGGTGCAAAACCCGCCTCAAGCCCCAGACGGGCCCGGTCGACGAAAAGCTGGATCGCGCTGATCGCCTCTTCGACGCGGGTCGCGGTCTGGCACCGCCCGGCCTCGACATCCTGTAACAGGAGATCGGCAAGGTCGTCCGGCGCTGTGGCGAACCCGCCCCAGGGTAGCGCAATGCGGTTCATCGCGGTGAGATAGGCGAGCAGCGCGTCGCGTCCGCGGCGCCTCAGCCCGTCGTTCAGCGCGCGTATCTCGGCATAACGGCGCGGGGCACCGTTCTCGATAGTTCCATCGCGGTAGAAACGGGTGAGATTCTCTAGACCCACCATCTCGGGAGGATCAGAGGCCCAGAGATGCGGTTCGGCCGGGTCGATGTCGGCTTCGAGGAAGGCGGCGCGAAGCGCATCGAGCCACAGGTCGGCATGCCAGACCCGGATCGTCCAGCGCTCGTCCACCAGGTCCGCACTCGTCACGTCGAAGGGTAACGGCGTCAGCGCCGGATCGAAATACCGCAGGACCAGCGGCGCGTGGCGCATGTCGACATCGATATGGCGCAAGAGCTGGGCGGGCGGATCGACATGCAGCTCTGCGGCCTCGTGGAAGGTCAGCCAGGCCTTCGGTTCGGGGCTTTTCGCGGTCTGCTCGCGCATCACCGTGTAGTCGAACAGCCGCTCCCACCAATCGAAAAGCGCCGACACGCGCTGCGCCGACGGTCCGGCGCGGGAATCGTCGGCGGGCAGGGGCGGATGGTAATTGTCGAGCACCGGCAGGAGGTTGAAGTCGAAATCCGCACGGTGGGCCTGGAAGCCGCCACCGGGATCGTAATAGGACTGGCCGGAAAACGCCTGCGGCTGGGACAGCATGTAGCCAAGCTCGGACTGGCCGCTATCCGACCTCGGCAATGCGCCGAGGTCGAGACGGTCGGCGAACAGCATGGCCTTGAAGAGCCGCTGCATCGTGCGGCGCATCGAGCGCACGCTGATCACGTGCCGGGTGCCCAGCACGCCGAACGCGCCCGGCGGCGTAGTGGCGGTGTCGAGATCGCGGTCAAGCCGCTCTCCGGTGCCGATGAAGAGCTTGTCGTGGGGGATCGTGCTCCAGCCTTCGCCGGCATCCGGCCCCTCGTACTTGATCTCAAAGCCCGTGGTCTGTGCGCAAACGTCTTCGGGCCCGTCGAGAACCAGCGGCAGCCGCTCGAATTCGATCGTGATGTCATAGAAGCCGCGTTCCAAGTGGACCGGCTTGGTGCAGTCGGCCGGGGCCTCTTCGCCGAAATCGTTTGCCAAAAGGACCCAGCTTTTCTGACCTTGCTGAAGCCGCACCCGCCAGCGGTGGAACCGGCGCAACGCCTCGAAATCGGGGCGCGTTCCATCCGGTGTCGGCGCACCGGCGCTGAACCCGTAGCGGCCGGCTTCCTCGATCAGGAGAAGGCCCCGCCACAGTAGCGTGAACGGTTCGGCGCCGCCTACGGGGGTTCCGCGCACCGTGCCCATGGCAAAGCCGTTGCGGATCGCCACGTAGTCGAGCTGTTCGGCCGTGAGGGTCGTGTCCATCGCCGGGATCAGCGTCGGCAGCGGGGCGTTGGCGGCGTTCTCGGCCTTGCCGAACGCGTCGATGCCGCCGCGGGTCTCGCGCCAGCGGACCAGCCCCGAGGCGCCGCGATATTCCGCGATCAGGCCGGTGCCGACCACGCCGTGCAAGGCATGGAACGCACCGCCATTCGGCCGCGGCCCCCACGCGACGGGCGGCACCGCGCCGCTGTCATCCTCCCAAGGCGCGGTCGCGTTATTTTCGTCCGCCCAGAGATGCCGCATCAGCAGCAGCGCAGTTTCGGGACCGTCCGGTTTCGTGTCGCCGGTCACGCGGTCCAGATGCTCGGCCACGTGCCCAGCGATGGCATGGCTTCGCGCGTCGAAGCGGGCGAAATTGCGCTGGAACCACGTCCAGCGGCGGTCAGGGTCGGTTTCCTCGATCAGCGCGCGTTCGGCCTCGCGCTGGTTCTCGAACAGGAAGGCAAAGACCGCCAGCAATTCCCGTGGCGCCATGTAGAGCCGGTTGACCGCATCGCGTTCCTGGAACGTCAGCTGCCGGATGCGGGCAAGCTTGGCGATGACGTCGGCATCGACGAGGGGCACCGAGATCTCGAGCTCTTGGGTGCTCGAGATGTACCGGAACGGACCCTGGGGCGTATTCCACATCGCGGCCGAGGTCGCGCCGGCCGGAAGAGCCTGGCGGTAGACGCGGTCGGCAGAGGCGACGGTTTCGCCTTCGCCCTCGAGGATCTCGGGGAAGAAATGCGTCCCCAGCTCGGCCCAGCGCGGATCACCCTCGGGCAGACCGTAGGTCTCGACCAGAGTGGCGCCGATGCGCGCCCAGCTCCACGCACTCGCTTCCTCGGTGTCGACCTCGACGGCACGCAGCTTGTGGCGGAGCGCCAGCAGCCCGTTCTCGACCTCGTTGTCGGGCACCTCGAAGGACAGATCGCCGCTTTCGTTGTCCGTCTGGGCCGGATAGGGGTCGCCGCCCTGAAGCTGCGGATCGGTGGTGAACAGGAACAGAAGCTCGCCCACCTGGAATCGCGACGCGTAGATCTTGGCCAGAAGCTCGGCCATCCGAAGCGTGTGCGTGGGATGGGCGTTCCATTCCCGGCCGGGCGTGTCGGGATCGAAGCCCGCGAGGCGCGACAGCGGGTCCATGTTACGGCGCAGGATCTTGAGGAATTCCGGAGGCCGGCACGGGCAGTGGTAGTGGCTGATCGCGTATTGCTGGATTTGCGCCAGCAGGTGGTCGAGCGCCCAGTCGGCCTTGGCCGCCCCCGGCACCCAGAAGGCCAACAGATGGGTGCGCGAGGCGCCGCTGGCCGTGGCGGCGGGCGGATCGGCGGGATCGGTGAGGAGCAGCCCGAAATCGTCGCACAGCATCTGGAAGGCTGCGAACTGGCGCATGAAATCGGCATTCGCGGTGTTGCCGTTGAAGAGTGTCAGCACGTTGGCGATGTCCGCCAGCTCGGCAAAGCTGTAGGCGGTGGTTTCCATCTCCTGCATCCGGCGCCAGAGGCGGATAAACACCGACAGGCGCTTGAGCGGGCCGAAAAAGTCGGGATCGTCTGGGAACAGTAGCCGATGCTCTTCCAGGCAGCAGGGCTCGCAAAGGGGAAGGTCTTCGCGCTGGCTCTCGCCGTGGAAAACGGTGATCGAGACGAAGCCGGAAGCGACCAGGTCGCGGAACTGGCAGTAGTCGAGGCAGGTCCGTTCGAGGAATACCGAGAGGATGCGGACGACCTCCATCCAGGCATCGGGATCCAGGCCCTGCGGGGTCGGAAACCCGTAATGCGCGGGCAGCGTCGCCGGACCCAGCGCCCCCGGGCTGTAGAGCACATCGTATTCCTGGGCCGCTATGCAGAGATATTCCAGCGCGAGGGGCAGGCGCACGGGATAGCGCCACTGGTGGCTTCTGAACTCGGACGGCGGGGAGCCGGGATCCAGCACGAAGTCGTGGATTTCGCGGGTGAAGGCGCGCATCGTGGCGTAGCGGCTGGTTCCCATCGCCGAGAGATAACTGCGCGTCACGTCGATCGGTTGATTGTAGGGCAGCGGACAGGCCGAGAAATCCGAGGCCAGCACATCCCAGGCGGATTGCTCGGCCGTCGGTATGGCCGGGGTCGAGTGTTCGGGCAACGCCCCGAAAAGCGTCTCGGCATCGTGCGTCGTCGCACCCGCGGGCGGGGCCGGGTTCGTATGCGGGACGTGGCCGCCCAGGGTGTCGCGGTGGGTGTCGTGGATCGCGCCGGGCACGCCGCCGGTCGCCACCATACGTTCCAGCGACTCGTTGACGATGTCGATCAGAGGAAGCGCGACACAGGCATTCGGATGACTGGCCGACAGATCGCCGATCGGCCCCCTCCGGCCGGCCAGCGCGGCACCCAGCGTCGTCGCGTCAGCCTCGGCCAGCGGCGCCTGGCAGGTGGCGGTCTCGGCGACCTGCAGCAACTCCTTGAGATAGGCGACCGGGCCGAGCGGTGACAGGTGCTTGGGCGGGATGCAGTTGGCAAGCGCCCCCCACGGGTTGACCGGCGCGAACGGGCCGACCGGCTCGGCCGGTGTCGCCCCTGCGGCCGCGGCATTGGCGAAGATCGTGGCGGCGTGGTCATGGGCGACGGTGCCGACCAGCGCCTCGGTGAAGGTGGCAAGGTCCAGCCCGTCCAGGTCGTCCGGACGGATGAAGCCCCGCGCCCAAAGCGCCTCGGCCACCGAGAACCGGAGCGCGTCGGGCACGATCCCTGCCGCGAGGCCGAGCGCCGCCTGAAGGCAGCCGATCCACGCCTCGAAACGCGCGCGGCCCTCGGGATCGCCGGGGAAGACCGCATCGAGCGCCGCCGCGTTCGCCGCCGGATCGAAGGTGTCGAGATCGAGCCCGCCAATCTGCGCATCGAGTGCCGCGATCAGGTCGTCGACCGGCGGATCGAGCAGCGGAAGCGCGCCGGGCGCAACCGGATCGGGGGCGCTCAGGGCGATGGCGGCATTGAAGAACTTGCGCATGTGGCGCAGGAAGGTGTCGGCCTGCTCGTCCACCGATCCGGGATGGGTGAACGGCGGCAGCAGCGCGGGATTGGCCTGGAACAGCCCGCGCCAGACGTCGTCGGGCAGCGCGGCCAGCTCGTCCACGGTGGTCACCGTGGGCGGTGAGGGAGAGACAAGCGCCGCCATCAGGGCGGCGTGGTTTCGGGTGACGGCGCGCAGCACGATCTCGAAGTGACCCGCCCGTTCGGCCGCGGTCATGCCGGGCCAGAACCCAGCGATGTCCTCGCCCTCGAAAGCCAGCCAGCCATCGACGAGGTCGCGCGCACCGGATCCCGGCGCGATCGGACACTCGGGCAGTCCCGTTTCGCGGGCGCGGCCGAGCGCGGCCAGCCGCCGCGCGGCCTGGGCCACGTTGACATTCGGATCGAGCGCGATGATGTCGTTGTGCAGCGCCTCTTCGAGGGTCGAGACGCTGCTGGCCTCCGCGGCCATCCGCACCAAGTCAAACCGCTGTTCGGGGGTGACCTGAAGCGGCAGCACGGCGGTCAGGGCGTAGACATAGGCGGCCGGCACCTCGAAGGGCGTCACCGTGGCAATCCCGGTCAGCTTGACCCGCGCGGCGGCCTCGGGCGTGGCGGTATCGACCGGCACCTCGATCGCGGCGGTATCGCTGAACTCGGGTTCCTCGGTCTGGCGCGCGATCCGCAGGGCTGCCGACAGCGCGAAGACGAAATTCGCCAGCCGGTCTGCCGTGGCGTCGTTGCTGACCTGGTAGGATTTCAGGTCGCCCTCGAAGGTCGCGCGCGCGCGGTCCATCTGGGACCCTGTGTCGTGGGGCCCGGTGTAGATGTGGTCGAGAGAAGCGTCAGGCACGGGCAGGGGCCGGGCAGACCGTTGCCATACGATTTCGGTCGCGACGTGACGCGCCTGGATCGGCGTCAGGTCGGCGATTTCGTCGGTATTGCCCGGATCGTCGTTCAGAACGCCCTCCACCGCGCTAAGCAACAAATCGAAATGCGGCGCGGTCCCGTATTCTGGCACGTTGAGCGAACCACCGGTCTCAAGCCCCGGCGCGGGCAAATAGAGATAGAGGCTGACGAAGGGCTGGCCGTCCAATTCGAGGTCGGGATAGTTCACCGGATCGCCCGGCAGGCTGCCGTTGCGCATCGCCACGTTGAAATAGCGCCGCTTATGCTCGATCGCCGCGCCGCCGCGTTCCAGCGTGATGCGCAGGTCCACCGTCTCGTGCTCGGCCGCGGGCGTGCCGTCCGGCACCTCGATCAGCGCGGTCGCGACCGAGAACATCACGTCGTCGGCCAGCGGGTTGGTCGGGTGAGCCCCGAAATGCTGCACGATGCGCGTGTCGGCATCGTGCTGCGGCGCACCCGTCGGCGAGACGTCGATCGGCACCGTTGGCGCGATATAGGCCGCTGAACCGATCTCCGCCCCCGGCCCCTCGGCGCCCGGGTCGTCGAAGGAGGCGTCGAACACCGTGACTGTCAGCCCGTCGAGATAATCCGCGAAGGCCGCAGCCGTGACCGGGTGTTCCGGGAGGAGTCGGATGGCGATGAGACGGGGCATATCGGAGTCCTCTGAAAGATTTCCCTGCTGGCACTAGAACTTCGGACCGGGACGCAGCTCGAATTTGTAGGTCTTCTTGTTTATCGCCTCTCCGGGGAAGTAGATGTACTCGTCGTCCTCCCTCATGATCGGAGAGGCGGATTCGGTCTGCTTAGCCAATTCTCGCCCTGCCGCATCACCGGCAAAACCGCCGCCACCTGCGAGACCGAGGCCGAGAATGACGCATCCAATGCCAGCCGTTTCGGCACAAAAGACAGCCGCGAGAGCCGCGCCGCCGGCCGCACCGAGGAAACCGCCCCCGAAACCGAAAGCTTCTTCTTTCGCGACCTGCTCTCTTTTTTCCGGCGGGGAGGATGCGACCTTCGAAGCACCGACGGTTATTTCGAGAGCATCTCCGGCCGGGCCGGCCCAGGCGGCCACGGGTTTCAGCCAAGACCATAAACCCGCCCCAATCAGCCCGCCAAGGAGTCCCCTGTTCGGCGTGTCGATCCTCGAGAGCACACTGGTTGCCTTGATCGCGTTTCCGGCGGCATCAAGGGCCTTTGAAACGTCGCCGACAAGATCGCCGCCCTTCGCCAGTTTGACATAGGGAATATCGGTGAGAGCCTCGAACGCCTTTTTCTTCTTCAGTCTGGCTCTTCCGGTCTTGTAGTCGACGGCTGCATCTAGAACATCAGCTGCTTTTACGGTTTCTCCGGCATCGAGCCGAGCCGCGATGATTTCTCGACTCAATCCCTCCTTTAGGATTCCGATATCTGCGGTTCGATAGTCCTTTAATGCGGCGCCTGGCGGGGTCTCAATGGCAGACAGATTCCCGTGGGTATCGAAATGTATTTCTGAGAGCACGCGGGTCGTATCGGCGCCGACATCGTTGTTCCAGCCGAACTGGGTCGCAGCTTCTAGCACTGTATGGTAGCGTGTCCCTCGGGTGGCCGCAGTCGTTCCCTGCCACTCGGGATCGAGAGCCGAGAGGTGCTTGTATTCGTCCTCCGGGACCGAGTCGACGAATCCCTGAAGCCATTTGGCAATCGTGGCGACTCCCTCGTCCGCCGCGCCGGTCCTGTCGCGCGCAGACTCCGGTCTGGAATGCACGTATTCGTAAAGGTTGAACCCATCCCTTACGCCTAAGGGATCCGCGCTGGTCCATCGCCCGAGCCAGGGGGCGTAGTAGCGCAACCCGTGGCGCTGGAAACCCGTCTCTCCGTCGAGCTCCTGGCCCGTATAGGCGTGGCGGGGGGCCTCGATGTCGTTCGCCACGGCAAGGTAGGTGCGGCTGCCATAGGGGGAGAACTCCTGCATCGACAGGATGCGCGCCGCACCGTCGAGTTCGAGCGCGACCGAGCCCTGGTGGGTGCCGATCTGCACGCGAACCAAGCGCCGCGGCGTCTTCGGTTCCTCGCCCAATAGCCGCGTCTCGACCACCGCGAAGCGTTCGGCGCCGTCGGTGAGAATCAGGGTCTCTCGCGTCAGCGGCCCGGCCCCGCGGCGGCGGAAAATCTCGACCCCGCCGGACAGGTAGAGGCGTTCGTGGCGAATGCGGCCCTTTGCATCGGTGGTGACCTTCCGGACCCGTTCGCCACCGCCGTCGTAGACATACCAGGTGCGCTCGCCGGCGGCGCCCTCGGTCCGGCGGGTCATCTTCAGCCGGTCGACATGGTCCCATGCCATCTCGGCCAGGTGCGGCATGCCCAGCATGCTGCCATGGGCATCGTAGCCGGCGACCGGCTCGGCGGTCTCGCCCAGATAGGTGGCGCTGAGCCGGTTCGAAGGCAGCGTGGGGCTCAGCGCACCGGGTTCGTCATAGGTGTAGCGGCGTGCCCAACTGGCGCCGGGATGCGCCGCCACGCGCTGGCGCATCTCGACCAGGTTGCCGGCATCGTCATAGGTATAGGTCTCGCGATAACGTGCTAGCGCCGCGCCGTCGTTTGGATGGGCTAGCAGCGCGGCGGTTGGGCTGCCGGGACCATACACGGCAGGACCGCCCCATTGGCCCAGGTGGATCCTCCCGGTTGCGGCGGTCAACTGGCCGAGGGCATCGTGCTCGAAGGTCTGGTCGGGTGCGACCACCTGATTGCGGAAAAACAGCGGCTGGGCCGATGCGTCACGGATATGGGTCACATGGGCCACGGCGTCGTAAGTGTAGCCGAGGTCCTGCAGCCGGTCCCCGCCGCGGGTCGTCTCGATACGGACCAAACGGAACGTCTCGGGGTCATAGGCGAATCGCGTCTCGATGCCGTTGGCAAAGCGTGTCGCGATCCGGCGGCCACGCGCATCGTATTTGATGGCGTGGATGCCCGCCTCGGACGAGACATCGCTTTCGGGATCGAGCAGCCCTTCTGGCGGCGCGTTGCGGTCGTGCCAGACGTCGATCGCCGTCACGTTGCCAAGATGGTCGTAGCGCGGCTGGACGACGTGGTGCCGCCGCGTGCCGGAAAGGTGCGGGGGCATCGTCTGGATGGGTCGATCGAGGGCGTCGTAGCGGCAGCGGGTCACGTAACAGTCGCTCTCGAGCTCAACGTCGCCCGACCAGTCCACGCGGATGTCGAAGGCGGTGGCGATCCGGCGCGACGTGACCTCCAGATTGCCCTTGAAGTCGAAACGCTCGGCCAGCACGAGACCGGACTGGTCGCGGGTCTCGACGACGCGGCCGCGTATGTTCCGCGCCTCTGCGTCATCCGCCGCCTCGCCATAGACCAATGCCGAGATCAGTTCCTCGGGCTCGCCCTTCTCGGACAGGTAAAGCCCCGTCGGACGGCGCAGGACATCATAGGCGGTGCGCCTGCAATAATCGCGGCCGTCCCAGTAGAGTGCCGGGTTGCCGGCGGCATCGATGAGCGTGAGCCGCGTGCCGGCCTCGTTCGACCGTTGCCGGAGACGCTGGCCGGTCATGTCGTAGTCGTAGGACATCGCACGCCGAGCCAGCGCATCGACGACCTCCAGCGGGTTGCCCTGGATGTCAATGCGTGCCGAGGCGCTCACGATACGTTCGTCGATCCCATCCGGCGTGCGGGTACGGTTAAGCGTCAATGTGGCGACGGTCCGGCCCAGGCTGTCGGTATAAGCGACTGCAGGCGTCGCCGCGGCGATTTCACTCTGGCGCGCGGCGGTCGCGGCATCGGGCCCGTGTCCACCCGCGATCCGGGACTTGTGCCAGGTGGGCAGCAGGTCCTCTTCCGGCAGGCGCGCCAGGGTGGCGCCCACGTCCAGATCGGTGCGCGGGTCTTCGATAAGCACCGTATCTCCCGCATCCCAGCTTGCCGTGCGCCACGGGCCTTGGACGATCTTGGACCACGTGTGATCGGGCATCATGGTGGCGACCATGCGCCCCGGCGGATCGTAGAACACAATCGGGCTGACGCCGCGGCGAGTGTCGAATTCGAAAGCGTGGGTATCGGTGAAGAACGGCTCGTAGCGCCGGACTGGGCGGCCCTTGTTGTCCTGCACCGTCCAGCCGCTGCATATCCAACGGGGCGAGGAGTCTGGAGCCTCGGGAAGAGTGAACAGCCCCTTCGTCTGAATCGGTGTTCCGGCGCCGTCGAAATAGGCAATGCTAGTGGCGATCCGCCCGGCGTCTGCACCGTGATTCTCGCGTGCGAGGGACAACGCAGCAGCGGGTCGACTGCGGTCGCCGGGCAGCGGTCTTGGATCGAATATACTACGTGTGGTCGCCGACCCCAGCACCTCGCGCGCGAATGGACCGGAGGGATCGGCGAACAGCCGGTCGAGGTCGGTATCGGTCAGGTCGGTCCGCAGCCCGAGGTCCAGCCGGTCGCCCTCGGGCTGTAGACGCCCGGTCTTCCCGGAGCGCGCCACCGCGGTCGCAAGTCCGAACGCGTCGAAGGCGATTTCGGTGAGGTTGCGGTTCTCGTCGGTGATCCGTGCCGGTTGCAGCACGCGGTAATCCTGTCCCGGCGCAAGCAGCGGCGCGTCGGGATCGGGCGCGCGTTCGCCAACGGTGACGCGGTTTCCCAGCGCATCCTCGGCCTCGGCGACGAGCAGGTCGTAGCGGTCGTAACGGATCGCGCTTTCGCTCGGCCTGGAGGGATGGTGGAACGGATCGCGAAGCCGGTGCGGCAGGTAGAAATGCGCGCGTGCATGGGCGCGCTCCTCCGCCGGGGTCGCTTCGTTGGCGGGCGACAGGAATAGCCGCCCCGAAGGCCGCCACCAGCCGCCCTCGGGATCGCCCGTATGCCGATCGGCCCGGACCAAGGCGGTCACCCGCGCCAGCGTCTCGGGGTCGAGCCTGTCGCCGTAAAGCCGCGCGACATTCGCCTCGGTCATCACGAGGGTCAGCGCCTCGTGCATCAACCCCAGCGCGCCCTGCTCGCCGGCCGGCAGCGCCCGGTCCAGGTCGTCGCGCCGGAAGAGCGTGCGCGAGCGCGACAAGAGCCGGCGCACGCGACCTGTGCCGGGTTCCGCATCATGATCGATATCGGCGTCGCGCAGCACCTCGACGCGGGCGGCACCCCCGGGTGCGACGGAGACGAAATCCTCGGCGCGAAACAGGTCCATCGGCCCCGAGGGGGCATAGCCGGTCAGTTCCCACGCGGTGACCTGCCAGGTGGCGGGTGTGCGGCGGGCGTCGGGGCCGTCGATCTCGTTGGTGACCTCGGCCTCGGCCAAGGTGATCCGCGTCTCGCGCTGGGTGCGCCGCGCAGTGTCCGGTGCGGCAGGATCGTCGTATCGGCGCGGATAGCCGATCGCCAAGCGCTTCAGCGGGGTGCCGAACCGGTCGAATTCCAGGGTCAGCGCGTGAGAGACGCGCGGGTCCATCCGGACCTGGCCGGGCCAAGCGCCCGCATCGCCCGTTTCGGGGGCGACCTTTCCCTCCCGCACCACGATCTGCTGCCGGTCATAGGTGAAGGTCAGGCTTTCGACATCGAGCGGGAGGAAGACGCCGAACCGGTTGCCTCCGCGCCGTTGCAAGCAGCGCACCTCCTGCCGCCTTTCGGTCACTACGTAAGGCAGGGGCTCAGTATCGGTGCCGTCGAGCGCGAAGACCTCCTCGCGCAACAGTGCGCCGCGGAGGGCGCGCGCCGCCTCGCGCCGCTCGTCGTCGTCGAGGCCCTCGGGCAAGGTGCCGTCGGGCAGAAGCAGCGCCTGCACCTCGGTTTCGCGCAGGCCGGGTTCGCGGAAATACTCGCCCCGGTCCCGGCCGAGGCGCCCGGCGAAATAGGCCGAAAGCGGGCCAGCGTCGAGATGGGCGCCGGTGTGGAACCACCGCCGCGACAGGACCGGCGGCGTGTAGGAGGTTGCGTCCACATTCGCCGGGGGACCAAGCTCTCCGGCCGCGCTCAACGCCGCCAACTCGTCGGTATCGATCTGATCGACCTGGGCGAAGCCGCCGAATTCGCGTTCGTGCCCATCATAGTGGCCGTGGTGATAGGTGAATCGCGACACGAACCGAGTGCGGGCGACATGATCCACCGTTTCGGTGCGCTCGACCACATGCACCGGGAACGGCAGACGGGTCGCCCAGGGACGGCCTTTCGCGCGGTCCTCGAGGAAAAAACGCGTCGAGGGGGCATAGCTGACCCGCGTCTCAAGCCCCCGGTTGTTGCGCGAGGCTGTGAGCAGATGCGGCTTGCCGTCATGCATCAGATCGACATAGCGGATCGGACCCAGCGCTCCGCCCGGCAGCTTCGTAGACCAGACGAGGCACGCGGTCCCGGTTCCGAGGATATCGGCGACCGCCACCACCGCTGTGGCGTCGATTGGCGGCAAGCTCTCCAGGCGCGCTTCCCGGCTCCAGCCATTGCCGGAGGCGTTGAAGTAAAGCCGCACGCCATCCCGACCGAGATAGAGAATGTCTGTCGGGCCCGAGCCGTCGATGTCAGCCAACCGCACGCGGCGGGGATCGAAAAGGTCGGGCGTGTCGAACCAGGGGCTGCAGGCCATCACAACCCTAGCGCCGAACCGCCCGTAGCCGAGGTTCGGCCAGAACGCGACCATGCCGTTGCGGATCTGCACGAGATCGCTCAGCCCATCGCCCGTCATGTCGGCGAGGTGCACCGCGCCCTCGCCATCCGAGAAGACGATGCGCGGTCCCTCGGCCTGTTCCCAGGGCAGTGAGGTTCGCGCGGCTGTGCCGAATCCCGCCTCGCCCTCAGACGGATACCAGGTGAATACCTCGTCGCCCGTGATCAGGATGTCGGCCAGCCCGTCGCCGGTCAGATCGACGAAGCGCAGGTTCGGGTCGTCGAAGTCGATTTCCGGGCGCGATTCAAAATGCCGGAAGGTCGTCCAGCCCGCCTGTGCCGTGCGCTCGTAGTAACCGGGCGTCGGGCCGGCCATAACCGCGACGTCGAGCTGGCCATCGCCCGAGAGGTCGACAAACGTCTCGCGACCCGTCGCGATCGAAGGGCGGGTCAAAGGTCGGACCACGCCGAACCGGCCCGATCCGAGGTTCGGCTTGAAAAACCAGGCCCCGGACCGGCGTGCGAGGATACCCGGCAGACCGTCCCCGTCGAGGTCGAGCCACTGGTAGCGCTCGCCGTCCACACCCTGGGGCAAATTCTCCAATGCATCACCGGAGAGCGTCCGTGCCCTGTCGTCCAGCACCGGGCGACTGTAGTCGAACTCTACTTCTGGCGCCGATCGGGCGATGTAGATGTCCGAGTCCGGAGCGGTCCGCACATAGCCGACCTGCCGGGCGCGGCGCAGGAAACTGCCGTAGCGGCTGCTGCCTTGGTGGACACGTTCGGCGTCCGAGCCAGGCGCAGGTCCGGCAAAATCATCGAACTCGAACTCGGTCGCCGAAACGAGACAGGGGCCGACTCCTAGTTCCTCGAAGTGGTGGAACATCAAGACCCGTTCGCAGCGCCGGTGTAGTCGCAGTTCAAACCCCGCGCGGTAGGTCGAGAACGGATCCGGGCGCGGGGCCCAGGCACGTCGCGGTGCAACCGAGGCGCGGACCCGCAAATGCTGGGCGTCCGCGTCATGCACCGGATCGCGCGGCAAGGCCTCGACATGGTCCTCGCCGTAGTCGAGCACGGCACTGAAAAGCCAGTCGCGGCGCGCCTCCATAGGATTGATCAGCCGGGACACCCGGTTGCCCCAATGGATGCTCTTTAGATACCTCGCCGCGCCGCGCGTCCGCCCGACCTCGCCCGGAGCTGCGGTATCGATGCCGCGACCATCCTCGGCGACGTAGCGGTAGCGGATCAGGTTGCCTTTGTCGTCGTGACTTTCGGAGACCAGCCACTCGAACACCCGGCCGGGATCGGCCGGGTTGGCGACCCGTGCCTCGGGGTCGAGTCCGAAGAGGGTCGTGATGTTCGCGCGTGAAATCGTGCGCCAGTGGACGGCGTCGGTCGAAAGGTCGCGCCACTGCTCGATGCGCGCGAAGCCGCCTTCGATCCGCGGCATGAAGCGGCGTATCTCGTAGCCGTCGCGCCTATCGGCCGCCCGGTCCACGGGTACCAGGTCCTCGGCCCCCGCCATCTGGAAGACGTCCGTTGCGTCGTAGCGCGGCAATCCACGCGATGTCTTGCGCCGGATCCCGGCGACCGAAAGCGCCCAACCGTAACCAAGCGGGCCGTTTCCAGCGGACGACGCATAGCTCGCGGCCAGCCGCGGACCGAAGCCTCCACGCCCCGGCGACAGCCCGATCGGGATCGAGAGCGAACCGGCCCCCGTTGCGGGGTTTGCGCTGAACGCCTCCGCGGTCGCGCGGATCGCTCCTCCGCCTTTCGGTACCTCGATCTGTGGAAGCCGCAGCCCGGCGTCTCCTGCACCGTCGCCGGTACCCTGAGCGCTTTCCCCAGGCTGATAAGGCGCCTTTCCGAATTCCGCCGACGTGCCTTCCATTGCGGCCTCCCGGTGGACCAATGACAGGCGCAATCAAGGTGAATTGTTAAAGGATCAATCGTAACTTGGACTGCATCTAATTCTGAAATGCTAACATGGCAGGACAGGCAAGTCACGCTTCCAGCACGGGATCTTCCAAAGGACAACGCCGTGTCGCACAACGCTCCGTGGCAAGATGAGGACGCGAAAAACACTTGGCCGAGAGGTATTGACGCTCGTGCGCACCGGCTGCCATCGATAAAGCCTGCAAAGCTGCGGATCCCCAGTTGCAGGTCACGTCGCTTACGCATGGCGGCTTTCGACTTCAGGACGTCGAAACCGAGCATCTGCAATATTGGGCGACGTTCTTGTGAACCGACTTGAGGGAATGTCCGCTTCGGGCTGGGCCAAGTCATCTGATGGTTTGTGTCAGGTATTCGCAATACCCCGCGATGTGCGGTGCGTCGGCTGCGTGATTTCGCAGGCGCAGCGAATGGCTGGAATGACGGGCCGCGCCGCGGCGGAGCGAGGCGGTGGTCAATGGCCGGAACGGGCCGTCCTCAACGCCGCGAGGTGCCCGCGACCGGGGTATACCGCGACGAGACAGAGGTCGGCTCCGAGCCCCGAGCGGACCGGGTTAGCGGGGCTCGGACCTAACGCTCTCGATCCGACTTCGCCTTCATTGCACTGCGCACGAGCTTGCCGAAGGCGCGGTCCTTCTCGCGGCGCTCGGCGAGGCTGGCGGAGTTGAAGGCATCTTCCGCCTGAAGCTTGCGCCAGCGGGCGAGCCGCGCCGGGTCGAGGTTGCCGCCTTCGATGGCGGAGAGGATGGCGCAGCCAGGCTCAGTCTCATGCTGGCAGTCGGTGAACCGGCAGCTTGCGGCCAGCGCCTCGATATCCTCGAACACGTCGGCGATGCCCGCAGCGGCGTCGGTCAGCTGCAATTCGCGCATGCCCGGCGTGTCGAGGACGTGGCAGCCGCCGGGGGTCGCGTGCAGCTCGCGCCGGGTCGTGGTGTGGCGGCCCCTCGCGTCGTCCTCACGGATGCCCTGGGTGGCGATGGCCTGAGTGCCGAGGAGCGCGTTGGTGAGGGTCGATTTCCCCACGCCGGAGGAGCCGAGGAACGCGACGGTCCGTCCCGGTTTGCACCATTCGGCCAGCGCCTCCGCCGGTTCTTCGCCGCGGGCGTCAAGTGCCACCACCGGCACCCGGTCCGATACCTTCCGTGCCTCTTCGATATAGGGCGCGGTGTCGTCGGTGAGATCGGCCTTGGTCAGGACGATCACGGGCTCGATCGCGGCCTCGAAGGCGAGCGCCACGTAGCGCTCCAGCCGCGCCACGTTGAAATCCGCGTTGCAGGAGGTGACGACGAAGACCGTGTCGATGTTCGCCGCGATCAGCTGCACCTCGCGGCCCGTGCCCGGCGCGCGGCGCTTGATCAGGCTCTTGCGCTCCAGCACGCGGCTCGACCGGGGGCGCGCGCGGTCGTAGAGCAGCCAGTCGCCCACAGTGGCCTCCAGCCCCGGAGGGATCGTCTCGTCGATCCCGTCGCCCGCCACCTGCAAGCCGCTGCGGTGCACGGCAACGACGCGCACCGGGGGCGTCGCGGTCAGGGCGTCCGCGTCGATCTGGCTTGCGAAGGCCGGGCCCCAGCCGAGGCGCTCGAGACCCGTGGGCTCTCGCCGTTGCGGTGTGCCACCGGGCAGGAAGGCGGAGTAGTCGCGGACCATGGGCCTACCAGAGCGCGGGATCGTCGAACGCGGTGACGCAGCGCGCCGGCCCGCGGAGCGGCGTCAGCGGCGCGTCGGTCAGGGATTGGGCAATCCAGCCCTGCGGCTGGTTGAGCGGTTGCGGCGCCGGCAGGTCGGCTTCCGAGACTGGATTGAACCCGACCCGGCCATAGAAGGCCGGATCGCCGTAGGTCACGGCGATGTCCACGCCCTCCTGCCGGAGCGCATCGAGGCCGTGGGCGATCAGACGCTGCCCGATTCCCTGGCCTTGCAGTTCGGTCGCCACCGCCACGGGGGCCATCATGAAGACCGTGCGCGGATCCCCCTCGTAGGTAAGGCGCGTGAAGAAGATGCCGCCGACGAGCATGCCTTCCTCCCAGGCGGTGAACACGCGCAGGTCCTCGGTGGGGGTTTCGGCGATCAGGCGACGCGCGAGGGCGCCGATCAGCGCACCCTCCTCCACACCCTCGGAGGTAGTGAAGCTCGACGCGAACAGGTCCGCGATCGCGTCCGCCTTGGTCTCGTAGTCCGTTGAAAAGTCCATCATCATGTCTCCATCGGCAGGCTGAACCTGCCGGGTGTTGGAAATTGGTCTCAAGGTGCCCGTCAGGTCTTCTGGAGTACGAACATCTCGAAGCTCACGATCCCGTCGCAGGCCTGGTAGGCGGCCAGTTCCGCGCGCAAATCTTCGAGCACGCGGGTGCCTGCCAGCCGCGCCTCCATCTCCGCGACACGCGCCTCCAGGGGCTGGTAGTAGCTGTCCATCGCTTCCCGTCCCATGTCGAAATGCCCGAGCACGCGGTAGCGGGCCTGTTTCGCCTGCTCGAGCCGGACGGGAACCCGCGTCATCGCAGGGTATTCCGAGGCCCAGTACGCGCGCAGGTCTTCCGAGGGCGCATCGGTCCGCCAGACCATCTCGGAGAACACCAGCACGCCGCCGGGGCGCAACAGCCGCTTCCAGTCACGCATCGCGCGCTCGACGCCGATGATATAGGCGCTGCCCTCGGCCCAGATCACGTCCCACTGCTGCTCCGGCGCGGGCAGCTGCGCCATGTCCACGTTGCGCACCTCGACCCTCTCGCCGAGGCCCTCTGCCACCACCCTGTCGCGCAGCCTGTCCAGCGTGCCCTCGTCCGTGTCCGTCGCCAGAATCCGGGCATCGGTGGCCTCGGCTAGACTCATCGTTGCCATGCCAGGGCCGCAGCCAATCTCGAGGATGCTCTTCGGCGCGAAGGGGACCATGGCCAGGGCCTTTAACGTCGCGGCCTCGGTCGCCGGTCCCCAGCAGTCGAGCCCGGAGAACACCTCCATGAAGACCGCCATGTAATCGTCATGTGCATTCATGTCCTTCGATAGCCACGCGAGCCGCGCGGCCTCCTCGCTGGAAAACCCCTGTGTCATGAGCCAGGCGCGATGCAGATCGGGCGCCACCCGCTCGACCTCCTCGTGCCAGTCCTTCAGGCTGCCGCGCCCCAGAAGCGCTGCGAGCAGGTCGCGCGCCCGCGTCTTCTCGGCGATCTCGCGCTCCAGCGTTTCGAGCCGCTGGCCCAGCACGTCATGATCGAGTTTGCCATCGAGGCAGGCCTGGCACTCCTGCAAGCTGAGGCCACCGGCCTGAAGCTGCTGCATGAGGCGCAGGCGCTGTCGGTCGGCATCCGTGTAGACGCGATACCCGTTTGCTTGTCGCTTGCCTGTCAGCAGCCCGAGCTTCTCGTAATAGAGCAGCGTCGCGCGCGACAGGCCCACGCTCTCCGCCAGTTCCGAAATCTGATACATCCGCCGCCCTGTCCGCTCACACCGATTCTCGACCGTCGATACCGTTCCTAAGGTGTGAAGCTATAGACAGGTCAAGCTTCGGTGAGGATGAAAAGTCCCCTTCGTCCGCGCAGCCGACCTTCACCCTCCGAAAATGCTGCACGATGGACGAATGGCCGGTCTGGTGAAGCTGCGCCGCCGCGCCCGGCGATGTGTTGAAGGTCCGGAACGGGCCGCTTGCCCCCTCCAATGTGACCGGCCGCGCCTTTCCGCAAGAGAGCCAATGTTACGGTCATGGGGCCATCTCGGCCAGCGGCAGGGCATTCAGATCGGCCCGAATCTGGCGCCAGCCCGGCATGTGTCGGTCCAGGGTGGCCAAGAAGGCTTCATCATGCCGGCGGGACACGAAATGCGCCATCTCGTGCAGGACCACGTAATCCAGGCATTGAAGGGGCTTTTTCGCCAGGTCCAGGTTGACCCAGATGAGGCGCTTGTCCGGGTTGCAGCTTCCCCATTTCGTACGCATCTGGCGCACGCCCCAGCGGGGGGGCGGGACACCCAGGCGTTCCGCCCATTTCACGACCCGGGGGGCCGTGCGCGATTTCAGTTCGTCCCGATACCAGGCGGCCAGCCACCGGGCCTTCTGATCTGCCGTTGCTCCTTCAGGAACGGTCATCGTCAGTCGGTCCGCCCCCTCGAGTTGCATGCTGCATCCGCTTGATCCGGACTGGCGGACAGACAGCCTCAAGGGCTTGCCCAGGAAATAGTGGGTTTCCCCTGAGAGATACCGGCGCTCTGTTTCCCGGGCCTGCCCTGCGAATTCGCGCTGCTTCTTCTTGATCCAGCCGAGGCGGGTCACAATGGCGACCCGGATGGCGTCTTCGCTGATCGCCGGCGGGGCGGCGACCCGAACGCGTCCCGTCGGAGGGTAGACCCCGATATGCAGGTTCTTGATCGGCTTGCGCAGCAATTCGACCGACAGACCGGCGACCTCGATCACCTCAGTATTCGTCATGGGTCCGGATGATCTCGATGATGCGATCCACGGTTTCATCGTCTTCCAGCGCCTCCGCCAATT
Source organism: Rhodovulum sp. ES.010 (assembly GCF_900142935.1). Lineage (NCBI taxonomy): Bacteria > Pseudomonadati > Pseudomonadota > Alphaproteobacteria > Rhodobacterales > Paracoccaceae > Rhodovulum > Rhodovulum sp. ES.010. The sequence continues at coordinate 1,809,292 of NZ_FSRS01000001.1, read as the reverse complement.
TCCGCCGGAGCATCCTTTCCTTCATCCTGTTGCCGCGCCACCCGGTCTGGGCCGTTTCCCGGACCACCTGATCGATCGTCTGTGCCAGGGCCTCGTCCTGCTCGAGGTTGTCGTAGAGCGCCTTTCGGCCGGGTGTGTTGATGGTCGCCGGGTATGCCCCGCCATGACCGGCCTTCACCGCCCGGACCAGTTCCGCGATCCTCTCGAGATACTCAGCGTAGGCGATTGCGTCGTCCCGGCGTTTCTTGACCAGATCGTTCAGCAACTCAGACATCCGCTCGTAGAACTTCGGGTTCACCGGGATTTCGTCGGTGATCACCCGGCGGACATTGTTCTCGATGGCCTCGGCGACGTTCTCCCGCCTGCCTTTCATGGCCTGAGAGAGCGCCCCTTCGGCTTCGGCGCCCTTGCTGGCGACCAGGTCGATCAGGCTGATATCGTCGAGATGCGAGATCACCTCGGTCTCGTCAGCCTTGATGTAGGTGTCGATCAGGTGCCGCATCGCGGGCTCGAACTGCTTCATGTCCACCGCGTCGCCGCTGTGGAGGCGCACTGCGTCGCGCAGCGCGATGGCATGGTCGACCTCGCGGCGATACTGGGCAAGTTCAAGCTCGTTGACGCCCGAGGCGGCGGGATCCTCGGCGGCGGCGGCGAATGCCCGGGCATAGGCCCCGGCCAGCTTGTAGAGCGCCTGGCGCCGCCGGGCCTTTTCCTCGGCTTGCGGATCGTCTTCCCAACCGCCGGGGCTGGAGAAATAGGCCAGAACCTCGTCATCCCCCTTGGGCTGCTCCACCGGGTCCAGAAGGCCGAACCACGCATCCCGGGCCGTCATCAGGTCTTCGCCCGCCTTAGCAGGCTGCTGAAAAACCTCGCTCTGGACGTCGGTTGAGGGACGTGATTCACCCCTTGGGCGGTTGCCGGAGGGGTTGGGATGCGGGGCGCGGACGAGACGAGCGGGTCGCTGTTCAGCTATGTTGACATCGAGGCGCGGATCCCGGCGCGGCATCCGTTGCGGCAGATCCGGCGGGTCGTGAACGAGGCTTTGGCCAGCCTCGATGCCGAGTTCGAGACGCTCTACGCCCCGGAGGGCCGGCCCTCGATCCCGCCGGAGCGGCTGATCCGGGCGAGCCTTCTACAGATCCTGTTCTCGGTACGCTCGGAGCGGCAGTTGATGGAGCAGATGGATTACAACCTCATGTTCCGCTGGTTCGTGGGCCTGGGGATCGACGACGCGGTCTGGGTCCCCACCGTCTTCACGAAGAACCGTGACCGGCTGCTGACCACCGACATGGCGCGCAAGGTGATGGGCGCGATCCTGGCTCACCGGGAGGTCGCACCGCTGCTGTCAGACGAGCACTTCTCGGTGGACGGCACGCTGATCAAGGCCTGGGCTTCCATGAAGAGCTTCCAGCCGAAGACCGAGGGCAGCCCGCCCGGCGCGGACGGGCCGGGTGACCCGCCGGGGGACACCGATCAGGATACCAGCCCCGACACCGCCCCTGCCCAGCCCGAAGCCGAGACCGTCCCGATGCCCAGCCCCAGCCGCCGCCACCGCAACGCCGAAGTCGACTTCCGCGGCGAGAAGCGCTCCAACGCCACCCATGCCTCGATCACCGACCCCGACGCGCGGCTGTTCCGCAAGTCGCAGGGGACGGGCGCGCTGCTCTGTTACATGGGGCATGCGCTGATGGAAAACCGCAATGGCTTCGTCGTCCAGGCCGACCTGACCCGCGCCGATGGCCATGCCGAACGCCGCGCCGCGCTCGACATGATCCACCGCCATTCCCCCGGCTCGACCCGCCGCCTCACGCTGGGCGCCGACAAGGGCTACGACAGCGCAGATTTCGTCGCCGATCTGCGACAGGCCCACGTCACGCCGCATGTCGCCCAGAAGGCCCGACACTCCGCCATCGACGGCAGAACCACCCGCCACCCCGGCTGCGCCCTGTCCCAGACGCGCCGCAAGAAGATCGAAGAGCCCTTCGGCTGGGCCAAGACCGTCGGCGGCATGGCCCAGACCGTATACCGCGGCCTCGACCGCGTCGCCGCCCGCTTCACCTTCACCATGGCCGCCTGCAACCTCGCCAGACTGCCGAAGCTGCTGGCCGCCTGACGCCAAAGGCAGGGCCGAGACCAAGCACACAGAACAGACGACGCCGGCCTCACGGGTGAGGGTCAGGGAAATCCGTCCGGCCGCAAGAGAATTTCAGCGGCCTGTTAGGAAGCCGCTTACCGCTTGTCACTCTGGCAAGTTCGTCCAGGCGCTTCAGGCTCCAGCCCTGGGGCAAAGTCGCCCCACTCATCCCGCCACCCCCATCGCCGCCAGATGCCCGGCCACCCGGGCCTCCAGCGCGGCCAGATCGTCCATGATCTGCGGCAGGGTCTGGCCATAGCGTTCGGTCAGCACGCGCACCCGGGCGGTCAGGGCCTCGGTCCTGGCCTCCACCTCGGCCCCGATGGCGGCGGCGATATCGGCGAGCCACTTGTCCTGCACGACAAGGGTGCGGATCTGGTCCTCGGTCAATTCGGGATAGGTTTTCAGCACGGCCTCGGTCAGCCTGGCCTCGGCTTCTTTCGCCGCCTTTTTCGCCGCGGCCTCGGCCTTCAGCAGCCTGGCGGCCTGTTTCAGCAGCGGGCGTTCCTCGGCATCGGCCTCGCCCAACGCCTCGCGCGCCTTGACCGAGGCGGCGGTCAGCTTGCCGGTGTCGGTCAGGGCCTCGGCCAGCAGCCCGCCCTCGGCGCCGTGTTCCTCGGCCAGCTCCTCGATCTCGCGGCCCAGCTCTTCGGCCCGGGCGGTGGCCTGGTCCAACGCATCCTTGAGGTCAGGGAAGAAGCGCGCGGTGATCAGCGCGGGCGGGATGACATCGGCCACAAGGCGCACCTTGTTCACGGTCAGGTCGCCGTCCTCCAGCCATTTCGTCTTGCCGTCCTTGACCTCCTTGCGGGCCTCGCGCAGGTCGCGCGCCGCCAGCCAGCCGCCGCCCGCGATGATGAACACGTCGTCCTGCATGGTCTGGGCCCAATAGGTCATCAGGCGCTGATAGGCCTCGTAGCGGTCGATCAGGGGGGCGGCGGCGAACCGGGCCAGCATGTCCTCGGCAATGGCGTGGATCAGGTCGCGGGGGTGATCGCCCTGTTCGATGCTCATCAGCGCGGGGGTGTTGGCCTGCACCCAGCCATCCAGGATTTCGGTGACCTGCGCGCGGAAGGCCGCGAAATCGGGGTGGTTCCGGATGGTGGCGCGCACCGCGTCGGGGGCGATCAGCGGGTCGGAATAGCCCGCCCGCGGGTTCGGCCCGAAGAGCGTGGGGCGCAGGCTGGGCATGACATCCCAGAAATTGCGCAACGCATCGATGTCGCGGTCGGGCACGCCGCCCTGCAGGTGGGCGGTGATATCCTGCAGATCCTCGGGCTCGGAGGCGTCGATGTAGCGGGGGATGTTCAGGTTGAACTCGTTCCGCGCGATCTCGTCGAAGGGGACGAGGCGGGAATATCCCGGCATTTCCTGGCCGCGGGTGAAGGCATCGGTGATCTTGTGGATGTCGCGTTCCCGCAGGCGGTTCTTGTTGCCGTCCTTGGTGAAGCCCCTGGAGGCGTCGATCATGAAGACCGGGCGGCGGTCGCTTGCCTCGGCCTTGTCCAGGACGATGATCGAGGCGGGGATGCCGGTGCCGTAGAACAGGTTGGCCGGCAGGCCGATGATGCCCTTGATATAGCCGCGTTTCAGGATCCTTTCCCGCAGCCGGGCCTCGGCATTGCCGCGGAACAGAACGCCATGGGGCAGGATCACCGCACCCGACCCGGTCGCCTTCATCGAGGCGAGGATGTGCAGCAGGAACGCGAAATCGCCGTTCTTGGCGGGCGGCTCGCCATCGTCGAACCGGCCGTATTTCGTGTCCTCTGTCAGGCCGGAGGCCCAGGCCTTGGCGGAGAAGGGCGGATTGGCCACCACGAAATCGAAGGTCTGGAGGGTCTGGGCATCGGCCAGGAAATGCGGCTCGGCGATCACGTCGCCCTGCGCGATCTCGGCGGTGGCGCGGTTGTGCATGATCATGTTCATGCGAGCGAGGCCTCGGGTGGCGATGTCCATCTCCTGCCCGAAGATCGAGATCGGCACGCGGGCGGTTTCCGCTGCCTTGAGCAACAGGGACCCCGAGCCGCAGGTCGGGTCATAGACCGACTGTTTCGGGCTGGTGGCGCGGCTGACGCCCGCCACGGCCGCCACGACGCGCGAGACCTCGGCCGGGGTGTAGAACTGCCCCTTGGACTTGCCCGCCTCGGTCGCGAAATTGCGCATCAGGTATTCGTAGGCGTCGCCGAGGATATCGTCGCCATCGGCGCGGTTCTTCGAGAAGTTCAGCTCTTCCCGGCTGAAGATGTTGATCAGCGCGGTCAGCGTGTTGATCATCTTCTGCCCGCGCCCGAATTTCTCGGGGTCGTTGAAGAAGGCCCGGTCGATCACCCCGCTCAGGTCGTTTTCCTCGGCGATCCGGGCGATGATCATGTCCATGCCTTCGCCGATGGCCTTGGACTCGCGGAGGTCCTTCATGTCCGCGAAGGACGCGCCTTCCGGCACCTCGATCAGCGCATCGGGCTCGCCTGCGCGGTCGGAGACATATTTCACGAAGAGGAGCGTGAGGATGTAGTCCTTGTAGAGCGAAGCATCCATCCCGCCCCGGAGCTGGTCGCAGCTTTTGACCTGCCACGGGATTTTTCCTCCACCTGCGATTAGAGTCCGACCCAAGGAGGGGACGGACAATGAAGCGAACGAGATACAGCGAAGAGCAGATTATCGGCATCCTGGCCGAGCATGAGGCCGGGGCGAAGTGTGCCGATCTGTGCCGCAAGCACGGCATGTCGGAGGGGACGTTCTACAACTGGAAAGCCAAATACGGCGGCATGACGGTGTCAGAGGCCAAACGGCTGAAGGCGCTCGAGGACGAGAACGCCAAGTTGAAGAAGCTGCTGGCGGAGCAGATGCTGGATCTGGCCGCGATGCGCGAGCTGGTTTCAAAAAAGTGGTGACGCCCGTCGTGAAGCGCGAGGCGGTCGCGCATCTGAAGGCCCGGTTCGGGCTGTCGGAACGACGGGCGTGCCAGATTGCCGGCGCGGATCGGAAGACGATCCGCTACCGGTCGCAACGCGCACCCGACACGGAACTGCGCGGCCGATTGCGGGAGCTTGCCAACGAGCGTCGGCGGTTCGGCTACCGGCGGCTCTTCGTCCTGCTCCGGCGGGAGGGCGAGCCCTCGGGGATCAACCGTATCTACCGGCTTTACCGCGAGGAAGGGCTGACCGTCCGCAAGCGGCGCGCGCGGCGCAAGGCCATCGGCACCCGCGCCCCGATCCTGGTCGAGGCGCGCGCAAATGCCCGTTGGTCACTGGATTTCGTCCATGACCAGTTCGCGTGCGGGCGGCGGTTCCGGGTGCTGAACATCGTCGATGACGTCACGCGCGAATGCCTCGCCGCGATCCCGGACACGTCGATCTCCGGCCGGCGCGTCGCGCGGGAGCTGACGGCGCTGATCGAACGTCGCGGCAAGCCGGGAATGATCGTGTCGGACAACGGGACGGAACTGACCTCGAACGCGATCCTGAAGTGGTGCGCCGAGAACCGGATCGAATGGCACTACATCGCGCCGGGCAAGCCGATGCAGAATGGCTTTGTCGAGAGCTTCAACGGCCGGATGCGGGACGAGTTCTTGAACGAGACGCTGTTTCGTAACCTCGCCCATGCCCGCGACCTGATCGCCGCCTGGGTCGCCGACTACAACACCGAGCGCCCCCATTCGGCCTTGGGCTATCAGACCCCGGCTGACTACGCGCAGACCCTGACCACCGCAATCGCCCGACCCGCTGCGCGAGATGAGAGCTCCGCGCGTCGGGCGATTGCTCAACCCGCGCCATTTGGCGTAAACACCAACCGGGCTCCGGTCGCGGCTGGATGAAAGATCAGTGGCAGGTCATGCCTTCTGGGCGCTCGTCAAGTTTGTCGACCGTTTCGAGCAAGATTGTCAGAGAAGATAGGAAGTCCTGGTATCCTGTGACAATCAAACAACTCGGTTGCCTCAGAACGGACTTGACCAAGTCACTTACCGAGCGCGTTGCATTGTCGCCCCAGGCCTCATGTCCAGACGCAGGAGGCCCTTCGGTCGTAGGCACGTCACGATCAGTGTCGCTGACACGCGAGAAAAAGCGTGAAATCAGTCCTTGCCGCTCCGTGGTTGCCATGTGCCGTTGTCTTCCTATGCCCCCAGGGGCAACGCTGATTTAGCTTTGTCGAGGCTATCAATCTTGATCTGCAATTCCGAGCTCCGCCCAAAGCTCGCGCGGCGCCGGCGAAGCCAATTCCCATTGGACTTCGATTGGCCTCTCACCCTCCCATCCAGCGAACCTGGGCTGCCCGCAATAGATGAATGGATTGACCTTGCCGTTCACCTTGTTCCCGCGGCGGATGAACAGGTGTACCTCATGACCTTCCTCACCGCTGATGATCCGGCCATGCTTGCTGTCCTGGCGCGTCTGGTTTTGGCTGAACCATTTCAGTCGTGACGGGCTGAGGAATGCGTTTTCGTAGGTCAGGTCCTGGGTCGAAACATTGGCTAGAAGCACCATGATCTTCTTCTTCGGCAGCGCCTTCATCCCGGTGCGCCAAAGGTTTTGCTTGTACTCTTCGCCAAAGAACTCGGCGATGTCCGGCACGTAGTAGCGCTGCCAAAGCTCCAGAGCCTGTGGCTTGCCGACAAAGGTTGCGGATGCCTCGGCGGCCTCGCGAACGATGGGCGCTTCCGCCAGGCGCCATTCGACCAACTCGCGCACAAGCAGTTCCAACTCACCTGAGGCGTCTGGCCGGGCCAACCGAAAGCCGTCGCTGCCCTGAGCCAGGTGCGGGTTGAAGGCAAGCTCTGACGCGCCTTCGCTCGGTTGCCGCCCGGCTACGACGTCGCGCAGTCCGGTCAAGGCGGATCGGGACAAACCCCTGGGCCGTTCCAATTCACCCAAGAGACGACCGTGAGTGGCGAAAGGACGTTCGGGCAAGGGATCGCCCATGTCCCGCACGAAATCGAACCAGCCGCCATGGCCGGAGGCGCGGGGGTCGAAGCCGTTGCGGAAGACTTCGACAGCCGTGGGGCGGATACCGGTCCGGTCCCGGAAATCGACATAGAAGGCTTCAAGCTCCGCCGCGCCTTCTTTCGGGCGGAGGAGATTGCGCAGGATGTCGATGACTTCGAGCTCATAGGTGATCTCGCAGCCCTGGGGCATTTGGAACTCACCGGCCTGAAGCACGTCCAGCTTGGTCGAGATCGAGCGATCGCCTGCGCCGGCCTGCAGAAGGGTTGCGACCTTGGTGAGGAAGCTGCGGTGGTTGCCGATGTAGTCGATCACCTGCAGCACCTTGCCCTCGACGCGGCGCAGGCCGCGGCCGAGTTGTTGCAGCCAGATAATCGCGCTTTCGGTGGGACGCAGCATCAGCACGGTGCCGATCTCGGGCACGTCCACGCCTTCGTTGAACATGTCGACCGCGAAGAGGATGTCGATCTCGCCGCGACCAAGCGCTGCGAGGGAGCTCGCCCGCGGGGCGGAGCCTTGGCCCGAATGGACGGCAACAGCCTTCAGACCGGCGTTGCGGAAGTAATCCGCCATGTAGTCGGCGTGGCGCATAGAACAGCAAAAGCCGATCGCTGGGCCGGTTGCGCGCTTGCGGTATTGTTCCAACGCATTTACCGCCCGCGCCTCGGTGGCCAGGGCTGCGTCCAGCGCGGTGGGGTCGAACTGGCCGGAACGCCAGGGGATCTGTGCGTAATCCACGTCATCCGGAACGCCGAAATAGTGGAAGGGCGCCAGATGTCCTGCGTCGATCCCGCGGAACAGGTCGCATTCGTAGACGAGGTTTTCACCGCAGAGGCCGAGAAGGTCCGCGCCATCCGTCCGGTCGGGCGTAGCGGTCAGGCCGAGCAGGAAGCCGGGCGTGAAATGCTCGATCAGCTTCTGGTAGGTGCGGGCCGCGGCGTGGTGGAATTCATCAACCACGATATAGTCGAAATGGTCTCGGTCGAATTGGCGCAAGTGACCGACGCGGCCAAGTGTCTGAACCGAGGCGAAGAGGATTTCTGAATTTGCCTCTTTCTCGGTGCCCGTGTAGCGGCCCAGTTTGGCTTCGGGGCGGACCTTGCGAAAGGCCGCCATGGCTTGGGTTAGGATTTCGTCGCGATGGGCGACGAAGAGGATGCGGCCCGCCCTAGCACGGATCGTGTCGAAAGCCGCCAGCCAGGTCTTGCCCAGCCCGGTGGCCAGCACGACAAGCCCGGCGCGGTGGCCGTTCGAACGGCTTTGTGTAAGCGCCGCCAGCGCCTCCTGCTGGATCGTATGCGGCTCCGGTGGTGGGCCTTCTTCTGCCACAACGCGGGCGGTGAATTCGGGCATCGGGCGCGCCCTGCGGCGTTTCGCATAGGCATCGACCCATGCTGCCGTCAGCGGTTTTACCTCGGGGCATGCCAGCAAGTCCTGAAAAGCCACCCCGACACTGTCTGCCGCGTCTTCGGAATGCAGGTTCCATTCCGCACCATCGGTCAGCGCCGATTGAGACAGGTTCGAGCTACCGACAATTGCCGCCCCGCGTGCATCGGCGGCACGGAATAGCCAGGCCTTGGGGTGAAAGCTGAGGCCGCCAGTTTCGAACACGAAGAGCTCCGCGCCTTCTAGGTCCAGCAAACGGGCCAAGGCGGTCGGGTCGGTCGTGTCGAGATAGTCGCCCACCACGATCCTGAGCCGCCCGCCGCGCGCCAGCAGCTCCCGGAACCAGGGCTCCAGCAGGGCCACGCCGCTGTCCATGGCGAAGGCAACTGCCAAGTCGACCGAGTGCGCGGTGTCGAGACGCTCGGCGAGCAGCGGTAGAAGCGGATCGCGGCCGCCGGTTGTCAGACGCGCCGTACTGGCTTCCCGCAGGTGGAAATGGCCGTGATCGGATGAGGCAGAGAAACCAGCCGTGCCGCGACCAAGTGCGGTGCCCACTTCGGCCAGCATCGCCATCTGTTCCGGGACGGTCAGATCATCCCACGCGGGCACATGCCGAGGGGCGGGGATCAATCCGGCCTCACGGTGCATGCAGATCGGGCAGGTGAGGCGCGGGTTAGTCACACTCGTCCAGATTGATCTTCCTTACTGTCACCATTCCTAAGGATCGCCGCCGTCATGTCCAGGCGCTGCGGCGATGCGGCACCGGCCCGAGCAGTGAACTCCGGCCTGAATCCCCATCGGAAAAGTGGGACACATATCCGGAAAAATCCAATAAACATGGTGAAAGAAAAAAGTCCCACCGCCCCGCAACATATTACAATAAAAACAACAGTTTATGCCGCCCCCGGGCACCACTTTTTGCAAATAAAAACAATATCTTGGCGCGCGCCGCCTGTCAGGTCTCGCAGTGCTATTCCGCTATGGGTCTCATTTGGGTATCAGTTCTATGCCGTTGCGCGGTCTGCGCTTGGCTGTAGCGCGGCGACAGTTTGTGCACGTGTAGCGCGGCGACGGCTTTTGCACGCAAATCTTGCCGTTATGATCGGACGATTGAACGAAGATGGTGACGCTATGAGAGGTCAGCTATGGAGTGCGCCCCTGCGGGTGGACCAGTCGGACCGGTTGAATTGATCCCCTACGGGCTTTCAGAGGAAGAAAGCCCATGTCCAGACGCCACCGTAGTCACAGTACCGAATTCAAGCGCCAGGTCGTCGCCGAGTATCATGGCGGCGAGACGCTGCATGCACTCGGCCGCCGCCACGATCTGTCGCGCAACCTGATCCGCATCTGGGTCGAAAAGGCAGACGCCGGCGCCCTCGACGAGGACGTGGCGGCAGCTGAGCTGATGGCCGAATGCGAAGCCCGGATAGCCGCGCTCGAGCGCCTGGCCGGTCGCCAGGCCCGTGAGATCGAGCTGTCTCAAAAGGGGCTCAGCGCTCAGGACGCTTGCCGAGAAACGGGCCTATATCCGGGACTGTCGGCCCCGCGGCCTCCCGATCCGGCGAGGATGTAAGCCGATGGGTGTCGCGCGATCCAGCTTCTATGCCGATTCCGGTCCGAAGCCCGGCGACGCAGCGATCATCGCGGAAATCCGGGCGATTACCGACGAGTTCGAGGGCTATGGCTATCGCCGTGTCGGTGCCGAGCTCCGCCACAGAGGCATGGTCGTCAACTCTAAGAAGGTGCGGCGGCTGATGAAGGAGAACGACCTGAACCCGCGGCTGCGCCGGCGTTTCGTGAGCACGACCGACAGCGATCATGGCGGGCCGATCTTTCCGTTCATCGCTAAGGAGTTCGAGGTTCATGGCCCGGACCAGCTCTGGGTGGCCGACCTGACGTACATCGCCATCCGCGGAGGCTTCTCCTATGCCGCGCTGATCCTCGACGCCTGCTCGCGGCGCGTTGTCGGCCATGCCGTCGGCCGCGGAATCGATGCCCGCCTGGCAGCGAAGGCGCTCGAAAACGCTATCGCGGAGCGGCGCCCCTTGCCCGGCTGCCTCTTCCACACGGACCGCGGATCCCAGTACGCGTCAGAACCGCATCGCAGCATTCTCGCCGAACACGGTTTCCTCGGCTCCATGAGCCGTCGCGGAAATCCGTATGACAACGCACAGGCCGAGAGTTTCATGAAGACGCTGAAGGTGGAGGATGCATACCTGATGGAGTATGAAACGTATGAGGAAGTCGCAGTCGGCGTCCCCCGTTTCATCGAAGCCTACAACAGCTGCCGCCTACATTCAGCCCTGGGGTATCTCAGCCCCGCCCAGTTCGAAGACCGCCACGCTCGCGCCATGGTCAAAAACGCCGCCTGATCGTGTCCACCCGCAGGGGCGCACTCCAGTCTTCGCCGGCCGGGCAGCCGCCCGTGCTCGGCATCACGAAGCGGTGCGACAGATCGTTGACGGCGCCCGCGGGTGCAAGGCAGGCAAGGGCGCTGACGAGGGCGGGCAAGCGGGTCATGGCGCACTGAATCCGCAAGGGACTGAGATACTCGCGTTCAGGCTGATCGCCCCGTCGGTGGCGCAACACGGGAAGCCGACGCACCCATTGCGCGCGCAGGTTTGGCCGACCGGCACTGGGCGCCCGCCCGCGTCCGGGATGCGTGTATCATCCGAGGCGCTCTTTTCGCACAAGGCCTTAATTTAGACAAGTTCTAACAATAGGCCCGCCGGCGAGCCCCGGCGCAAGCGGCCGACCTTAGGACTTTCTTGTAGGTATCCGCGGTAGCAGGGCCGTAGCCGATTTTCTTTGGCAGTTAACTGGATGGAGCCCGCGTACCAATGAAGAGAGTCCTGGAACTGCCGATCGGTTCACGGCTGACCGTGATGATTGTCGCCATCATGTTCGTCTCGATGGCCGGTCTGGGGGCCCTCCTGTACAACCGGGCCTACCAGATCAGCTACGAAGGCGCCGTCAACGACCTGGCGGCGATGGCGAACGACCAGACCGATCGCGTGGCGGACTGGTTTGCCGATCGCGAAACGGCCATCGCTGCGCAGGCGGCCAGCCCCTCGTTGGCACGTGCGCTCGCTGCATTCCGCGAGTCGCTGGATGCGGAGGGGGCCAGCCTGGCCGCCGTCCGCGCGGCGTATACCTCGGCCAGTCCGCAGCCGGCGGGCGCCCCCGGGGCCTACGGTCGGGTGCATGACCGCCAGCATGCCGATTTCGCGAGGATGCTGGAGGGGTTCGGCTACTACGACGTCTTCCTTTTCGACCCGGATGGATGGTTGGTCTACTCGGTTACCAAGGAGGCCGAGTTCGGGACGAATCTGGTTTCCGGCACCTACGCCGATTCGGGCCTGGGCCGCGTGGTGCGCGAAGCCGCGGCGGCGCCGGCCGGCAGCGTGGCCGTGTCCGATATCGGCGAGTATGCGCCGAGCGGGGACGCCCCGGCCGCCTTCATGGCCGCGCCTGTTTTCGACGAGCGGGGCGAAAGGCTCGGCCTGCTCGCGGTCCAGATTCCGATCGGGGATCTGTCGGCGCTGGTCAGCCAGGCCTCCCTCCTGGGCGCCCACGGGGACATGTATATCGCGGGGGCCGACGGTCGCGCACGGACCTACTCGCGCCTTGGGGACCGGTTCGAAGTGCTCACGCCGCTGCCCGAGCGCGCCTTCGTCACCGCCTTGCGCGCCGGCGAGACGGGCCTTCACCACGGGGTGGAGGGTATCACCGGGCTCGACAGCATCGTCTACACGCTGCCCGTGGATGTCGATTTTGCCGATTGGACCCTGGTCGCGGAACTGGACCGCCAGGAGTATCTCGCGGGGCTCATTTCCCTGCGCAACGGCGTCGTGCTGTTCGTGGTCGTCGGCCTCGCCGTCGGTGTTGGCCTCAGCGTTCTCGTCGCCCGCACGATCACCCGGCCGCTGAGGGACTTCCTGGCCTCGATGAACGCGGTTTCGGGCGGCGACCATACCGCTTCGGTCGCCACCGCCGACCGGCTCGACGAGATCGGGACGATGGGGCGCGATCTGGTCGCGTTCCGCGACAGACTGGCGGAGGCGGAGCATCTTTCCGCCCAGCAGGAAGAGGACCGCCAAGACCAGCAGCGCGTCGTCGACCGGTTGGGCGCCGCGATGCGCGGGCTGGCCGATGGCGATCTCACCCAGCGGCTGGAGGAGCGTTTCCCCGACAGCTACGAGCAGATCCGGGCTGATTTCAACGGCACCGTCGACGCGATGCGCGACATCATCGGCGCCGTTATGGAGAATGCGCAAGAAGTGCAGGCGCGGGCCGAGGAGATCAGCGGCGCCTCGGACCACCTGTCGCAGCGTACCGAAAGCCAGGCCGCGACTCTGGAAGAGACCGCGGCGGCGATGGACGAGTTGACGACCAGCGTGCGGTCGACGGCGGAGGGAGCAGCCGAGGTGGCGGATGCCGCTTCAAAGGCGCGGCGCGGCGCCGAAGAGAGTGGCGCCGTGGTCAAGGAGGCGGTCGGCGCGATGTCCGAGATCGAGCACTCCTCGACCGGCATCACGCAGATCATCGGCGTAATCGACGACATCGCGTTCCAGACCAACCTGCTTGCGCTGAACGCGGGCGTCGAGGCGGCGCGCGCGGGCGAGGCGGGCCGTGGCTTCGCCGTGGTCGCCTCCGAGGTGCGCGCGCTGGCCCAGCGCTCCGCCGAGGCGGCCAAGGAGATCACAGGGCTGATCGAGACCAGTTCCCGGCAGGTGGAATCCGGCGTGTCGCGGGTCAACCGGGCCGGCGATGCCTTGTCCGTCATCGTCGGGCAGGTGGCCGAGATATCCGATTTGATCGATGGCATCGCCACCGGCGCGCAGGAACAGTCGGTCGGCCTGAGCGAGATCAACGGCGGCGTGTCGCAGCTTGACCAGATGACCCAGCAGAACGCCGCGATGGTCGAGGAGAACACGGCCGCCGGCGCCACGCTCAAGCAGGAGGCGGACCGCCTGATGCAAATCGTGTCCAAGTTCCGGTTGGGCGGTCCGGCCCAGGCGCCGGGGGCGCCTCGGCGGGCGCCGGCCGCCCCGTCGGACGCGCGCCCCAGACAGGTGTCGGGCGACACCGTCTGGACGGAGTTCTGAACCGGCAGGATCGGGTGCGGTCAGGACAACCGGCGCCCGTCCTCCTTGGCGAAGACCTGAACGCTGCCCGGCGCCACGCCGAGGTGCAGCCGCTCGCCGGGGCCGGGCAGGTCGTCGCCCGAGAGGCTGGCAATGATCTCGGTCCGGCCATCCTCCAGGACCCCGTGCACGTTGGCGGTTGCGCCAAGGCGTTCCACGACCCGCACGGTCGGCGCCAGCGGACCCGACGGTGCGCGCTGCAGCGCCTCGGGCCGGACGCCGATCACGACCTCGCGGGCTGGCGGCAGCGCGACGCCCGCCGCTTCGGCCAGGGCGGCCCCGGCATCCGCCGGCAGCACGTTCATCGGCGGCGAGCCGATGAAGCCGCCGACGAATAGCGAGGCGGGCCGTTCGTAGACCTCCATCGGCGCGCCGATCTGCTCGATCCGGCCGGCATTCATAACCACCAGCTTATCCGCGAGCGTCATCGCCTCCTGCTGGTCGTGGGTGACGTAGATCGAGGTCGTGCCCAGCCGCTGCTGCAGGTCGCGGATCTCGACCCGCGTCTTGACCCGCAGCTTGGCGTCGAGGTTGGACAGCGGCTCGTCGAACAGGAACGCCGCGGGTTCGCGCACGATCGCCCGGCCCATGGCTACGCGCTGGCGCTGGCCGCCCGACAATTCGCGAGGCCGGCGCTTGAGGAACCCGGACAGCCCCAGCATCTCGGCGGCGGTGCCGACCTTCTCGGCGATCCGGTCCTTCGGCATGCCGCGGTTCTTCAGCCCGTAGGCCATGTTGTCGAACACGCTCATATGCGGGTAGAGCGCGTAGTTCTGGAAGACCATCGAGATGTCGCGGGCCGCGGGCTCCAGGTCGTTCACGCGCTGGCCGTCGATGAAGATCTCGCCGCCGGTCGCCTCCTCCAGACCAGCCACCATGCGCAGAAGGGTGGACTTGCCGCAGCCGGACGGCCCGACCAGGACGCAAAGCTCGCCCGAGGTGATGTCGAGCGACAGCCCCGGAATCGCCTCGACCCCGCCGGGATAGACCTTGCGCAGCTCGTTCAGACGGATCTCGGACATCACTTCTCCACTTCGACAAGGCCGCGGACGAACAGGCGCTGCATCGCGAGGATCACAATGACGGGCGGCAGCAGCGCCAGGATCGCGGTCGTCATGATGAGGTTCCATTGAGGCACCTCCTCGGCCGCGTTGGCGAGCCGCTGGATGCCCATGACCACGGTGTAATAGCTCTCGTCGGTGGTGACGAGCAGCGGCCAGAGATACTGGTTCCAGCCGTAGATGAACAGGATCACGAAGAGCGCCGCGATGTTGGTGCGCGACAGCGGCACGAGGATGTCGCGGAAGAACTTCATCGGCCCGGCCCCGTCGATCCGCGCGGCCTCGGTCAGCTCGTCGGGCACGGTCATGAAGAACTGGCGGAACAGGAAGGTCGCGGTGGCCGACGCGATCAGCGGGATCGAGAGGCCCGCATAGGAGTTCAGCATCCCCAGTTTCGCCACGACCTCGTAGGTCGGCAGGATGCGCACCTCGACCGGCAGCATCAGCGTGATGAAGATCGTCCAGAACGCGAGCACCCGGAACGGGAACCGGAAATAGACGATGGCGAAGGACGACAACAGCGAGATCGCCAGCTTGCCCAGCGTGATCGCCAACGCCATGATCGTGGAGTTCATCAGCATCAGCCCGATCGGCGGTGCCCCGGCGGTCGACAGGCCCTCGCCCAAGACGGCGCCGTAGTTTTCGAGGAACCGGTCCCCCGGCAGCAGCGGCAGGCCGCTGTTCACCTCGGTCCTCGTATGGGTCGAGGCGACGAAGGCGAGGTAGATCGGGAACACGAAGATCGCCGCGCCGAGGATCAGCGTGGCATGCTGGATGAAGCTCAGTAGGGGGCGGCGTTCGACCATCAGTATTCCACCCGCCGTTCGAGATAACGGAACTGGATCGCGGTCAGCGCGATCACGATGGCCATCAGCACCACGGATTGCGCGGCGGACGAGCCGAGGTTCAGCCCCTCGAAGGCGTCGCGCCACACCTTGTAGACGAGGATCACCGTGTCGTTGCCCGGCCCGCCGCTGGTCGTTGCGTGGACGATGCCGAACGTCTCGAAGAACGCGTAGACGACGTTGACCACGATCAGGAAGAACACCGTCGGCGATAGCAGCGGCAACTGGATCGTCCAGAACCGCTTGACCGGGCCGGCCCCGTCGATGGCCGCCGCCTCGGTCAGCGACCGCGGGATCGCCTGCAGTCCGGCCAGGAAGAACAGGAAATTGTAGCTCACCTGCCGCCAGGCGGCCGCGATCACGATAAGCGTCATGGCGTCGGTACCGCTCTGGTAATGGTTCCAGTCGTAGCCCAGCACGCCCAGCGCGTAGGCCGCGATGCCGATGGTGGGGTTGAACAGGAACCACCACAGCACGCCGGCGACGGCCGGGGCGACGGCATAGGGCCAGATCAGCAGCGTGCGATAGGCCGTGGCCTGGCGGATCACCCGGTCGGCCATCACCGCCAGGACCAGCGCGATCCCCATCGACAGCCCCGCGACGAGCGCGCTGAAGACGACCGTGGTGACGAAGCTCTCAAGATAGAGCGGATCGCCGAAGAGCCGGGCGAAATTCGCCAGCCCCACGAACTCGGTCCGCAGGCCGAACGCGTCCTGGCGCAGCACCGACTGGTAAAGGGCCTGGCTGGCCGGCCAGATGAAGAAGACAAGGGTGATCGCGATCTGCGGCGCCACCAGGAGATAGGGAAGCCATCGGTGGCGGAACGTGACCTTCTTGGTGCGCAAATCGGTCCCTCCATGCACGAAGGGCGGACCGATGGCC
Source organism: Rhodovulum sp. ES.010 (assembly GCF_900142935.1). Taxonomy (NCBI): domain Bacteria; kingdom Pseudomonadati; phylum Pseudomonadota; class Alphaproteobacteria; order Rhodobacterales; family Paracoccaceae; genus Rhodovulum; species Rhodovulum sp. ES.010. Next base: position 1,792,900 of record NZ_FSRS01000001.1, on the reverse strand, counting down.
CGCCCCCCGCGGTCGTGAGTGGTTTCAGGAGTTCGCGTCCTCGAATTCGCGCAGCAACGCGTTGCCGCGTTCGGACGCGTTCGAGAGAGCCTCTGCGGCCGACTGGTTGCCGGCCCACAGATCCTCGAGCTCTTCGTTGATGATGTCGCGGATCTGGACGAAGTTGCCGAAGCGGAGACCGGCCGAATTCGCGGTCGGTTCGTTCAGCGAAAGCTGCTTGATCGCGGTGTCGGTGCCTGGCTCTTGCTCGTAGAAGCCCTGTTCCTGGCTCAGCTCGTAGGCGGCGGTGGTGATCGGCACGTAGCCGGTGGACTGGTGCCAGTCCGCCTGCACCTCGGGTCGCGACATGTAGTTGAAGAACTCGGCCACGCCCTGGTAGGCGGCGTCTTCGTGTCCATCGAGCACCCACAGCGTCGCGCCGCCGATGATCGAGTTCTGCGGCGCGTCGGCGGCCGCGGTGTTCAGCGGCAGCATGGCCTGGCCGAACTCGAACTCCGCCTGCTCCTTCATCGAGGCATAGTAGGCCGAGCTGTTCATCCACATCGCGCATTCGCCCGAGGTGAAGAGCGGCAGCGAGTCGCCGCGGCGGCCGCCATACTTGAAGGTGCCCGCTTCCATGCTGTCGGCGATGCGCTGGAGCAGTGTGGTCAGGTCCTCGCTCTGGCCGATCACCAGTTCGGTGTCGAGGCCGGCGAAGCCGTTTTCCTGCGTGCCGATCGGCTCGTCATGCCAGGCGAGGTAGTTCTCGATCATCACCCAGGACTGCCAGCCGAACGAGAAGGCGCAGTCGTGGCCGTTCTCCTGCAGCTTGTCGGCCGCGGCGAACATCTGGTCCCAGGTCGACGGCACGTCTTCGATGCCGGCCTCGGTCAGCAGGTCCTGATTGTACCACAGGACCGGCGTCGAGGAGTTGAAGGGCAACGACAGAAGCTGGCCCTCGGGGGTGGAGTAGTAGGACCGGACGGCGGGCAGGTAGGCGTCGGGGTTCCAGTCGATGACGGCCTGTTCCATGATCTGGTAGACCGGCTTCACCGCGCCCTCGGCGGCCATCATGGTGGCGGTGCCGACTTCAAAGACCTGCACGATATGCGGCTGTTGCCCGGCGCGGAAGGCGGCGATCGCGGCGGTCATGTTCTCGGTGTAGTTGCCCTTGTAGGTGGGCAACACGACGAACTCGTCCTGGCTTTCGTTGAAGCCGTTGGCGATCTCCTCGACCTTCTCGCCGAGGGTCCCGCCCATGGCGTGCCAGAACTGGATCTCGGTCTGGGCGGCGACGGGGGCGGCGCCAAGCGCCAGCACCGCGGCCAGGGCGGTCGTTGAGCGGTTCAGGATCATGCGTGTTCTCCGAATGGTCGATTGCGAAGCCATGCGCCGACGCGGGGCCGACGACATCCTAAAAAACCGAAACCACCGCGTCATCTTTGTTTCAAATGAATTTACTATGACAGCTGCCATAACGCAGCGTTATGGCCGAGGCCGCGGATCGCAGGATGGACGAACGCCAGGTAGTCGGGTCGGAGGTGCGCCTGCGCCAGCTCGAGGCGTTCCAGGCGGTGGCGCAGACGGGCAGCTATACCCGCGCCGCCGCCCTCATGGGCATTTCGCAGCCCGCGGTCAGCCGGCTGGTGCAGGCGCTGTCGGAGGCCACCGGCCTGACGCTGTTCAACCGCAAGGGCGGCCTGGCCGAGCCGACCCCCGAGGCCCGGCTTCTGCTGGCCGAGGCCGGGCGTCCTCGCCCGTTTTCTGACGTCGCGACCGGATGTGCAAGTCACGCTGGAGCCCGACCGGCCCGAGCGCATCCTCGACTGGATCATCGCCGAGCATTGCGATGTCGGGCTGACGGCGGATTTCGCGGGGCACCCGGCGGTTCAGGCGCACCGCATCCCGGTGCCGGCGGTCTGCGTGCTGCCGCCGGGACATGCGCTTGCCGCGCAGGCCGAGATCGCGCCCGCCGATCTCGGGGGCGAACGGCTGATCCACACCCGGCGCGACGATCCGTTCTTCCGGTCGGTGGACGCCGCCTTCCGGCAATGCGGCGTCTCACCCCGGACCTGCGTGGAGACCCGCCAGTTCGGTGCGGCCTGCCGGCTGGTGGCCGAAGGGGTCGGCGTTTCGGTGGTCAGCGTCCTCGACGCCCGCGAATTCGCCCGCACCGGGATCGAGATCCGGCCATTCGTCCCGCGGGTTCATCACAATCTGGACGTGCTCCATTCGCGGCTGTCCCGCTCGTCGATGATCGCGCTGGAATTCGTCGACGCGTTCATCGAAAGCCTCGCCCCCTTCTGCGCCCGCGACTGAGCTTCGCGCGGGGCTGCCGCGCGGCGCGATGGCACAGGCGCGCTACGGGCGCGGTGGAACGGGGACGCCGGTGGTGAAGCCGAGCCTTTGGCGGTAGCTCTCAGACACTGCGTCGGGCACCGCTGCGCTGAACCGCGCGGCGGCGGCCGCGTCGTCGAAGGCGATGTCGTCGAAGCCCGCCCGGCGCAGGTGGCGGTACTGGTCCGGCAGGACGTGACCCGCGGCGCGCAGTCGTCCGGCAAAGCCGAGCTGGCGCAGCCGGCGCGCCAGGGTGAAGCCCCGACCGTCGGCGAAGGAGGGAAACGCGATGCGGACGGCCTCCGCGGCCCGGACGCGGGCGAAGACCTCGGCCGCGTCCACGCTGTTCGGCAGGTCGACCCCGCCGGCGCCGGTCCACTCGTCCAGCGGGGCGAACGGGGTCGCGTCGTGCGCGATGCCCCGATCGGTCAGCACAACGCTCATGCCGCGTCCTCCCGCCCGGGGCGCACCGTCCGCCCGTCGATGAAGTGAATGCCGCATTCGGCCTTCTCGGATCCGCGCCAGCGGCCGGCACGCGGGTCCTCGCCCTCGGCGACCGGCGTAGTGCAGGGCGCGCAGCCGATGGACCGGAAGCCCCGTGCCACCAGCGGATGGCGCGGCAGGCGGTGTTCGTCCATGTAGGCGGCGATGCGTTCTGGGCGCCAGTGGGTCAGCGGATTGACCTTGAGCCGGCCGGCCTCGTCCTGCTCGAACACCGCCAGATCCGCGCGGCTGTCGGTCTGGTATCGTTTCCGGCCCGACACCAGGACATCGTAGTCGCCCAGGGCGCGGGCCAGCGGGCGCACCTTGCGCAGGGTGCAGCAGGCATCCGCGTCGCGGCCATGCAGGGTGCGGTCGGGGTCCTCGGCCTTGACCGCCGCGGAATCGGGCGCAATCCGCACGATGTTCGACAGCCCGAGCCGGTCGGCCACCTCCCGCTGGTAGGCGAGCGTTTCGGCGAACAGCATCTCGGTGTCGACGAACAGAACCGGGGCCGTCCGGTCGGCGTCGGCCCACATGTGCAGGAGCACGACCGATTCCGCGCCGAAGCTCGACACCAGCGCCGCGCGCCCGCCGAACAGGCCGCGGGCGACATGCGCGACGATCTCCGACGTGTCCCGGTCGGCGTAGAAGGCGTTGAGCGCGCGAAGGCGTCGGGGGTCAGGCCGCATCGCGTTGGTCCTCCTTGTAAACTGCCGCCTTGAACGGCGCGAGGCCCAGCCGGCGGACGGCCTCGCGGAATGTCTCGTCCGCGTTCAGGCGCAGGTCGAGATAGGCGTCGATCAACCGCGCGACCGCGGGCACGATCTCGTCATGGGCAAAGCCGGGGCCCAGCCGTTCCCCGATGGCGGCGGTTTCGGTTCCGTCGCCGCCCAGCGTGATCTGGTAGCTTTCCACCCCGGCCTTCTCCAGCCCGAGGATGCCGATATGGCCGACATGGTGGTGCCCGCAGGCATTGATGCAGCCCGATATCTTGAGCTTCAGCGGGCCGATCTCGCGCTGGGCGTCGAGATCGGCAAAACGGTGGGAGATCTCCTGCGCAACGGGGATCGAGCGCGCGGTGGCCAGCGCGCAATAGTCCATGCCCGGGCAGGCGATGATGTCGGAGAGGAGCCCGGCATTGGCGGTGGCAAGCCCCGCCTCCATCAGGGTCGCGTGGACAGCGGCAAGGTCTTCGCGCCGGACATGGGGCAGGATGATGTTCTGCTCGTGGCCGACGCGCAACTCGCCATGGCTGCAGCGCTCCGCCAGATCGGCCAGCACGCGCATTTGCGCCGCCGTGGCGTCGCCGGGCGTCGCGCCGATCCCCTTCAGGCTGACGGTGACGATGGCATGATCGGCGCGGCGATGCGCCGTCACATTGGTGTCGATGAAGGCGCTCAGGACCGGGTCGTGCACCGTTGGGATGGCGCCGGGGCGGAATTCGGGGGCGCGGAACCCGGCGGCGATCCGGTCGGCCATCTCGCGGGGCACGCCGGCGAACTGCGCCTTGCGGGCGGCGAACTGCGCCTTGCGGGCGGCGAATTCCGCCTCGACGCGGGCGCGCATCGTCTCCAGCCCCTCTTCGTGGACGAGGATCTTGATCCGTGCCTTGTACTTGTTGTCCCGCCGGCCGTGCTGGTTGTAGACGGCGACGATCGCTTCGAGATAGGGCAGCAACTCCGCCTCGGGCACGAACGCGGCCAGTACCTTGCCGATCATCGGCGTGCGGCCCAGCCCGCCGCCCACGCTGACCTCGAACCCGGGCGCGCCGTCCCGCAGCACCATGCGCAGCCCGATATCGTGGGCGCGGGTCACCGCCCGGTCGTTGGGGCTGCCGGTGACGGCGATCTTGAACTTGCGCGGCAGGAACTGGAACTCGGGGTGGTCGGTGGACCATTGCCGGATCAGTTCGGCCACCGGCCGCGGGTCGGCGATCTCGTCGGCGGCGGCGCCGGCGAAATGGTCGGCGGTCACGTTGCGGATGCAGTTACCGCTTGTCTGGATCGCGTGCATCTCGACATCGGCGAGGGCGTCCAGGATATCGGGCACATCGGTCAGGCGCGGCCAGTTGAACTGCACGTTCTGGCGCGTGGTGAAATGCCCGTAGCCCTTGTCCCAACGCTCGGCGATGTAAGCGAGCTGCCGCATCTGGCGGCCGTTCAGCGTGCCGTAGGGGATGGCCACCCGCAGCATGTAGGCATGGAGCTGCAGGTAGAGCCCGTTCATCAGCCGCAGCGGCTTGAACTCGTCCTCGGTCAATGACCCGTCCAGGCGGCGCGCCACCTGGCCGCGGAACTCGCTGACGCGGGCGCGGACGAACTGCTCGTCGAAATCGGTATAGCTGTACATGTCGGTCCCTTGCGGATGTCAGGCGCGGGGCGTGCCCGTGTCCTGTTTGCCGTGGCGGTAGTTGGACGGGCCGCGCGTGCGGAACACCTCGCGGAAATGCACCGGCTCCGGGTGGCCGTCCGGGCCGGGGCGGGCCTCTGCGAGATAGGCGCCGACGACCTTGTCGGCCTGCGCCGCCGCCGCTGCCAGCGCGGCGCGCGCCGCCTCGGCGTCCTGCAGGAGGCGGGCGTCCACATGCCGGCGCGACCACGCCCCGTCGCCCGCCAGATAGACCACGTCGCCGGTCAGCAGGTCGTTCGCGGTCACGACCTTCGGCGTTGCGTCCCGCGCCGGCATCACAGCGCCTCCTTCAGGTCGATGCCGATATCGGCCGCCCGTGCCGCGTCGTGCGGGGCGAGGCCCAGCATCAGCGTCGCCGGCCCCGCGATCCCCTCCAGCGCCTCCGGGAGGTCGATCAGGCGGGTCGGGACGATGCGCTGGTCGGGGCGCGAGACGTTCTCGACGATGGTCACCGGGGTCGTGTCGGCCGCGCCGTGCAGCATCAGGCGCCCGCGCAGGAAGGTCGCGGCGCGCTTGCCCATGTAGATCGCGGCGACCGTGCCGGGGCGGGCGAGCGATCGCCAGTCCTGCTCGGCAAAGCCCGTGGTGTCGTGCCCGGTCAGAAGCCGCACATCCGTGTTCCGGCCGCGCCGCGTCAGCGACTGGCCCATTGATGCGGCCGCGGCCGAGGCCGCGGTGATCCCCGGCACGACCTCCCAGCTCACCCCCGCCGCCTTGCAGGCCGCGATTTCCTCTTCGAGCCGGCCGAACACCGCCGGGTCGCCGCCTTTCAGCCGGGCGACCTTCAGCCCCTCGCGGGCCTTGGCGACGATGAGGGCGTCGATGTCGTCCTGCTTCCAGCCCGGCCCGAAACCGGTCTTGCCGACCTCGACGATCTCGGCCTCGCGCCGGGCCAGTTCCAGGATCGCCGCGGGCACCAGCCGGTCATGAATGACGATGTCGGCCCCGTGCAGCAGCCGCCGCGCCTTCAGCGTCAGGAGTTCAGGGGCGCCCGGTCCCGCGCCGATCAGGGCGACATGTCCGTCCGTCCTCTCGGCCGCGACTTCGTCGAGCAACGTGACGAGGGCAGCATGCGCACCGTCGGCGCCGCCATCGGCCAGGGCGCGCGGTCCCCGTTCGAAGAAGAAGCGGCTCCAGAACCGCCGCCGCGCCTCGCCCGGCGGCAGCCGCTCGGCACGGGGGCGGAACGCCCGGGCGACGCGGGCCAACCGGCCGAGCGTGACGGGCAGCATCTCTTCGATCCGCCGCTTGATGTCGCGGGCGAGCACCGGCGCCGCGCCCTCGGTCCCGATGGCGACGGTGACCGGGTCGCGGTCGACGATCGCGGGGGTGATGAACTGGCTGTCGTCGAGATTGTCGACGATGTTCGCCAGAACGCCGGCGTCGCGTGCGATCGCGGCGGCGCGCGCATCCGCGTGCGCTTCCGCGTTGGCCGCATAAACGAGAAGCGCACCCGTCGCATCGCCGGCCGCGATCTGGCGCGGAACCCAGCGAAGACGCCCCTTGGCCGCCCAGTCCAGCACCTGCCGGTCGGGGTTTTCGCCGAAGACCGCCACGCTGGCCTGGGTCTTGAGCAGCAGGCGCAGCTTGGCGACCGCGCATTCGCCGGCGCCGGAGACGACGATCCGGCGCGCGTCCGTGTCGAGGAAGACGGGAAAGTGACGCATGGGTCTGAAACGATGTCCGGGCTGTGGTCGGTGTGCCCGAATTTAAAACAAAATCCCCAACAGAAGCCATATAGGCAGATAAGAAAGAACAAAGGCCCAAAAAAGCGCATTTATACTGGCATTTATCCTGAAAGGCGATGGTCCTGCGAAACCGGCCGCTCTCCTCCGGCCGTGCCGCGGAAAAACGGCTCGGCGCAGCCCGCCTTCCGACGAAATGCGGCGAGGGTAGGCTGCCGGCGCGCCCCGGTCCTGGCGCATGGCGTCCCGACCCGCCGGCCATCGCGCTCCCGCCCCGGCCCTTGCGTGTCCGGGGCCACCTCCGCCAGCGCCATAAGCCGGGGATTAAGGAATGCCCCTCAAGAAGGTGGGGGAGCTGCCCAGTGATTCGGTGTAACGTGGACCAGATGCTCGACCAGATGCAGGTAGCGATCGACCAGCTCCAGGCCCCGGCCTGGATCGTCTCGCCGGATGGCACCGTCCTTGGCGCCAATGCGGCGGCGGTCGCACTGCTCGGCTGTGGGGCGGGCCGAATGGTGGGCCTGACCGACCGCGACCTCCTGGAGCCGCGCTTCCGCGACGCGATGGAGCAGGCCCGCCGGCGGATGCTGGACGGCGGGGCGGACGAACGATTCAGCGGCTGCTTCTTCCTGCAGGACGGCACCCTGCGCAACCTCGACTGTACGATCGCCGTCATCCGCGCCGAGGGGCGGGTCGCCGCCCTTCTGGTGCAGGTGCAGGGGGCGCCGCGACAGCTCGCCTGCTGCCGGCCGCAGGGTCTGGCCCGTCCCGCGTGCGACGCCTACGGCCATCACCGCGAGTTCGACATCCTGCGCAAGGCCGCCGCGGTCGCCGGGTTCGGGCAATGGTATTTCGATGTCCCGCGGGGGCGTATCTTCGCGACCGAGACCTATTACGCGATGCTCGGATACGCCCCGGGCGAGGTCGAGCTGGAGTCTGCCTGGGTGCGCGCGCGCATTCACCCGGAGGATCGCCAGGCCGCGATAGAGGCGATGGAGCGGCTGATCGGCGGCCAGGCCGACATCTTCCGTGTGGACTACCGGCTGCGCTGCAAGGACGGCGCCTACAAGTGGTTCGCGGCGACCGCCTGCAAGTACAATCCTGGCGACAGCGCCGAGGCCGAGATCGTTTGCGGCAGTCTCGTGGAGATTTCCGACCGGAAGGCCCAGGCGCAGACCCTCGAAGCCGCGCTTGCGGATGCGCGCCAGGCGCGGGACGAGGCGCAGCGCATGGCCGAGTTGATGCGCGTGTCGCACGAGAACAGCAATGTCGTGGCCTGGATGCGCATCCCCGCGACGGGCGAGGGCTGGTTCGGCGAGAACCTGGCCGCGTTGCTCGGGCTGAAGACGGGCGAGCCAATCGACGCCGATCGCTTCCGCGCCCTGATCCATCCCGAGGATCGGGAGCGCGCGCTCGATGGCCACGCCGCCATCGAGGCCGGCCAAACCGACGCGTTCGCCTGCGACTTCCGTCTGCGGCATGCCGATGGCAGCTGGCGCTGGATGACCTCGGCCGGCCGCAGGATCGACCGCGCGGCGCATGGCCTGCCGGACATGGTGTGCGGCAGTCTCACCGACATCACCCCGATCAAGGAGCATCAGGCGCAGCTTTCCGAGGCGCTGGCCCACGCCGAGGCCGCGCGCAACGACGCGCTCGCCAGCGAGGAGGTCCTGCGCACCGCGGCCCTGTCGGGCGAGATCGGCTATTGGACCATCTGCCCCGACGACGGCGGAGGCTGGGCGCCCGACGAAACCTATCACCTGCTCGGTTACGCGCCCGGCGCCTTTCCCTCCAGCCACGCGGCCTGGTCCGAGGTGATCCACCCCGAGGACCGCCCCGGCGCCATCGCCGCGATGGAGGACCTGCTGCACGGCCGGACGGACCTTTATGAAGCGGAGAACCGCAAGCGCCACGCCGACGGCAGCTATCGCTGGTATCGCGTGGTGGCGCGTCGGATCGACCGGTCGGACCGGGGCCTGCCGCCGCTTGTCGCCGGCGTGCTCATCAGCATCGACCGGGACAAGGAGAACGAGGCGCGCCTCGAAGCCATATCCGACGAAATCCGCGCCGCGCACGAGCGGCTGAGCACCATGGCCGAGAACGCCCCCGGCGCGCTTTTCGCGTTCCAGATCAACGCGGACGGAACGACGCGTTTTCCCTATTGCACCTCGAACATGCCGCAACTCATGGGCGTCTCGCTGGAGGCGCTCCAGGCCGATGGCGACGTCGTGTTCCGCCATATCCCGCCCGACGACCGGGAGGCGATCCTGGACACGTTCCGCACCGCGGAAAAGACCTGGTCGCGCGCCGAGTTCCGGCATCGCGTGGATCATCCCGACCTCGGCCAGCGGTGGATTCTGGCGTCCGCCGGTCCCGCGGTGGGACCGGACGGGAGGACCACCTTCTACGGCAACGCGGTCGACATCACCGAGCGGCTCGAGGTCGAGAACCGGGCGGCGGAGGCGGCCGAAGAGGTGCGGCGCGCCCATGAACGGCTGTCGTCGGTCGCCAGCATCGCCCCGGTCGGGCTCTACGAGTTTCGCCGCCGGCCCGATGGCACGTTCGACTTTCCCTACACGACCGGCCGCTTCTGCTCTCTGATGGGCTTCGACGGCGACCGGAGCCAAGGGTTGGGGGCAGAGGCGCTGGACCGCGTGCACCCCGACGATTTCGCGGCGATGATGGAGAGCATCGACGAAAGCTGGCGCACGCTCGGCCCCTGGTCCTTGCGCTTTCGCGTCCGCCATCCCGATCGTGGCGAGGTCTGGCTTGCCGGTGCGTCCACCCCGCGACGTCAAGAGGACGGCACCGTCGTCTGGACGGGCGCGGTCTATGACGTGACCGCGGACGTGGCGCGCGAACACGAACTCCGCCGCGCCCACAAGGCGGCCGAGGACATGCGCATCGAGAACGAGCGCCAGGCCTTGCACGACGGGCTGACGGGCCTGCCGAACCGCCGCTACTACGACCAGGTCCTCACCGACCGCGTCAAGAGCGCTGCGCGCGGCCTCGGCCCGCGGGATTGCGTGCTGATCCGCATCGACCTCGACCACTTCAAATACGTCAACGACACGCTGGGTCATGAGGCCGGCGATCTGGTCCTGCGCCATGTCGGCAAGGTCCTGCGCGAGAGTATTCGCGCCAGCGACTTCGTCGCGCGCATCGGCGGCGACGAGTTCACGATCATCCTGGCCCCGTTCCAGAGTCCCGAGAATGCCCGCGCTCTCGTCGAGCGTATCCAGGCCCGCCTGCGCGAGCCGTTCATGTATCAGGGCCGGCAATGCCGCTTCGGGGCGAGCTTCGGCATCGCCCACACGCAGGACATCGTCGAGACGAACGGCGAGCTTCAGGTCTTTGTCGATGCGGCGCTTTATTGTGCCAAGACCGGCGGCCGCAACAGGATGGCGTTCTTCACCGAGGACCTGCACGAATCCATCCTCGATGACCGCCGTCTCGCCGCGTCGCTGCACGAGGCGCTCGAGAATGACGAGTTCTTCCCGGTGTTCCAGCCGCAGGTCTCTGCCCGCGACGGCCGCCTGGTCGGGATCGAGACCCTGCTGCGCTGGCGGCACCCGACGCGCGGCCTGCTCGCGCCGCCGGCCTTCATGCACGTGGCCGACCAACTCGGCATCGTGCCCGAGATCGACGCGCTCGTGCTGGAGAAGTCGCGCGAGGCGCTGGCGCGCTGGCGCGCGCGCGGGCTGTTCGTGCCCAAGATCGCCTTCAACGTGAGTTCCGGCCGGATGCACGACCCCAATGTGGTCGCCGCGGCGCGCGCCATCGCGGACGAGGAGACCAATGTCGCCTTCGAACTGCTCGAATCGATCCTCGTGGAAGAGGAAAGCGACGCGTTCAAGTTCCACCTTGACCTCGTCCGCGAGGCCGGGATCGACATCGAGATCGACGATTTCGGCTCGGGCCATGCCTCGATCATCGGCCTGATGGAGATCGCGCCCTCGGCGCTGAAGATCGACAAGCGCATCGTCACGCCGGTCGCGCGGGACACCCGCTCGCGCCATCTGGTGCGCGCCATCGTCGAAATCGCCGAGACCCTTGGCATCGCGACCGTGGCCGAGGGGGTCGAGACCGCCCGGCAGGCCGAGATCCTGCGCGGGCTGGGGTGTTGCGTGCTCCAAGGCTTCCTGTTCTCGAAGCCGCTCGCCGAGGCGGAGTTGTTCCAGTTCGCCTCCGGCACGGCCCCGCTCAGCGCCTAGCGCGCGCCGACCGGCCGCGTCCCGCCGGCTGCGTGCCAGGACGAATGCAAGCCGACGCGCTTCCGCCTTCGGCCATGCGGACCCGGATACTCCGCCCGCCGGCGTGGGTGGTCTTGCGGATGTGCCGGCTCGAAAGACAGCGGCCGGGTTTGGGTATGACCTGACGGCCGGCGTTGGCCCATGCCGGGTCAAGCGGGTTTTCTCTGACAATGCCCGGGGGCGACAGCGACCCGGAGCGACCGATGTCCGGAGACCTTCTTTTCAGCCGTCGCCCTCGCCGCAGCCTTCCTGTTCTGGCTTTGATCAAGAACGAGCCCCGAGCCCAAGGCGCTGCTGACGAAGGCAAGTACCGGCCCGTGCAGGGGGAGGGACAGATTTGCCCACAGAGTCTGTGGAGAAAACGACCTTTCGAGTTATTCCGCCGAGCTCGTTTCAAATTCGGCGCCCATGTCAGCCGAGGGCAAACCGGTCGATTTTCTAGCAGGCCGCTGAAATTCTCTTGCGGCCGGACGGATTTCCCTGACCCTCACCCGTGAGGCCGGCGTCGTCTGTTCTGTGTGCTTGGTCTCGGCCCTGCCTTTGGCTTCAGGCGGCCAGCAGCTTCGGCAGTCTGGCGAGGTTGCAGGCGGCCATGGTGAAGGTGAAGCGGGCGGCGACGCGGTCGAGGCCGCGGTATACGGTCTGGGCCATGCCGCCGACGGTCTTGGCCCAGCCGAAGGGCTCTTCGATCTTCTTGCGGCGCGTCTGGGACAGGGCGTAGCCGGGGTGGCGGGTGGTTCTGCCGTCGATGGCGGAGTGTCGGGCCTTCTGGGCGACATGCGGCGTGACGTGGGCCTGTCGCAGATCGGCGACGAAATCTGCGCTGTCGTAGCCCTTGTCGGCGCCCAGCGTGAGGCGGCGGGTCGAGCCGGGGGAATGGCGGTGGATCATGTCGAGCGCGGCGCGGCGTTCGGCATGGCCATCGGCGCGGGTCAGGTCGGCCTGGACGACGAAGCCATTGCGGTTTTCCATCAGCGCATGCCCCATGTAACAGAGCAGCGCGCCCGTCCCCTGCGACTTGCGGAACAGCCGCGCGTCGGGGTCGGTGATCGAGGCATGGGTGGCGTTGGAGCGCTTCTCGCCGCGGAAGTCGACTTCGGCGTTGCGGTGGCGGCGGCTGGGGCTGGGCATCGGGACGGTCTCGGCTTCGGGCTGGGCAGGGGCGGTGTCGGGGCTGGTATCCTGATCGGTGTCCCCCGGCGGGTCACCCGGCCCGTCCGCGCCGGGCGGGCTGCCCTCGGTCTTCGGCTGGAAGCTCTTCATGGAAGCCCAGGCCTTGATCAGCGTGCCGTCCACCGAGAAGTGCTCGTCTGACAGCAGCGGTGCGACCTCCCGGTGAGCCAGGATCGCGCCCATCACCTTGCGCGCCATGTCGGTGGTCAGCAGCCGGTCACGGTTCTTCGTGAAGACGGTGGGGACCCAGACCGCGTCGTCGATCCCCAGGCCCACGAACCAGCGGAACATGAGGTTGTAATCCATCTGCTCCATCAACTGCCGCTCCGAGCGTACCGAGAACAGGATCTGTAGAAGGCTCGCCCGGATCAGCCGCTCCGGCGGGATCGAGGGCCGGCCCTCCGGGGCGTAGAGCGTCTCGAACTCGGCATCGAGGCTGGCCAAAGCCTCGTTCACGACCCGCCGGATCTGCCGCAACGGATGCCGCGCCGGGATCCGCGCCTCGATGTCAACATAGCTGAACAGCGACCCGCCCGTCTCGTCCGCGCCCCGCATCCCAACCCCTCCGGCAACCGCCCAAGGGGTGAATCACGTCCCTCAACCGACGTCCAGAGCGAGGTTTTTCAGCAGCCTGCTATACATGGGGGTGGCCCGCAAAGGAGGGCACCCGGGTGAATTCTGAGCCTTTGGTTTGCCGCCTTCCGACGCGGCTAAGTGTCAAGGAAGTAAGACCTTTCCACAACTGCGGAATTGATCGTTCGTGGCCCTCTGATACGCTTCGGATTGGTTGACGCGCGAACGAAGCCCTGTCGGCAGAACATGAAGACCATTGGAGGCCTGGATGTCGCGCCCGACGTCGCAGAGCGAGGATTTCTGCCCCGGCAAATATGAGCAGGCGACGGGAAGAACGACCGAGCTCTTCTCGGTCCTTCCGCCCGAGGCCGTGCAATCGGTCGCCGAGGAAGTGCTCTCCCGGCTTGCGGCGCGGGACAGGCCACCGGGGCAGACGCAAGTCGTTGCCCCCTCCGAGGAGACGCTCGTGGACTTGTGCAGGTCTCTCACATCCAAAGAGCCGGACGCAGCCGCCCGGATCGCACAGGAGGCGCTGGCCAAAGGCGCAACGATCGATGACCTGTACCTGCACTACCTTGCTCCTGCGGCGCGAATGCTGGGGCAGTGGTGGACCGAAGATGACCTGTCCTTCATGCAGGTCACCACCGCAACGGCGCGCATATTCGCGATCCTGCGGGCGCTTGACAGGCATGATCGTCCAGCCGTGCCTCGCACCTGCCGTGCGGCGCTCTTCGCCACCGTCCCCGGCGAAACCCACACGTTGGGCTTGCGTATGGCGGCCGACTTCTTCCGCCGGAAAGGCTGGGATATCACCCTGGAGCTTGGCCTGCCCCATGAGGCGCTCGTCGATCGGATCGCGGCCGCAAGACCTGTCCTGATCGGCCTGTCGGCGGCCGGGGCGCATGCGGCCCCGGCGCTGGCAAGGCTGATCGTTGCGTTGCGGATGACCGTGCCGGTCCCGGTCATCGCCGTGAGCGGGCAGATCGTGCATGAGGCCAGGGACGTCGTGGCGGCAACCGCGCCCGATGACCTCATCACCGACATGGACGAGGCAGAGGTGATCCTCGCGCGCCTGTGGGACGGACACATCTCGCGCCTCAAGTGCGATCCCGTGCCCCGCGACTGAAGAGCCGCCCTTGCAGCCGTTCGCGAAACCGGAGCGTGCGCGCCCTAGCCGCGGCAGACATGCCCTTGTGTCGCAATATGGTAACGGCGGAAAACTCCATGCTTGGTGAAGCCGTTCGCGGCAGGTCCCTCGCGCATCGAATGCCTCGACCAATCGCAAGCGACTATTCAAACAGGCCTGTTGCCCTATCTCACGCGCCAGAGGAGATGGCATATGCGCAGAACCATGACAGCCCTGGTCAGTCTACTGTCCATCGCGGCGGTGCCAGCCACTGGCCACGAGATAGCCTTCGATCACGGCTGGAAGGAGCAGCGGTTCTCGCTCTTTTCCAGCAATGAATACGCCCCCAAAGGCACCAGCCTCGCTGTGCGGTCCGACGACACTGTCTCGCTTCTTTGGACAGCGCTTCCGTCGTCCCTGTGGCGGACCCGCCAGGCGTCCTGGACATGGGCCGTCGAGAAATCGGTTCCTCCGACCGATCTGACCCGAAAGGGCGGTGATGATCGAAACCTGTCGCTGTATTTCGTCTTCCTGCCAGAGCAGGTGGCGCAGGATGTCCAAGGAAGCGGCGTCCGTACGCTTCTCGATAACCCCAACGTTCGTGTCCTGATGTACATCTGGGGTGGCGCCCATGCGCAAGAAGAGATCCTGCCAAGCCCGTATCTGGGGCCGCGCGGGAGAAGCATAATCAAGAGGATGTCGGGAACCGGATCCGCTGCCGAGCGCGTCGACCTTGCCCGCGACCATCGTCGCGCTTTTGGTGAGGCTCCCGGAAGCCTCGTCGGGGTGGCCATCTCTTCAGACAGCGATGATACGGGCACGCAAGTCCGCGCACGGATTGCCCAATTGCGCCTTGAGTGAGAGGGCACGTGTTGAGATCCGGGTGAGGGATGTTCCGGGTCGGGATTCTCAGGCTTCTACCAGGAGCGTTAGTGCCGTATTCCGGTGGTATTCCGGGTTGCTAGGGCGAGCGCCAACTCGGCCAGCGCCCCCTGCAGCGCCGGGACAAGGTCGGAACTGTCGTCGACGGTCCCTTGTCCGTGTTGATCTGGAAGGCCACGGTCACGCCGTGATCGACGTAGTAGCACAGGCTGGAAGCACAGCCGGGGATCCAGCCGCCATGGCCATAGACCGGCCCCCGCGGCATTTCGGTATAGATCGCGACGCCTGCCCCGTATCGGATGCTCGGCGTATCCGGCGCGACTGGCACGCCGTCCAGCAACCGATCGAGATAGGGCGCCTCTAGAGCGTGTCGCCGGCTTTCGGATTCAGGATTCCCAGATTGGCCGTGATGTGATTCCGTCTCTTTGAGGCAGATATGGGGGTCATAGATGGGCAAACCACATCCGATAGAGCTACGCGAGCGTGTCGTCGCGTTCGTGGACGAAGGTCATGGGCATCGCGAAGCGGCACGGCACTTCCGAGTATCGCCGAAGTTCGTGAACGAGCTGATCAAACTGCGTCGCGAGACCGGATCACTCAAGCCCCGGCCCCAAGGCAATGGCGGCGGGCACGGCAAGCTTGCGGGCGTGACCGGCTGGATCGAAGCCCGCGTCGCCGCCAAGGGCGAGATCACGCTCGATGAATTGGCCGTTGAGCTGGCCGAAACCCATGGCATCGAGGTCCATCGCGGCACGATCTGGCGGGTGCTGCGCGGGCTTGGTCTGACGCACGAAAAAAGACCTGCAGGCGCTTGAGCAGAAGCGCAAGGATGTCGCCGATCTGCGGCGCATCTGGATCGCGAAACGCCAGCCCTTCATGGCCAACCATCTGGACCGGCTGGCCTTTGTGGACGAGACCTCGGTCAAAACCAACATGGCCAAGACGACCGGCTGGGCCCCGTTCGGGCAGCGCCTCGTCGATCACGCGCCGTTCGGACATTGGCGCACCCAGACCTTCGTCGCGGCCCTGCGCCACGACCGGCTCGACGCACCATGGATCATCGACGGGGCGATGAACGCCGAGATGTTCGCCCTCTACATCGAAACCCAGCTGGGGCCGACGCTGCGCAAAGGCGACGTTGTCATTCTCGACAACCTGTCGAGCCATAAGGCCCCGGCCGCAGCGGCGTCCCTGCGTGCGATTGGCACCTGGTTCCTGTTCTTGCCGCCTTACAGCCCGGACCTGAACCCCATCGAAATGGCGTTCTCAAAGCTGAAGTCGCTCATAAGGAAGGCAGCCGCGCGAACCTACGATCAACTTTGGGCGGCCGTCGGCCATGTCTGCGACCTCGTCTCAGACCAAGAATGCTACAACTACTTCAAGGCGGCCGGCTATGAGGCCGATTAAATGCGACGCGCTCTAGCGCAGTCCCGCGGAACAAAACCTGCCCCCAGCGCGCCAGATCGGACGCGGTGGAGGCCAAGCCGCCCCCAGTCCATTCCACCGCCGGATTCCATACCAGCCGTCCCGCCGCATCCGCCGTCCGCTCAGGCAAACCGGACGGGTTGCCTGGGACCGTGTAGCCGACGGCAAGACCGGGGATACCCTGCCGGTCCGAGGGGCGCGTTTCGCGTAGCGCCAGCGGGTCGAGCAGAATCTCGCGCAACACGTCGTAATAGGGCCGCCCTATTACCCGCTCGATCACCAGACCCAACAGGATATAGCCGGTGTCGCTATAGGCCCAGCCCGCCCCGGCCCTGAACAGCGGGTCCTGCCCCAGGGCGAAGGCCAGAACCTCCTCCGGGGTGAAGGCCGCCCCGTTGTCTGCGACCCGCATCGCCAGCGCGGTCTGGAACTCGGACAGATGCGGGTGGTCTGGCAGGCCCGACTGGTGGCGCAGCAGGTGGCCAATCGTGATTGGCGCGGCATTCGGTAGCGTGTCGAACCAAAGCCGGTCGCCCAGGTGCTCGGACAGGTGTTCAGCCTGCAAAAGGCGCCCCTCGGATTCCAGCGCCAGCACCACCGCCGCGACGAAACTCTTGCCGAGGCTCGCCGCCAGCATCGGCGTCCCAGACGTCATCGCTCGGCCCGCCTCGACATCGGCCAGACCGCTGGCCGCCGCGACCAACCGGGTGCCCGGCAAGGCAATCGCGGCCGTCCCGCCGGGAAAGCCGTAGCGATCCCGGAACCGGTCGAGCACCTCGGCGAGTTCGGAGGCGGGGTCCCGCGCGGTCGCCGGGGCCGCCGTGACCAGACAAAGGCCGATCGCGGCCAGAAGGCGTCGCGCACGCATAGCCATCACCCCGCTGCGGGGGGCGGGACGACCTCGGTCGCTGCGCCGGTGGGGGAAAACAGGCTGTCACGATGTCGCCAGACGACCGCCACGGCCACGGCGACCAGGATCCAGGTATCCCAGGGCTGCGCGTCAGGCCAGAACGGGTTGATCAATTGCCAGTGGAACAGCATGGGCAGCAACAGGCTGCCCCGCGCGCTGTTGAAGATCGGCGTGACCAGGATCGCAAGCGTCACGTTGCCGATGAAAAAGGGCAGGAAGGCCCAATCCTCGAACACGACGCCGGCCAGGTGGAAGGCCGGCAGGTGCCAGATTCCCCAGGTCATGCCGATCAGTGCGCCGGCCCAGATCGGCGCCATGTGCCGTTGCAGGATCGGCTGGGCAAGACCGCGCCACCCCAATTCCTCGACCGGGCCGAGGGACAGCATCATCCCCAAAAGCGCCAGCACCGGCCCGGCGCCCTCGGGCGGCAGGGGCGCCAACAGTGGCCCGCCCTTGATCAGCGACCCGGCCATGAACACCAACGGCAGCCCGGCGAGGATGAACAGCCACCAGACCGGGGCACAGCGCCAGAGCAACAGCCGCGAGAGAAAGGCCCGCAGCCCGCGCCATCCGCTCCGGACAAGGATCAGCGTGACCGCGGCAATCCCGGGGGCCCAGGTGGCGAGGAAAAAAATGGGTGTGCGCCGCTGATCTGGCCGAAGGTCGCGTCCATGGCCCCGGGAAACAGGATGTAGCTGCCGACGATGCCCCAGGTCAGGGCGAATGTTCCCAACACGAAGGGTTACAGCACCCATGTCGGCATGGGCTGGGCGGTTCCCTGCGGCGGAGGTGTCATATCTCGACTCTCGCGTGAATGTTCTCGCAATCATCCTAACCGCTCGGGCGGGGCGAGCTTCTGGTCTTCGTCCACGGGTACAACAACACCGCGAGCGACGCGATCCTGCGGATCGGGCAGTTCGTCGAGGACACCTGTTTCCAAGGCGTACCGCTGCTGGTGACATGGGCCTCCGCGGGGCGCCAAGGGCGCGTTGCGGCAGGTGAGATTCGCGAGCAGCGCCCCGGCGGTGTACCCTGCGATGCACGTACTCAATCGAGGAACCTGTATCCGACCAGCCCAGTCTTTCCAAGCGACAGGAGGTGACCATGCAGACCCTCACACGTATCGCCTCGGCAGGGTCAGTCGCCACCGCGATCGCCTTCGGCCCCGCGCGGATCGGATTCGGCCTCTTTCTGCCGCAGTTCCGCGAGGACTTCTCGATCTCGACCAGCACGGCAGGCCTCATCTCGAGCCTCGGCTTCGCGGCGTTCTTCATCGGCCTTGCCTGCTCTTACATCCTCATCGCCCGCGCGGGTCCGCGCGTGCCCATCGTGATCGGCATGGTCGCGGCGACTTTCGGCCTTGCCACCGTGGCCGCATCCTCAAACGCCATCATTCTGGCCGTCGGCTTCTGCCTCGCCAGCTCCAGCGCGGGGTTCTCGTGGACGCCGTTCAACAACGCCGTCCAGCGGGTTCTCTATGAGAGCGATCGCCCCGGGGCGTTGTCGATGATCAGTTCGGGAACGGCGGTCGGGGTGCTGCTGACCGGTCTTCTCGCCCTGTCCCTTGCCTTCTTCGGCTACGGCTGGCGCGTTGTCTGGGCCGTCTTCGCCGCCGGTGCGGCCGGTGCGGCACTCGCCAACCTTCTGGCGCTGACCGATACGGTGGAGCCCGCCGGCGAGTTACCGCGGCGCAAATGGGGCGAGCTTGCCACCCGCTCGGCCATTCCGCTCTATCTCGTCGCGTTCTCCTTCGGCGTGACCAACGGTATCTACGTCACCTTCGCCGCCGACCGGGTGACCGAGCAGGGCGGACTCGCCGGGCTGCCATCACAGGCGAGCGGCGCGGTCGTCTTTGCCGCCTACGGTGCGCTCGGCCTGTTCGGGCTCCTGACGGCCCGGATCAAATCCGCGATCGGTCTGTCGTGGCTCCTGCGCGCGCTCAATATCGGCGCGGCGGTGTCCGTCGCGATCATCGCCTGGGCCCCGACATCGTGGGGCGGCGTGATCGTATCGGCGGGTCTGCACGGCGTTTTCGTGATGATGATCAGCGCGGTTCTATCGCTCTGGTCAGAGCGGCTCTTTCCCGAGCTTCCCTCGCTCAGCTTCACCGCAGCGCTGCTAATCACCAGCGCGGGCAACATCGCGGGGCCCGTGGCCGCAGGCGCAGCATCGTCGGCCTTCGGACCCTTGCCGATGTTCGTCGGTACCACAGCCCTCGCGCTCGCCACGGCGCTCGTCCTGAAGCCCGGCAACATCCAAGAACAGGCATCGACCACGACGTCGGCCTGACGGCCGACCAGGGCGGTGCGGTCGAGCGCGCGGCGCGCGGTCCGGCATACCGCAAAATTCGGGGATTCATGAGATTCGTCGGCCGACAGCTTCGTCCGCACTGCTGCCCATCAATCGCGACAAATGCTGCATCATGCACGAATGACCGGTTCGGAGAGGCTGCGATGCAGCGTCGCATAAATCGGCGAGCGGCTGCAATGGGCCGGGTCGCGGCAGCCTTGGAACGACCTCGGGAAGTGCAGCCTTCCGGGAAAGGGTCTTTTTTCCCGGTTCACTTTTGGCCTCCGGTGCGCGCATTCGGGGCCGGCACGAGCGTTGCCACGCGCGCCTCGACAAGCCGGGCGGCGCCGCCGAGGGCGCTGAGGAACACGGCGTTCGCATCGGGCGCCGTCGGAAAGGTGCGGAAGGCGAAAGCCTCTCCGCGCGCCATGAAGCCGTCCACGAACGATCGGTCCACGAACAGGGTCAGGGAGATCGCCCCGTCCTCGGGATCTGAATAGCGCTCCCAAAGCGAGTCCGAGCGAGCCGTGGGGCTTGCCGAGCTGTCCGAGAAATCCAAGGCGATGCGGCGCGAAACGGGGAACAGCCGCAGCCGGGTCGCCTCGCGCCGGTCCGCCGTGGCGCGCAGAGCGACGACGATCTGGTGCGCGTCGCCCGGGTCGATCGTCAGCTCGATCCGGGCGACCGAGGCATCGCCATTGCCCAGCCGCAGCGCCCGATCGTCGAGTGCGACGTCGCGCGCTTCCCATGCCGGCGGGCCGAAAAGGCCCTGCACGGCCTCGGCCGGTCGCTGCACCAGATGCCGGCCATCCTCGGAGAGGTCGATGGTCCGGGCAAGCGAGAAACCGTGAATCCAGCCCGCTTCGAGCCGCTCCTCGGTGGTGCGGGCGGTTTCCGGCACGATGCCGATGGCCGCATGTCGGCCGTCACCCAGCGGGTGGGTGGACTGTGCGAGATGCGTGCCGAAGAGATCCAGCGGCCGCGGCACGAGGTCGTCGGGCAGGAACCGCCGCCCGTCCCAGTCGCCGATCCAGTACTGCGTGCGGGCTGGCGTGTGCGGCTTCACGGTGGTGACGATCAAGGCGTGGCGGTCATCCCGCAGGCGCAGGAGCTTTGGCAGTTCCCAATAGGTGCCGAAGCGCTCGACAGCGCCCATCTGCAGCTCGCCCTCGAAGGTCCAGGCGGCCATGTCGGGCGAGGAATAGGTCAGGATCGTCGGCACCTGCGGCGCCGCGCGCCCGGCGCCGATCAGCATCAACCAGTCGTCCTTGCGCCGGATGACGAACGGATCGCGCATGTCCTGATAGCCCGGCGGGGTTTCGACGATCACCGGGTTGTCGGCGGATTTCTCGAAGCGGCCGAGATCCGTCCCGTCGGTCTCGGCCATTCCGACGCCCGCCCATTGGCCGTTCACGCCCGAATAGAGCGCGCGGAAGCCGTCCCGGTCGGGCATCACGTCGCCCACCCAGATGCCGGCGCGATCGAATCCCGGCGTGGGCCAGAGCGCGGTCTTTCGCGCCTCCCAGCGGGCCAGATCCTCCGAGACGAGGTGACCCCACTGCATGTGCTCCCACCAAGGGCCGTTCGGATTGGCCTGGTAATAGAGATGCCAGCGGCCGTCGGCGCGGATCAGCCCGTGCGGTTCGTTGGTCCAGCCCGCTGGCGGCATGGGGTGGTAGCGCGGGCGGTGCGGATCGTCCTCGAACCGTCTTGGACTCGGGCGCAGGTCTGCCGCGCGCGTTGGGAGCTCGGTTCGCAGGGCCGCGGTCGGCACGGCGCCCGGCGTCAGCCGCACCCGGTCGAGCGCGCCGTTGAGCACGCCGCGCTGGTAGGCACCGTGCGCAAGGCCCGAGGTGGCGTCGCGGCCCAGCGTGACGCCGCCCGCGAGCTGGGCGGGCGCCGCACCGCGGGACTGGCCGATCCGGGCGCCGTCGAGATACAGGTCCAGCACGTCGCCCTCGGCCCCGATCCGCAGCGCCACCGAGTGCCATGTCCCGCGCGTCAGCGGCTTCGGGGCCACGACCTGCCGCACGCCGTCCGGCGTCTCGGCGGTGGCCACAAGCCGTCCCCAACGGTTGAGCGTCACCGCGATGCGCGGCGGCCCGTGCAGGACCACGAGCCCCGCCCGCGCCACCGGCCAGGACCAGACCGCGAGATCGAAGCGAAGCGTCGCCGGAACGCTCACCCGCTCGGGCAGCACGCCTTCTACGAAGGTCGAATAGCCGTCGAAGCGCAACGCGCGGCCGTCGGTGCCCTCCACGAAGGTCGGTTCGTGCCACGGCGAGCGCAGCCGAACCGACGCCAGCCCCGACATCGCGTCCGGCTCGAACCCGGCCAACTCTACGGTGCCGGCGGGTGGCCCGGGCTTGGCGCGCTCTGGCGTCTGCGCGGCGAGCGGGCCGGCGACGAGCAGACCGGCGAGGACGACGGCAAGTCGCAGCACGGCGATCACTCGACGCCGGTGGTCGGCGCGGGCGACGCGACGATGGTCGACTTGCCCTCCTCCAGCGCGATGCGGAACATCGGGGCCGGCCCGCCGACCATCACGCGGTCCTCCGCCGGGTCGGCCTTGAAGCCGTAGGGCGTGTTTATGTAGCTCATCACGTGCCCGTCGGGCAGCGCGAGGTAGGAATAGGCCTGCGTGGGCGATGCCGGCGGATTGCCCGCGACCAGCCCATGCCCGTTGATCGGCTGCCAGGCGCCGCGAAGGTCGCCCGACGGGCTCCAGAACCCGTAAAGCCCTTCGGGACCCGACAGGTCGTCGGCAAAGGTGAAGGCGTGGGTCGAGAAGAACAGATAGAGGCCATCGTCGCGCTCGACGATGTGTGGGCGTTCCAGTTGCGAGGACACGCCCGGCGCCACCAGGATCGGCCGCTGAAGCTGCCAGCCCGCACCCTCGCGCCGGGCCACGCCCACGGCGCCGTTATGCGGCGAAGGAAAGCCCGCGGCGTTGGCGGTGAACAGGATGTATTCCGCGCCGCTCTGCGGGTCGCGCCAGTACTCGGGGTCTCGCATGCCGTAGATGACGTTGTCGGGCACGAAGGCCTCGGCGGTCGCATAGATCTCGCCATCGGCCTCGAGGATGATCTCGTGCGGGCCGAAATCGGCGAAGGCCACGCCGTTCGGCCCGGCCGACACCGTGGCCGATACCTGCGCCATGCGCTGCGTCGTGTCGGGCCGGCCCGCCGCCGGGTGGTTGTCGGCGAAGGCGCGGTCGGGCACGTCCTCTGCGAGATTGGGCGCGTCCGGGCTGCCTACGGCGGTGTAGAAGAAGGTGATGGAGCCGCTGTCGGGGTCGTACATGGTCGAGCCCGCCCACTGGCGCGAGCCCAGCGCCTCGGTCCGGTCGAAGATCACGCCGCCGGGCAGCCAGCGGTCGCCGTTGGTGTAATAGTATCTCCAGGTGGACCGGGAATAGAACGGAAAGCGCGCATCGGGGTCTTGCTCGGCGGTCAGTGCGATCAGGACCGACCAGCCGCCGATATCGGCGATGGCACCGTCCGGGCTCCGGACCGGCCACGCGTCCCAGACGTAGATGCCGGCATCGAACGGATCGACCGGCGCGACCATGTACGGGATCGTCGTATCGGGGCCGAGGGCGATCGACCGAGCGGCCTGCGCGGTCCAGGGTGCGACATAGGTCCCGGTGAAGGAGAAGGTGGGCGGGGTGGCGTGGCCGCCTTCGTCGGGCGCGATCCTGACCTTCTCGGGCGGCGCCGGTGTGGCCTTGTCGGGCTCGGCAGCGGGCGCAGCCCTCTCGATGGTGCGCGGGGATGGCGAAGCGACCGCGAGGCTCGCGGCCAGCGCGGCGACGAGCGCAAGGGAGGCGGTTGCCAGACATGGCGGACGGCTCATGATGATGGGCTCCTTGCGAGTGCGCATGACCGGGATGCACCCCGGCGTCTTAAAAACGCTTCTTCATGCGAAATGTTGCGCGGCCATCGTCGCCGCATCGCTTGACCGGCTCCCCCCGGAGTCCGCGTTTATGGGGCAGCGCTGTTCAGGGTTTGGTCCTTCTCTGAGCTTCGCAAGCGGTTGAAGGCGAGACCCGTGCAACCGCATTTTCCGAAACGGTAGATCAGAATCGATCTTTACAGGGGCCCCGACCCAGGGGATTGGGTCCGCGCCGCCGTGCTCGACGATGGCCCATTGGGCGGTGCCGGCCCCGACCCGCTCGGCCGGAGCGCCGACCATGGGGGCGCCACCCTCGACGAGGGACGGGGGGCATGAGGACGAGGCTCAGGCGGGACCGGCGAGGGCGACGGCTTTCAGGCGGGCGACGACGCGTTCGCCGGGCTGCAGCGCAAGGGTGTCCCAGGACTTGCGCGAGATGCGGGCGAGCAGCGCGGCGCCGCGCCCGTCCGGGCCGAGGCGCAGGCGCAGCGTCATCTGGTGATCGGCCGTCTCCTCGGCGCCCTCGATCCGGGCCGGCAGGGCGTTCAGGATGGTGGTGTCCAGCGGTGCGTGGCGGCCGAGGCTCACGTCGGTGGCCGGGATGCGCAGCCGCCGGCGCGTGCCCGGCGGGCCCAGGTCGCCCGGTACCGTCAGCCGCCCGCCCGGCACGGCGACCTCCGAGAGCCCGTAGCGGGGGTCCGTCGCGATCACCTCGCCGTCGATCACCGCTGCCGGTGCGGGCATCCGGATCAGCGGCAGCGCGGGGTCGGCCAGGAGGTCCGCGATGGGCCCGGCCGCGCGCACCCGGCCAGCGTCCATCAGAACCAGCGTGTCGGCCAGCCGTTCCACCTCGGCGATGTCGTGGCTGACGTAGAGGACCGGGATCGACAGCGCCGCGTGCAGCCGTTCCAGGTAGGGCAGGATGTCGTCCTTGGAGAAGCGGTCGAGCGCCGAGAGTGGCTCGTCCATCAACAGCAGCCGGGGTTGCGACAGCAGCGCCCGGCTGATCGCGACGCGCTGGCGTTCGCCCCCCGACAGCTGCGCGGGGTGGCGGTCGAACAGGCGTCCGATGCCGAGCAGGTCCACAACCTCGTCCAGCCCGACCGGCGCGGGCCCCTTGCGGCGGCGCATCCCGAAGGTGAGGTTGCCCATCACCGAGAGATGCGGAAACAGGCTCGCCTCCTGGAACACGTAGCCGACGGCGCGGCGGTGGGGCGGCGTGAAGCGGCGCCCCTCCTGCCAGCTCTCGCCATTGACGCTCAGCTGTCCCTCGGGCAGGCGGATCAGCCCCGAGATGGCGCGCAGGAGGGTGGTCTTGCCGCAGCCCGACGGGCCGAAGAGCGCGGTGATGCCGGTTCCCGGCGCCTCGAACGCGGCGTCAAGATCGAACGTGCCGAACCGGCCCCGGAACGCCGCCCCGATCATTGCCGCGCCCGGTTGAGCCGGCGCTCGACCAGCAGCATCGCCAGGATCACCGCGAACGACATCGCCAGCATGCCGCCCGCCAGCACATGCGCCTTGTCCCATTGCAGCGTCTCGACATAGTCGAAGATCGTCACCGACAGCACCTTGGTCTCGCCGGGGATTCCGCCGCCGATCATGAGGATGACGCCGAACTCGCCCACCGTATGCGCGAAGCCCAGGATCGCGCCGGTGAACAGGCCGGGCAAGGCCAGCGGCAGCGCGACGGTGAAGAACGCATCCAGCGGCGATGCGCGCAACGTGGCGGCCACCTCCATCGGCCTGTGCCCCATCGCCTCGAAGGCGTTGCGGATCGGGTTGACCACGAAGGGCAGCGAGTAGATCACCGAGCCCACGACAAGTCCCTCGAAGGTGAAGGACAGCTTGCGGCCCAGGATCGCCGTCAGCGGGGAGTTCGGGCCCATCGCGATCAGCAGGTAGAAGCCAAGGACCGTGGGCGGCAACACGATGGGCAGGGCCACGATGGTGGCCACGACCTCTTTCCACAGCCCACGCGCCCGCGACAGCCACCAGGCCAGCGGGGTCCCCACGATCAGCAGCACGAGGGTCGTGACGCCGGCAAGCTTCAGCGTGAGCAGGATCGTCTCGACCATTCCTGCGTCGAGCAGGGGCGCCTCCGCCATGGCTCAGTCTCCTGCGGCGTAGCCGTATTTCTCGATGATCGCGCGTGCCTCGGGCCCCTTGAGGAAGTCGAGATAGGCCGCCGCCGCCGCGCTTTGTCCGCCGGTCTTCAACAGGACCGCGTCCTGCCGGATCGGGCTGTAGAGGTCCTGCGGGATCGTCCAGCGGGCGCCAGGGTCCCCGTTCACGACCTGGCTGAGCGCGACGAAGCCGAGTTCGGCGTTGCCGGTCGCGACGAATTGATGGGCCTGGCTGATACTCTTGCCCTGCACAATCTTGGGCGCCAGCGTCTCCTGGATGTCGAGCGCCTCCATCACCTCGACGGCGGCCGCGCCGTAGGGCGCGGTCTCGGGGTTGGCGATGGCGACATGGGTGAACGCGCCCTCCGTCAGCGCCGCCGCGGTGCCGTCGATCATGTCGGCATCCGCGCTCCACAGCACGAGCCGACCTACCGCATAGGTGAAACGCGACCCGGCCACGTCGAAGCCCTCGGCCTCGGCCTTTTCGGGCCGGGCCTGGTCGGCAGCAAGGAAGACCTCGAAGGGCGCGCCCTGGGTGATCTGGGTGTAAAGCTGCCCGGTCGGCCCGAAGCTGTAGGTGACGCTGTGGCCGCTGGCCTGTGCGAAGGCGTCGGCGATCTCGTTCGCGGCCTCGGTGAAGTTCGCGGCCACCGCCACGATGGTCTCGGCGGCCCGGGCGGGCGCCGCGAGCGCTAGGGAGACGAACAGCGCGGCGGCGCTGCTGCGCAGGACGGTTCTGCGGAAGGTCATCGGGCGGCTCCGTTGCTTCAGAAAAGCGCTATGTACCCTGACTGCATAGCGAGCGGTCTGAGTTCGGGGCAAGACTTTTCGACGATCATCTGGCCCACACGGCGAGAGCGCCCGAATACGCAGCGCTTTTGCGACGTGGGCACCGGCCAGCCCTGTCTTTTCCTGCGAAATCTTGTGCGCAGCGGAGAAACCTGCACACCGGGTGAGCATTACGCAAATGGCCAGAATCCGCGCGAAGCGACGCGCCATTCTCGCCGCCAGCATCGAGGGCCCGAATTGCGAAGACCGTCGTGGCAGCAAGGCCCACGTCGTCTTCGGTCGCGCGTTTGGCATCGCCCTTGGCCGGGGGCGGCGCACGCGCCGGCGCGGTCGTCGGCGCGCTCCCGCACCTGCCTGGATGGCCGGACGGGTGCGATGGTGGCCGGCACCAGACCTCCCTCCGGGCGTCCGGGCAGAAGGTCCGGGTCGCGACGCGCTGGACCTTACGCGGCGGTGGCGGGGTTTGGCAGCACGCGATATGACGGGGCGACGAGAACGGGAGGTCCAGACCGGCGATGCCGACGAATCTGCGCAGCGCGTTGACGCTGGAACGGCCCGGGGCGCGGATGGGCGCGGACCGCGTGGCGCTGTTGCGCGCGATCGGTCGGACCGGGTCGATTTCGGCCGCCGCGCGCGAGGTGGGCGTGTCCTACAAGGCTGCCTGGGATGGCGTCCAGGCGATGAACAACGTCTTTGCGACCCCGCTGGTCACCGCCGCGCCGGGCGGACGTGCGGGGGGCGGCGCCCGGCTGACGCCCGCGGGCGAGAAGGTGATCGCCGCCTTCACCGCGATCCAGGACGGGCTTGCGCGCGTCGTCGCCTCGCTCGAGACCCAGATCGACCTCGACCCCGGCGACATGCTCTGGAGCCTGATGATGAAGACCTCGGCCCGCAACGCCTACCGCTGCACCGTGACCGCCGTGACCGAAGGTGCGGTCAGCGCAGAGGTGGACATGGAACTCGGCGGCGGCCAGACCTTGACCGCCGTCATCACCGGGCGCAGCGCCTCCGAGATGGCGCTGGCACCCGGCGTCGAGGTCTTCGCACTGGTCAAGTCCAGCTTCGTGATCCTCGCCAAGGCGGACGAGGTCGGTTTGACCTCGGTGCGGAACCGGTTGACGGGCACCGTCGCCGACCGGACCGACGGGCCCGTGAACAGCGAGATCGTGCTGGAACTTGGCGGTGGCAAGACGCTGGCCGCCACGATCACCCGCGACAGCGCCGAAACGCTGAACCTGCAACCCGGCGACGCGGCGACCGCGCTGGTCAAGTCGAGCCATGTGATCCTGGCGCTGCCCTGATCTCGACCGGGCTCAGCGGCGGTCCGCCAGCGCCGCCCGGCACCAGCTGAGCAAGGCGTCCGGGTCGGGGTCCAGCCGGGCGGCGAGTCCGCCGGTGAACTCCAACCACGAGGACTCGCAGGCCGGGCGCACCGCGACGAGAACCGGGATCTGCCGTTCGCAGGCCCGCGCGATCACGGCGCGAAACCCGTGCCCCTCGGCCTCGGCCTTGCCATAGCGCGGCAGGACGACAAGGTCGGGGCCGGTCTCG
Source organism: Rhodovulum sp. ES.010 (assembly GCF_900142935.1). Classification (NCBI taxonomy): domain Bacteria; kingdom Pseudomonadati; phylum Pseudomonadota; class Alphaproteobacteria; order Rhodobacterales; family Paracoccaceae; genus Rhodovulum; species Rhodovulum sp. ES.010. The sequence goes on along the minus strand of NZ_FSRS01000001.1, from coordinate 1,765,019 downwards.
AGCGCCCGCAGCGCGGCGCCCGCAGCCTCGGCCAGCCCCCGCGGATCGAGGCTGCATCCCCGCGATCCCGGGCCGAGCGATTGCGAAATGGCGAACATATCGCCCCCGGCAAGGTCTTCGAGCGCGATGCCGCCATCGGTCCGCATCTGGCGGAACCCCGCAACACGGCATCCCTCGGCCGCAAGCGCGGCCACCACCCCGGCGAGCAGCGCATCCACCGGCACGTTTTCGGCAAGCGGAATCGCGGCAATGCCCGTCTCTGCCCTGTCCTCGGCCGCCTGATCCATACGCGCGTCCCGATCCCCGCGGCCCGTTATGCTGCCAACCCTGGCCCATAGCCATCGCGCCGGACCATATGGTTGGCGTGCGCATACGGAAAGGCGCAACGCCGGCCCGTCATGGGGGCGGTTGCCGACCGAACGGCGCCTCGTCGCTTTCGACTCTCGATGAGGGTATGAGGAAGACGCCCCGAGGCGCAGGTACCACCGCGGAACAGGGTTGTGCACCTGTCCGTCTTCGCAGTCGCTGCCGCCGGTGCCGCGCCACGATGCCGACAGCGGCCGCTCGCGTCGTCACGGGACCGCGCGCCGGGACGTGGGCGATTTCAGTTCACGATTTTCGCAACGGTCGCGTCGCGGATCTCGTCCTCGGTCACCCCGTCGGCGCATTCGACGATTCGAAGCCCGCCCTCGACCACGTCCAGCACGCCGAGATTGGTGATGATGCGGTTCACGACGCCGGTGCCGGTCAGCGGCAGGGTGCAGTCCTTCAAGAGCTTCGACTCGCCGTGCTTGTTTGTGTGGTCCATCACGATCACCACCCGCTTGACGCCCGCGACCAGGTCCATCGCGCCGCCCATGCCCTTGACCAGCTTGCCGGGGATCATCCAGTTCGCAAGGTCGCCCTTCTCGGACACTTCCATCGCGCCGAGGATCGCCATCGCGATCTTGCCGCCGCGGATCATGCCGAAGCTGGCGGCGCTGTCGAAATAGGCCGAATGGGGCAGTTCGGTGATGGTCTGCTTGCCGGCGTTGATCAGGTCCGGGTCCTCGGTGCCCTCGACCGGGAAGGGGCCGAGGCCCAGCATCCCGTTTTCCGATTGCAGCGTGACGGTCACGCCCTCGGGGATGTAGTTGGCCACCAGCGTCGGGATGCCGATCCCGAGGTTCACATACATCCCGTCCTTCAGTTCCTGCGCGGCGCGCGCCGCCATCTGGTTGCGGTCCCAAGGCATGTCGTTCTCTCCCTTACGCCGCGCGGGTGGTGCGCTGTTCGATCCGCTTCTCGTGCTCGCCCTGGATCAGCCGGTGCACGTAGATGCCAGGCAGGTGGATGCAGTCGGGGTCCAGTTCGCCGGGCTGGACGATCTCTTCCACCTCCATCACGCAGACCTTTCCGCACATCGCCGCCGGCGGGTTGAAGTTGCGCGCGGTCTTGCGGAACACCGCGTTGCCGGTGGTATCGGCCTTCCACGCCTTGACGATCGACAGATCCGCCACGATCCCGCGTTCGAGGATGTAGGTCTCGCCGTCGAAGACCTTCTCCTCCTTGCCCTCGGCGATCTGGGTGCCGACGCCGGTCTTGGTGTAGAACCCGGGGATGCCGCAGCCGCCCGCGCGCATCCGCTCGGCGAGCGTCCCTTGCGGGTTGAATTCCAGCTCCAGCTCGCCCGACAGGTATTGCCGCATGAATTCGGCATTCTCGCCCACATAGGACGAGATCATCTTCTTGACCTGCCGGGTCTGGAGCAGCAGCCCGATGCCGAAATCGTCCACGCCCGCGTTGTTCGAGGCGAAGGTCAGGTCCTTGGTGCCCGCCTCCCTGATCGCGTCGATCAGAAGCTCGGGGATGCCGCAGAGCCCGAAGCCGCCTGCGGCGATGAACATGCCGTCGAACAAGAGGCCGTCGAGGGCCTCGGCGGCGCTGGAATAGACCTTCTGCATGGATCGCTCCCCGTCTGAACCGTCGCGCCCCGAGTAGTGGCGAAGGGGCGCGGGGGAGTCAATCAAGTGCCGCGCCGTGGCGCGGTTTCGCTCAGATGATCCTGACCTGCGCGCCGACCGGCGTGATCGCGTAGAGCTCCGCGATCATCTCGTTATACAGCCCGATGCAACCGTCCGAGGAGGGCCGCCCTATCTTGCGCGTGTCATGCGTGCCGTGGATCAGGTAGGCGGGCCAGGACAGATACATCGCGTGCGTTCCCAGCGGATTGTCGGGGCCGGGCGGCATGTAGTGCAGGTCGGGGTTGCGCTCCAGCATGGATGGGGTGGGGGTCCAGTCCGGGCCGATCTTCTTGCGCACCACGCGCGTGTAGCCGCGCTTGGTCAATTCCTCGCTGATCGGCACCGAGGTGGGGTAGACGCGGTAGTCCTGCCCGTCGCCGCTCCAGAAATGAAGGGCGCGCGAGGTCGTGTCGGCCACGATGGCGGCGGCGCCCAGGCTGTCGAAGTGGTCCGACCAGTGCTGCTGCGAGAAGCTGGAGGTGTTGCGGCGCACCGTCGGCCGCGCCTGCGCGCGCAGAAGCGTTGGCGCGGTCAGCGTTGCTGCAAGGGTCGCGAGCGCGGCGCGGCGGGAAACTGCTCGTGATGTCATTGGATTGCCTCGGTTCGTTTCGTTCGATCCGAGGCTGAGGGACCTGCTTGGGAAAGGCCAATCAACTCGGCTCACGGTGGCTTGCCGTGACGCCGGGTTAGTCCGTCTTCGCCTGCGCCGCTTTTTTCTTCGGGGCGGCTTTCTTGGCAGCGGGCTTCTTCTTCGGACCAGCCTTCTTGGCCGCCTTCTCGTCGATCAACTGTACGGCCGTCTCCATGGTCACGTCCTCGGGCTCGACGCCCTTGGGCAGGGTGGCGTTGACCTTCTCCCATTTCACGTAGGGTCCGTAGCGGCCTTCCATCACGTTGACGGCGCCGCCCTTTTCCGGGTGCTCGCCCAGTTCGCGCAGCGGTTTGGCCGCACCCGCCCCGCGCCCGCGGGATTTCTTCTGCGCCAGCACCTCCACCGCGCGGTTCATGCCGACGGTGAACACCTCCTCCACCTCGGGAAGGTTGGCATAGACGCGGCCGTGCCGGACATACGGCCCATAGCGCCCGATGCCCGCCTCGACCGGCTCGCCATCCTCGGGATGGGGGCCGATCTCGCGCGGCAGGGAGAGCAGCATCAGCGCCTTTTCGAGGTCGATCTCCTCGGGCGCCCAGCCCTTGGGCAGGCTCGCGCGCGGCGGCTTGGGCTGCTCCTCGGTCGGCTCGCCCTTCTGCACATAGGGGCCGAAGCGACCGTTTCTCAGCGTGATCTCCTCGCCCTCGTCATGGCCCAGCACCTTGCCGTCAAGCTCGGCGGCCGGGTCGTCCGAGGGGGCCGACAGCGGGCGCGTATAGCGACATTCGGGGTAGTTGGAACAGCCGATGAAGGCGCCGCCCGAACGCGCGGTTTTCAGGTTCAGCCGGCCCAGCCCGCATTTGGGGCAGACCCGCGGGTCGGCGCCGTCCTCGCGCGGCGGGTAGAGGTGGGGGGCGAGAACCTCGTCGATCTTGTCCAGCACCTCGGAAATCCGCAGGTCCGAGGTTTCGGCCAGCGCGGCCGAGAAGTCGCGCCAGAAGCGCTCCAGCACCTCGTGATAGTCGCGTTCGCCGGCCGAGACGTCGTCGAGTTCGTCCTCCAGGTTCGCGGTGAACTCGTAGCCCACGTATTTCTGGAAATAGTTGGACAGGAAGGCCGTCACCAGCCGCCCCTTGTCCTCGGGGATCAGGCGGTTCTTGTCCTTCGTCACGTAGCCGCGGTCCTGGATCGTGGTCACGATCGAGGCATAGGTGGACGGCCGGCCGATACCGAGCTCTTCCATGCGTTTCACCAGCGTCGCCTCGGTGTAGCGGGGCGGGGGCTGGGTGAAGTGCTGTTCGGGGGAGACGCTTTCCTTTTTCGCGGCCTCGCCCTCGGCGATCTGCGGCAGGCGCTTGTCGTCGTTATCCACGACGTCGTCGTCGCGCCCCTCTTCGTAGACCTTGAGGAACCCGTCGAAGAGCACGACCTGGCCGGTGGCGCGGAGCGCGACCTGTTTGTCGCCGCTTTCGACCTCGACCGTGGTGCGTTCCAGCCGCGCGGCTTCCATCTGGCTGGCCAGCGTGCGCTTCCAGATCAGGTCGTAGAGCTTCTTCTGCGCGTCGTCGGTGACGCGCAGCTTGCCCGGATCGCGCGTCATCTCGGTGGGCCGGACGCATTCATGCGCCTCCTGCGCGTTCTTGGCCTTGTTCTTGTACATCCGTGGGCTTTTCGGCACGTAGTCGGCGCCGAACCGGTCCTTGATCGCGTCGCGCGCGGCCATCACCGCCTCGGGCGCCATGTCGATGCCGTCGGTCCGCATGTAGGTGATGTAGCCCGCCTCGTAGAGCCGTTGCGCCGCCTGCATCGTCTGGCGCGCACCGAAGCCGAACTTGCGGCTCGCCTCCTGCTGCAGCGTCGAGGTCATGAAGGGCGGCGCGGGGTTGCGGCTTTGCGGCTTGGCCTCGACCGAGGCGACGGTGAAGTCGCGCGAGGTGATCGCCTGCACGGCCATCTCCGCGTCGGTCGCGGTGCCGAGGTCGTACTTGTCGAGCTTCTTGCCACCCAGCGTGACAAGGCGCGCCTCGTAGCTTTGCCCGCGGGGGGTGGCCAGCATCGCCTTCACCGACCAGTATTCGCGGGGCCGGAACGCCTCGATCTCCATCTCGCGTTCGACGATCAGCCGCAGGCAGACCGACTGCACGCGGCCCGCCGATTTCGCGCCCGGCAGCTTGCGCCATAACACCGGCGAAAGGTTGAAGCCCACGAGGTAATCCAGCGCGCGGCGCGCGAGATAGGCGTGCACCAGCGGTTCGTCCACCTGGCGGGGGTTCTTCATCGCCTCGGTCACGGCGGACTTGGTGATCGCGTTGAACACCACCCGCTTGACGTCGGTGTCCTTCTTGATCGCCTTGCGGCTGCGCAGCGCCTCTTCGAGGTGCCAGGAGATCGCCTCGCCCTCGCGGTCGGGGTCGGTGGCGAGGATCAGCGCGTTGTCGTCCTTCAGCGCGTCCGCGATCGCCTTGACGTGTTTCTTGCTGTCGCTCGCGACCTCCCATTTCATCTCGAAATCGTGCTCTGGATCGACCGAGCCGTCCTTGGGCGGCAGGTCGCGCACATGTCCGTAGGAGGCCAGAACCGTGTAGTCGTCGCCCAGATATTTGTTGATTGTCTTGGCCTTGGCCGGAGACTCGACGACAACGACGGGCATGAAATTCCTTTCGACTCGCGCTTGCGGGCTTGGCGGCGGAACATGTGGGCGGCCGGTAGCGAATGTCAATGCGCCCCGGCGGGCGGGGTTCAGTCCCGGCGCGAGATCAGCCCTCCGGGTGCGCGCGCGATCCGGCCTTCGAGTTCCAGCGTCAGAAGCTCGGGGGCGATCCGGCCTGCGGGCAAGGCCAGGTCGCGGATCAACTGGTCCTCGGCCAGGGGAGAGGGGCCGAGCCTGTCGAGGATCTCGCGGTGGAGCTGGGCCGGGTCGGCCGGCGTCTCGCGTCGGGCATGGGCCGGTGTCTCGGGCACGTTCGTGATCTGCGGTCGCGCCCGCTCGGCAACACGGGCGGGGGCGGTTTCGGGGCGCCGCTCGAAAAGGGTCGGCTGCGCGTTCAGGGCCTCGAGCACGTCGTCGGGGCCGCGCACCAGCGTCGCCCCGTCGCGGATCAGCATGTTGCAGCCCGAGGCGCGGGCATCGAGCGGGTGGCCGGGCACCGCCAGCACCTCGCGCCCCTGGTCGAGCGCGGTGCGCGCGGTGATGAGGCTCCCCGAGCGGGACGCGGCCTCGACCACGACGACGGCGCGGGACAGGCCGGAGATGATGCGGTTGCGCTGCGGAAAGTGGCGCGCCTGGGGCTGAAGCCCGGCGGGATGCTCAGACAACCTCAGCCCGGCCTCGCCGATCTCAGCGAACAGGCCCTCGTTCTCGGTCGGGTAGGCGACGTCTATGCCGCCCGCCAGCACCGCGACAGTGCCGCCTTTCAGGGCGGCGAGATGGGCCGCGCGGTCGATGCCGCGTGCCAGGCCGGAGACGACGACATGGCCCGCCTCCGCCAGCCCATCGGCCAGCCGCCGCGCCATGCGCACCCCCAGCGACGACGCGTTCCGCGCCCCGACGAGCGCGACCATCGGGCGGGACAGCAACTCGCGCCGGCCGAGCGCCCAGAGGATCGGCGGGGCGTCGGGCAAGTCCTGCAGGGCGTCGGGGTAGTCCGCGGTCCCGTGCAGCAGCGGCAGGGCCCCCAGCGCCCGGCCGCGGTCGAGTTCGGCGCGCGCCACGCCCGCGGGGCAGGGCGCGTAGTCCTCGACCCCGGCCGCCTGCGCCACGCGGGGCAGGGCCTCAAGCGCCGCCGCGGCGCTGCCATGTTCGGCCATCATGCGGAAATAGGTCGTCGGGCCCACCCGGCGCGACCGGGTCAGCCTGAGCGCGGCGAGCAGCGCGTCCTCGCGCGGGGCGGCGATCGGCGAATCGAGGGGCAGGCTATCCACGGCAACAGGCTCCGGTCGAAGGCCGGGGGAGAGTGCGCGAGCCAAGGTTAACAGAGGGTGAACACCCCGGCGCTCACCGGCGGACAGGCGGTCGGGCGCGGCGCCGTGTGGCGACGGCGCGTCGCTGCACTAGCTCCTCGCGTGTCGGCAACGACGAGAGGAGCCTGGCACATGCGGCATACCCGACGCGCGGTGATCGGCACGGCGCTTGCGCTGGCGCTGTCGGTTCCGGCCCTCGCCCATCACGGCTGGCGCTGGACGAGCGGCGACAACATCGAACTGACCGGCATCATCGTCGAGGCCCGGCTCGGCAATCCCCATGGCGAACTCCGGGTCGAGGCCGGGGACGAGACCTGGACCGTCGAGGTGGGCCAGCCCTGGCGCAACGCGCGGGCCGGTCTTGCGGACGACGATCTTTCGCCCGGTGTCGAGGCGACCTTCGTCGGGGAGCCGGCGTCCGAAATGTCCCGGCGCGTGATGAAGGCCGAGCGTATCCGGATTGGGGGCACGCTCTACGACCTCTATCCCGGACGTGACTGACCGGCCGCGGTGGCGGACGCCTGGAGCCTGCTGGCCACGACCGGACTTGCGGAATGGATGCGGGTCTCGCGCTGGGGCTATGCCGCCGTCAGTGCGTTGCATGTGTTCGGCATCGCGCTTCTGGTGGGGGCCGTCCTGCCGCTCGACCTTCGGCTGCTGGGGCTCTGGCCGAGCGTGCCCCTCGTGCCGCTTGTCCGTGTCCTGAGGCAGGTCGCGGCCACGGGACTTGCCGTGGCGGTGGTCTTTGGCGGGCTGCTGTTTCTCGCGGCGCCGGCGACGTATGCGTCGACAGCGGTTTTCCAGGCCAAGATGCTGCTTGTCCTGCTCGGCACCCTGTCGGCGCTCTGGTTCGGTGTCCGCCGCGACACGGTCACCGCTCCGCGCGCGCTTCGGCGGACCGTCGCCGTGATGTCGCTACTCTGTTGGCTTCCGGCGCTCGCCCTCGGCCGCCTCGTCGCCTTCGTCGCGGAGTGATCAGGGGTCGATGAGGATGCTGCCCAGAACCTCGACCGCCTCACCATCAAGCCGGATCACCAGCACCTCGCCCGAGCGGGTGCCGCGGCCGGTCAGCGCCGAGATATTGACCTGGTGCGAGACCAGCATCGGTCGCCCCTCGGCCGCGGCAAGCAGGTCGCGCGCCGCGCGGGTCTGCGCCTCGCGCCGCGGGAAATCGCCGAAGAAGGAGTTGAGTGCGGGCGTCTCGACGACCGGCCCGAGGCCCAGAAGCTCCGCCGTTTCGCGGCAGCGGCACCACTGGCTGGTCAGCACGCGGTCGAAGGCGATCCCCCGCTCGCGGAACGCCGCGCCGATGGCGCGCGCCTGCGCGCGGCCGCGCGCGTCGAGGTTGCGCTGCGTCGCGCAGTCGTCCAGCTGGAAACCTGCCGGGTCGCCGGTGCCGGGTGCCAGCGCATGCCGCATGATCGCGATCGCGCCGGGCCGGTCGAGCGCGGCCCAGTCATTGGCCGCGGCCAGCGACGGCAGAAGAAACAGGAGCAGGGCGAGGCGGCGCATGGAGGAGAGTTAGCCGGTGGCGGGCGCCGGTCCAGCCCGCCGGAGACTACGATGTCCCAAAAAGTTAGGCCGCGCCCGAGGGCGCGGCCGGATGAAGCGGAACCACGTTGCCAGGAGTCTTCCCGGGTGGGTGGTGCGAGGGGGTGGTAGGAAGAAATGTTCTCCACGTCTCCGCAGTTCCGCTCATCCTTGGAAACAACTTAAACGCGAAGAAGGTTAACAGAAGATGAATGACGGTATATTTTTTCGCCTTTAGCGCGAATTTTTCTGGCGGCCGGATCAGGCCGCCGCGCCGCCCACCGTCAGCCCGCCGATCAGCAGGCTCGGCTGGCCCACGCCGACGGGCACCCACTGGCCGCCCTTGCCGCAATTGCCGATGCCCGGGTCGAGTGCCAGGTCGTTGCCGATGCCGCGAATCCTCTGCAGCGCGGTCGGCCCGTCGCCGATCAGCGTCGCGCCCTTGACGGGCGCGCCGACCTTGCCGTCCTTCACGCGGTAGGCCTCGGTGCAGGAGAAGACGAACTTGCCGTTGGTGATGTCGACCTGCCCGCCGCCGAATCCCACGGCATAGATGCCGTCCTTCAACTCGGAGACCAGCGAGTCGGGCGCCGCGTCGCCGGACAGCATGTAGGTATTGGTCATCCGGGGCATGGGCGGATGCGCGAAACTCTCGCGCCGCCCGTTTCCGGTGGGCGCCACCCCCATCAGGCGGGCGTTCTGCCGGTCCTGCATGAAGCCGACGAGAACGCCGTCCTCGATCAGCACGTTCCGGCCAGAGGGCGTGCCCTCGTCGTCGAAGCTGATCGAGCCGCGGCGGTCCGGGATGGTGCCGTCGTCCAGCACGGTGACGCCGGGCGCGGCGACCTGTCGGCCCATCAGCCCGGCGAAGGCGGAGCTGCCCTTGCGGTTGAAATCGCCTTCCAGCCCGTGGCCCACCGCCTCGTGCAGCAGCACGCCCGGCCAGCCGGGGCCGAGGACGACGTCCATGACACCGGCCGGGGCGGACTCGGCGCGCAGGTTGACCAGCGCGATCCGCAGCGCCTCGCGCGTCGAGGCCTCCCAGTCCGCCCGGTCGATCAGCACGGCCAGCCCGCGCCGCCCGCCGCCGCCATGGCTGCCCGATTCGCGGCGACCGTCCTGTTCGACGATCACCGCCACGTTCAGGCGGCTCATCGGGCGGATATCCGACAGCAGCGTACCGTCGGGGCGCAGGATGAACACCTCCTGCAGCGAGGCGGCAAGGCTCGCCGTGACCTGCATCACGCGCGGGTCAAGCCCGCGGGCGAAGGCGTCGATCTCGCGCAGCGTGTTGAGCTTCACCCCGAACTCCGCGTCGGCCATCGGGTCCGCGTCGGTGTAGAGGCGCTGGTTGGTGGCGGGCGGGCCGTCGGCCAGCGTGCCGCCGCCATCGGCCACCGCCAGACGCGCGGTTTCGGCCGCGCGCTTCAGGGCCGATTCGGAGATCTCGGTGGAATGGGCGTAGCCGGCGGCCTCGCCCCGGACGGCGCGCAGGCCGAACCCTTCGGAGGCGTCGTAGCTCGCGGTGCGCACGCGCCCGTCGTCGAAGCTCAGGACCTCCGACCGGCACCGTTCGAGGAACAGCTCGCCGTCATCGGCCCCGTCGGTCGCCTGCCGCAGGATGCCGAGCGCGCGCTCGCGGTCGATCAGCGTCTCGAAGGGGCGGAAGGACGGCTGGCTCATGGATGTCTCCCTCGGGGATGGGCAGGCGCAGAAAGGCGGCGGAATGTCGCAGCTTTCGCTTGTGCTGCTCCTCTCAATATGTTTCCTTTGGTCCGCGATACAACGGCTTTCCGAGGTTTTCCAAGGGGCCGCGCAGAATGGCGGACAACGCCAGTCAAGGGAACCGGGGAGTGGCGCCCAGGCGCCCGTTCGGGTTCGACTGCCGAGCGATCCCTGTTTTCGTCCGGTGCCGCGCGCTCCCGCGGCCCGGACACTTCCCCCCCCACCGAATGCCTTCTCTCCGGGTGACAGGGCCGCGCCTCTGGCGTATCAGGCGGCAGGCTGAGAGAAGGCAGGCAGATGCGCTATGTGTCCACGCGGGGCAAGGCCCCGATCCTGACATTCGAAGAGGCGATGCTGACCGGGCTCGCGCGCGACGGCGGGCTCTACGTGCCCGAGACCGTGCCGGTGATGGAACCGGCCGAGATCGCGGGGCTGGCGGGGCTGTCTTACGAGGACGCCGCCTTCCGGGTGATGCGCCCCTTCGTCGGCGACGCCTTCTCCGATACCGAGTTCGAGGCGGTGATCGCGCGCGCCTATGAGGGGTTCGGCCATGCCGCCCGCGCGCCGCTGGTCCAGCTCGGGCCGAACCACTTCCTGCTCGAGTTGTTCCACGGGCCGACGCTGGCCTTCAAGGATTTCGCGATGCAGCTGATCGGCCAGCTGTTCCAGCGTGCGCTGGAACGCTCGGGCGAGCGGGTAACGATCGTGGGGGCAACGTCGGGCGACACCGGCTCGGCGGCGATCGAGGCGTTCCGGGGGCTCGACAATGTCGACGTGTTCATCCTGTTTCCCGAGGGGCGGGTCTCGGAGGTACAGCGCCGGCAGATGACGACGCCCGCGGAAGACAACGTGCACGCGCTGGCGCTCAAGGGCGATTTCGACGATTGCCAGGCCGCCGTGAAGGACATGTTCAACGATTTCGACTTCCGCGACCGGGTGGGGCTCGCGGGCGTCAACTCGATCAACTGGGCGCGGGTGCTGGCGCAGGTCGTCTATTACTTCACCGCCGCGGTGAGCCTCGGCGCACCGCACCGCGCCGTGCGCTTCACCGTGCCGACGGGCAATTTCGGCGACATCTTCGCGGGTTACATCGCGAAGCGCATGGGCCTGCCCATCGAGCGGCTGGTGATCGCGACCAACCAGAACGACATCCTGCACCGGGCGCTGACCGGCGGCGCCTACGAGACCCACGGCGTCACCCCGTCGATCAGCCCCTCGATGGACATCCAGGTTTCGTCGAATTTCGAGCGTGCGCTGTTCGAGGCCTACGGCCGCGACGGCGCCGCGGTGGCGCAGCAGATTCAGGCGCTGAAATCCGAGGGCGGGTTCACCATCAGCCAGGGCGCGCTGGAGGCGCTGCGCGAGGTCTTTGCCTCGGGCCGCGCGTCCGAGGAGGAAACGCGCGAGACGATCCGCGCGACCCATCGCGCCACGGGCGAAGTCCTGTGCCCGCACACGGCCGTCGGCGTGAAGGTGGCCGAGGATCAGCCCGGCGCCGCCACGCCGATGATCACGCTGGCCACGGCGCATCCGGCGAAATTCCCCGACGCGGTCGAGGCTGCGACCGGGGCGCGCCCCCCTCTTCCAAAGCGCATGGCGGACCTGTATGAGCGAAACGAACGCGTGACGGTCGTGGACAACGACCTGGGCGCGATCGAGGCACTCATCGAGGAAAGGCGCGGGCTTTGAGCGTAGACCTGCACCGCTTGCCGAACGGCTTCCGTATCGTCACCGAGCGCATGCCCGATGTGCAGTCCGCCGCCATCGGCATCTGGGTCATGGCCGGCGGCCGCGACGAGCGCGCCGACGAGAACGGCATCGCCCATTTCCTGGAACACATGGCCTTCAAGGGCACCGGGAAGCGCACGACCCTGCAGATCGCCGAGGCGATCGAGGATGTGGGCGGCTATATCAACGCCTATACGGGGCGCGAGATGACGGCCTATTACGCCCGCGTGCTGGAGGCCGACGTGCCCCTGGCGCTCGACGTGCTGGCCGATATCCTCCTGAATCCGCGGTTCGAGACCGACGAGATCGAGGTCGAGCGGGGCGTGATCCTGCAGGAGATCGGGCAGGTGCTGGACACGCCCGACGACGTGATCTTCGACTGGCTGCAGGAGGTCTCCTATCCGGGCCAGGCGATCGGGCGCACGCTGCTGGGCCCGGCCGAGCGGGTGCGGCGGTTTTCGCGCGCCGACCTTCTGGCGTTCATCGGGCGGCATTACACGCCGGACCGGATGATCCTGTCGGCGACCGGGGCCGTCAACCACGACGAGATCGTGCGGCTGGCCGAGGGGTTGTTCGGCGGCATGCAGGCCGCCGGGCGCGACGGCCACGAACCCGCCCGGTTCACCGGGGGCGAGCGGCGCGAGGTCAAGCCGCTGGAACAGGCGCATATGGCGCTGGCCTTCGAATGCCCGGGCTACCGCGACCCCGCGATCTACACCGCGCAGGTGTTTTCCACGGCGCTTGGGGGCGGGATGTCCTCGCGGCTGTTCCAGGAACTGCGCGAGAAGCGCGGGCTTTGCTATACCGTGTTCGCCCAGGCCGGCGCCTATGCCGATACCGGGACGATCACGCTTTATGCCGGCACCGGGGCGGACCAGATCGGCGAGATGGCCGACCTGACCATGGCCGAGATGGCGCGCGCCGCCCAGGACCTCACGCCGGCCGAGGTGGCGCGGGCGCGGGTGCAGATGAAGGCCGGGCTGCTGATGGGGCTGGAAAGCCTGTCGAACCGCGCCGAGCGGCTGGCCCGGCTGGTGTCGATCTGGGACCGCGTGCCCGGCGTGGACGAGACGGTGGCCCATATCGACGCGGTGACGACGGGCGACGTGCGCGACTTCGCCGCCCGGCTGGCGGCGACGGGGCGCGCGGCGCTCGCGCTCTACGGGCCGGTGGAGCGGGCGCCGGCGCTGGAGGCGCTGCAGGGCAGGCTCGCGGCCTGATGCTGAGCCTGAGGCGCCGGGTCCGCATCGAGACCGAGCGGATGACCTTGCGCCCGCCCGCCCATTCCGACTTTCGCGACTGGACCGCGCTGCGCGCGGGCAGCGCGGCCTTCCTGACCCCCTGGGAGCCCGCCTGGGCCCAGGATCACCTGACCCGCAAGGCGTTCACCAACCGGGTCTACTGGGCGCAGCGCGCGCTGGGCTCGGGCTCGGCGCTGCCGCTGTTCCTGATCCGCCGCGCCGACGACGTGCTGCTGGGGGCGATCACGCTTGACAACATCCGCCGGGGGCCGTCGCAATCGGGCACGCTAGGCTATTGGATTGGCGAGCCTTTTGCCCGCCAGGGCTACATGCGCGAGGCGATCGAGGCGGTGGTGCACCACGCCTTCACCCTGCGCGATCTCAGCCGGATCGAGGCGGCCTGCCTGCCCGAGAACGCGGCCTCGCGGGGGGTGCTGGAAAAGAGCGGCTTCAAGTACGAGGGCGTGGCGCAGGCCTATCTCCAGATCAACGGGCGCTGGCGCAACCATGTCCTCTACGCCAACCTGCGCAGCGACCGGCGCGGGCGGACGGCGACCGGCACGGGGTAGCGCGCAACACCCGTTGCGGCCCGGAGTCCGGCATCGGAATTGCATCGGAATTCCATCGGACTTTCATCGGACTTTTGTCGGATCCCGCCGGCCGGCGCGTTCACCTTCCCTTGGCATTCCGCGGGCCGTGACCGCGCGCCAGGATGCGCTATCCTTTGGGCGAGGAGGTGCCCGCCCATGATCCGTTCGTGCCTGACGCTTCTCTGCATCCTCGTCGCGCTGCCCGCGCTGGCGCAGGAGCGCCGCCCCAGCCATTGCATCGCCATTGCCGACGCCGACCCGGCGCTGAGCTACGTCCACCGCGCCAGCTTCGGCACGCCGCTGCCGGACGCCTACAGCGTGCGGCTGAACTATGTCGACCACGCGACCTTCGTGATCGAGACCGCGGGCGGGCTGACCGCGGCGACCGACTTCACCGGGTTTCTCGGGACCACCGGGCTGATCCCCGACGTGGTGACCATGAACAACGCGCATCACACCCATTTCACCGCCTTCCCCGACCCGTCGATCCCGTATGTGCTGCAGGGCTGGGCCGACAGCGAGGGCAAGGCGGCCGACCATTACCTCGACCTCGGCGAGATGCTGGTGCGCAACGTGCCCACCGATGTGCGCGGCTACGACCGCAACGTGGTGCGCGAGAACGGCAACTCGATCTTCGTCTTCGAGGTGGCGGGGCTGTGCATCGGGCATCTGGGCCACCTGCATCACGCGCCCGACGACAACCAGTACGCCTCGCTCGGCCGGCTCGACGTGGTGATGGCGCCGGTGGATGGCGGGCTGACGCTGGACCTGCCGACGATGATCGGCGTGCTGGAGCGGCTGAAAAGCTCCATCGTCATCCCGATGCACTGGTTCGGGGACTACTCGCTGGACCGGTTCCTGACCGGGATCGGCGAGGAGTTCGAGGTGCGGCGCCCCGGCGAAAGCCACCTGGAGGTGTCGCTGAAGACCCTGCCCGAGCGGCCCACGGTGATCGTGCTGGAGCCCGCGCATCTGCACGACCCCGAGTGACTTGCACGCGGACGGGGGGCGTGGTTCACCGGGGCCGAAAGGACCGCCCATGCTGAACCCCGTCACCGAAGATGTCGCCGCCGCGCTGCGGGCGCGGCTGCCCGAACAGGCGGTGCGCGACCTCGCGCCCGCCTACCTGGAAGAGCCGCGCGGCCGCTATGCGGGGCAGGGCGGGCTGCTGCTGGCGCCCGGCTCGGCCGGGGAGGTGGCCGCGATCGTGCGCGCCTGTGCCGAGGCGCGGGTGGGGATCGTGCCCTATGGCGGGGGGACCGGCCTCGTCGGGGGGCAGGTGATGCCCGAGGGGCCGGCGCCGGTGATCGTGTCGCTGGAGCGGATGCGGGCGATCCGCGCCGTCTACGCGGACGAGAACGTGCTGGTGGCCGAGGCCGGCGCGATCCTGACCGAGGTGCAGGAGGCCGCCGAGGCGGCCGGGCGGCTGTTCCCGCTGTCGCTGGCCTCGGAAGGCTCGGCGCGGATCGGGGGGCTGTTGGCGACCAATGCGGGCGGGGTCAACGTGCTGCGCTACGGCAATGCGCGCGAGCTGTGCCTCGGGGTGGAGGCGGTGCTGCCCGACGGGTCGATCCTCAACGGGCTGAAGCGGCTGAGGAAGGACAATACCGGATACGACCTGCGCCACCTGCTGATCGGGGCGGAGGGGACGCTGGGGATCATCACCGCCGCCGCGCTGAAGCTGGCGCCGCGTCCCGCGCGGACCGGGGCGGCGCTGATGGTGGTGGAGGGGCCGGAGGCGGCGCTGAAGCTGCTGGCGCTGGCACAGGCGCGGATCGGCGAGGGCGTGTCGGCCTTCGAGTTGATGGCGCGGCAGGGCTTCGACTTCCTGGCCGAGACCATGCCGGAGGTGCGCCTGCCCTGGCCCGTGCCGCCGGACTGGGCGGTGCTGATCGACCTGGGCCTGGGGGCGGGGCAGGACCCGGACGCGGCGCTGGAGGCGCTGTTCGCCGAGGCGGCGGAGGCGGGGCTGGTCAGCGACGGGCTGATCGCGCAGTCCGAGGCGCAGCGGGCGGAGTTCTGGGCGGTGCGCGAAAGCCTGCCGCTGGCGAACCGCAAGATCGGCGCGATCTCGTCGCACGACATCTCGGTGCCGCTGTCCGCGATCCCGGAGTTCATCGCGCAGGGCGGGCCGGCGCTGGCGAAGATCGGGGCGTTCCGCGTCAACTGCTTCGGCCATGTCGGCGACGGCAACCTGCATTACAACGTGTTCCCGGTGCCGGGCGAAAGCCGTGCCGACCACGAGGACAAGCGCGGGGCGATCAAGGCCTGCGTGCACGACCTGGTGCACGCGCTGGGCGGCTCGGTCAGCGCCGAGCACGGGGTGGGGCGGCTGAAGGTCGAGGACCTGGAACGCTATGGCGACCCGGCCAAGCTGGCCGCGATGCGCGCGATCAAGGACGCGCTCGACCCCTTGGGCGTCATGAACCCGGGCGCGGTGCTGCGGGCGCGGTGAGCGCCGGTCAGTGGCCCGAATAGTCGCAGAGCGCGTGCACGTCGATGCCCATCGCCTCCAGCCGCTTGCGGCCGCCGAGGTCGGGCAAATCGACGATGAAGGCGCAGCCGACGATCTCGGCGCCCAGCCGTTCGCACAGCTTGATGCCCGCCGCGGCGGTGCCGCCGGTGGCCAGCAGGTCGTCGACGACCAGCACCTTCTCGCCCGGCGAAAGCGCGTCATCGTGGATCTCGACCACCGCCTCGCCGTATTCGAGCTGGTAGTCCTCGGCGATGGTGGCGGCCGGCAGCTTGCCCTTCTTGCGCACCGGCACGAAGCCCCTGGACAACTGGTGCGCGATCGCGCCGCCCAGGATGAAGCCGCGCGCCTCGAGCCCCACGACCTTGTCGATCCGCTCGCCCGCATAGGGGTGCAGCAGCTGGTCGATCGCCATGCGGAAGCCCCGCGGATCGGCGAACAGGGTCGTCACGTCGCGGAACATGATCCCCTCGTGCGGGAAGTCGACGATCGTGCGGATGTAATCCTTGACGGAGGTGGTCTTCGGCATCGCGGGGCGCCCTCGTTTTCCTTTTGGCTCCCCGTTTGGCCGATTGTGCGGCCGGGTTCAATGCTTCCGATTGCCGCGAGACGGCCCGGCCCGTCAGCCGCGCGACGTGCGGAAGTAGCGGTAATACCTGTCCGAAATCCAGTTCAGATGCGGCTTGCGCCAGTCCATGCGGTCCCGCATGAGGATGGCCTGCGCGGATTGAAGGGTCATGGTCGTTATCCTTTCGTTATCGTTATTGCACCAACGTCCCCGGTTGCGATATGGATGGGGTGTATATACAACGCCTAGGCAAAAAGTCAAGGTTGCGGAGGGTGGCGCCGCCATGGGCAAGAAGAGTGGCAAGAAGGACAGCCAGCTTGTCCTGCGGCTCGACAAGGCCGAGCGCGACGCGTTCGTGGAGCTGTGCAAGGAGCTCGACACCTCGGCCGCCCGCGAGATCCGCGCCTTCATCCGCACGTTCATGAAAGAGCACGGCGACGGCAAATAGGCGGGCCGGTATCGGGCGCTGACGATCCGCCCTCGGCGGGCGATCACGCCCCGGCCGTTGGGCCGCTTCGAGCCCTAAGTTTCGGATGCTGCGCGTTGCACGAATGTCTGCTCTGGACTAAGCTATTTGATAGATTTCTGGTGCATCGGGGAGACGCCCCACAAAGTTTGTGCCAGAAAGGGAGGTCAGACTTGAAAACAATACTGAAAATTGCAATCTCTCCAACTACAATAATCGGATGAACCACCAAGGAAATTGATCTATGCGGGTATTCTGTTTTTTTGTTCTTCTTTTCATCTTCCCGAATGCTTCCGCCGCACAAATAAAGGAGGGAGTTCGTTGCGTGCAAAATCAGCTTACTGAGGCTGGCTATGATCCCGGTGTTAGCGATGGGGAAGTGGGTCCAAATACGCGCAGAGCTCTAGCAGAATTCCAACTCGAGAGCGGGTTGGTCTTTGAACGCACATTTGATGTGAGTCTTGGTAATAGCGTCTGCCGTCGCATCGGACTGATCCAAACTGAGCTACAACAGTTCTGGCCATCACTGGGAAACGACAAGCCGGAAATCGTTTTTTCTGACGCAATAGGTTCGAGCTTTAGAGGGCGCGTACTCGCCTCTACAATGCGAGCCCATATTGGCATAAAGCGGACATTTAGGGTTGATCTTGCTGGACGCGACGTCATCGTAGTTGCCGACAATGAGACAGACTTGAAACGCTTGCTTTCTGAGCATGGGCAGTTACCAATTGTGGACGAGTCCTCTGGTATCGCGGATGCTTGTACATCGCACAGAGGTGTCTCTGGTAGGACCCTGCCGGGCATTATGTATCTGTGTGTAGCAAACGATGCTGGCCTCGTGGCCGAGATTGATCAAGCGTGGATGGACTCTCTAATAGCTCATGAAATGGTTCACCTGATGCAATTCCAATTAGCGGGGGCTGTACTCACGGAACGAGGGCTAGAAGAGCAGCTATTGCATGAAGGTCCTGTGTGGTTGAGCGAGGGAAGCGCGCAAGCCTACGGAAATCAGTTTGCGTTGCGGACACCTGATTGGGATTATCGTATCGTTAACTATCGCCGGTTGGAAAATACTTTTCCCGACCTCACAGCGCTTGAGAAAAGAGATGCTCTCGCCTCGCGAGCGCTAGATGTCTATCGTGCTGGAACAGTTGGTGCTATTGATTTGGTCGATTTGTATGGCTACCCAGCCATTGGGCAGTTCTATGACAGCCTAGGGCACGGTGTCGGTTGGACTGAGGCGTTTGAAGTTGCGTTCGGGTTGTCCCCTGAAACCTTCTACAACCATTATCGAAACGTTAGTCGGTTTGACTCAAACGGCGATCCTATCCATGGGCCGCTGGTAGATCTGACAGAATAGTTCAATTCATCTCAACATTTAAGGCGATGTCTTAGAACCAAACATGAGCCATCCCTTAGGTCACTTTCAGTTCAAGGAGGCGAACCCCATCGCGACATTGCGTCGGTGACTTCGGGCTCAAAGCTGCCGCTTGCGTATCTCCCAAAAGAACCGTTTGTTGAACGGTTCAAACTGAAAGCAGACTCTGGGTTAAATGCGGGCAACGGCAGCTTCGTCCGCCCTGCGGACATCCCAGACGATACCCCTTCGTTGAGGTCCCGCCCACGCGGCGCTGGCGTGCGGCGGGCCGTATGCCGGAACATGCGGCCCGCGTCCCGGCGCCTCGGCCCGGGCGGCGTCAGCCGTTCAGCACGCGTCCCGCCACCGCGTCGAGCTTGGCGATCACATCCGGGTCGCGCTTTTCCGGCGCGGTGATCATCGCGTAGTCCAGCGCCCGGTCGCAGCCCTTCTCGCAGGGCTTGTGCGCGCCCAGAAGGCCGGGCAGGCGGGTGACCATGGCGCGGGCTTTTTCCGCATTGCCCGTCAGCGTCTTGACGATGTCGGAAACCTCGACCGCGTCGTGGTCGGGATGCCAGCAATCGTAGTCGGTGACCATGGCGATGGAGGCGTAGCAAAGCTCGGCCTCGCGGGCGAGCTTGGCCTCGGGCATGTTGGTCATCCCGATCACGTCGCAGCCCCAGTTCTCGCGGTAGAGCCGGGACTCGGCGAGCGTCGAGAATTGCGGCCCCTCCATCGCGAGATAGGTGCCGCCGTCATGCACGGTGATGCCCTCGTCGCGGGTGGCCTGCAGGCAGGCGGCGCCAAGCCGGCCGCAGGTGGGATGCGCCATGCTGACATGGGCGACGCAGCCCTGGCCGAAAAAGCTCTTCTCGCGGGCGAAGGTGCGGTCGATGAACTGGTCCACCACCACGAAATCGCCGGGCGCGAAATCCTCGCGGAACGACCCGCAGGCCGAGACCGAGACGACGTCGGTCGCCCCCAGCCGCTTGAGCGCGTCGATATTGGCGCGGTAGGGCACGGTGGTGGGGCCGTGGACATGGCCGCGGCCGTGGCGCGGCAGGAAGGCCATCTTCACGCCCTCCAGCGTGCCGGTCAGGATCTCGTCGGACGGCGTGCCCCAGGGGCTCTCCACCGCCTGCCACGCCGCGTCCTCCAGCCCGTCGATCTCGTAGACGCCCGAGCCGCCGATCACCGCGATCATCCGTTCCATCTGGTCCGCCCCTCTCGTTGGTTTCGCGAATCCCGCCCCTTTTAAGGGCGCCCGCGCAGAATTGAACCCGCAGCGAAGCCGCAGGGCCTACTCGCCGGGGCGCTTGAGCTCGAACACCTCGCGCACCACCGCGTAGTCGCGGTAGCCCAGGCGCGCGAGCGGCTGGTAGAGCGTGACGTCGAACCGCCCGCCGGCCAGACAGTCGTCGCGCAGGTGAATGCCGGTGACCTCGCCGAACACGGCGAAATTGGCGTCGCCGGACAGGCGCACGATCTGCGTGAGCCGGCATTCGAGGTTCGCGGGGGCGGCGGCGACACGGGGGCAGTCGATGGTCCGGCATGGCGCCTTTTCCAGGCCGGCCCGGGCGAACTCGTCCACCTCGCGCGGGAAGGCGCCCGAGGTGGCGTTCATCGCGTCCTTCAGCGCGAAGGGCACGATGTTGACGCAGAAGACGCCGGTCTCGCGGATGTTGGCGACGCTGTCCTTGGTGCCCTCGCGGTCGGGCTTGGCCGAGGTCGAGGCGAACATCACCTGCGGCGGCACATAGGCCACCGCGTTGAAGAAGGAATAGGGCGCGAGGTTGTCCGCCCCGTCCGCGCCGCGCGTGGCGATCCAGCCGATCGGCCGGGGCGTGACGATGGCGTTGAACGGGTTGTGGGGCAGGCCGTGGCCGTCCTCGGGGCGGTAGAACATGGGAAACCTCGCGCGCGTTTGCCCCCGTCATAGCCGCGTGCTAGGGGCGATCCAAGGACAACCGGGGGGCCGGGTGCGTGATCACCCTCGCTGAGGAAACCGCAGAGGACTGGTGGGAGGTGGAGGCGCTCTACGACCTGTGCTTCGCGCCGGGGCGCACGGCGCTGTCGTCCTACCGCCTGCGCGAGGGCGTGGCCCCCGTGCCCGAACTGTGCCTCACCGCGCGCGACGCGGACGGCACGCTGGCCGCGGCGATCCGGTTCTGGCCGGTGCGGGTGGGCGCGGCCGCGGCGCTGCTGCTCGGGCCCATCGCGGTGCATCCGACGCGCCAGGGCGAGGGGCTGGGCGCGATCCTGATCCAGGACGCGCTGGACCGGGCGCGGGGCCGGGGGGCGGCGCGCGTGATCCTCGTCGGCGACGCGCCCTATTACCGGCGCTTCGGCTTCGAAAGGCTGGAGGGCGTCGAGATGCCCCCGCCGACCAACCCGGAGCGCGTCCTGGGCGTGGCGCTCGTCCCCGGTGCCTGGGACGGGATCGCCGGCCCGGTGCGCCGCACCGCCGCCGAAGACCTCGCGCCGGCCCGCAGCCCCTAGCCGCGCCGCCCGCTTTCTTCTTGGCCCAAATACTCCCGCCGGAGGCGCGCCCGGCGCAGCCGGGCGCCCCGCCCGCGGCCGGAGGCGGGGGGCGCGCAGCCCCGCGCGGGCCGCGGGCTCAGCCCGCGACCACCTCCTGGCGCTGCGCCCCGAGCCCCTCGACGCGCAGGTCCATCACGTCGCCGGGCCGCAGGAACCGTTGCGGCCGCATGCCCATGCCGACGCCCGCGGGCGTGCCCGTGGCGATCAGGTCGCCCGGCACGAGGCGGAAGAACCGGCTCATGTAGCTGATCAGCTCGGCCACGGAAAAGATCATGTCGTCGGTCGAACTGTCCTGCACGCGCGCGCCGTTCAGGTCGAGCGAGAGCGCCAGCGCCTGCGGGTCGGGCACCTCGTCGGCGGTGACCAGCCAGGGGCCCACCGGGCCGAAGCCGGGCGCCGACTTGCCCTTGATCCACTGCCCGCCGCGTTCGATCTGGAAGCTGCGCTCGGAGACGTCGTTGACCACGCAATAGCCCGCGACATGGGCCAGCGCCTCGGCTTCGGTCACCTGCCAGGCGGCGCGGCCGATGACCACGCCGAGCTCCACCTCCCAGTCGGCCTTTTCCGAGCCGGGGGGGATCGGGACCGGGTCGTAGGGGCCCGAGAGCGCCGAGGTCGCCTTGGAGAACAGGATCGGCTCGGCCGGTGGCTTGGCCCCCGTCTCGGCGGCGTGACGCGCGTAGTTCAGCCCGATGCAGTGGAAATTCGGCACCGAGGCGAGGCAGGAGCCGATCCGGGGCGTCTCGGTCAGCACGGGCAGCGCCTCCGGGTCGAGTGCGCGGATCGCGTCGAGCGCCTCGAGCGAGACGCCCTCGCCGGCGAAGGCGCCGGCCTTGAACGAAAGATCGCGCAACCGCCCCTCGGCATCCATCAGGGCCGGTTTCTCCTGCCCCGCCGGGCCCACCATCAAGAGTTTCATCGCTGGCTCCGCGTCTGAGCTCGGTTGCCTTCCGGCCTATACCGGCCCGCCCACGCTGTCGAGCGTGAAGACTGGTGGGGCCGTGCGGGGGCTCTGCCCCCGTCGCCCGTTCCGGGCGACTCCCCCGGGATGCTTCCGGCCAGAAGAAGGCGCGGGGCGCGGATCGCTGCCCTTGCCCGCCCCCGCCCCCCGGCCCTATGTGTTGAAGCGTCGCGACATCAGAGAGGTTCCCATGACGATCGCTCCCCCCGCCCCCGTCTTCGATGCCAATGCCACCGCCGGAGAGGGCCTCGGCAACCTGCCGGAATGGGACCTGACCGACCTTTACGCCGCCCCCGACGCGCCCGAGATCGCGCGCGACATGGACTGGCTGGAGCGCGAATGCGCCGCGTTTGCCGCCGATTACGAGGGCAAGCTGGGCGATCTGGATGCCGGGGGGATGCTGGGCTGCGTGCATCGCTACGAGGCGATCAACCGCGTCTCGGGGCGGATCATGTCCTTTGCCGGGCTGCGCTATTACCAGAACACGGTGGATGCGGGCCGCGCCAAGTTCCTGTCGGACTGCCAGGACCGGATCACCACGCATACCACGCCGCTGGTCTTCTTCACGCTGGAGCTGAACCGGATCGAGAACGGCCGGCTGGAGGCGCTGTTCGAGGCGAATGCCGATCTCGCCCGCTACAAGCCTGTCTTCGACCGGTTGCGCGCGATGCGGCCCTACCAACTGTCGGATGAGCTGGAGAAGTTCCTGCACGACCAGTCGGTGGTCGGCGCCTCGGCCTGGAACAAGCTGTTCGACGAGACCATCGCGGCGCTGGAATTCCACGTCGACGGCGAGATGCTCGGGATCGAGGGCACGCTGAACCTGCTGACCGATCCCGACCGGGCGAAACGCGAGGCGGCGGCGCGCGCGCTGGCCGAGACCTTCGGGGCGAACCTCAAGCTCTTCGCGCGCGTCCACAACACGCTGGCGAAGGAAAAGGAGGTCGAGGACCGCTGGCGCAAGATGCCGACGCCGCAGACCGGCCGGCACCTGGCCAACGACGTCGAGCCCGAGGTGGTCGCGGCGCTGCGCGATGCGGTGGTGGCGGCCTATCCCAAGCTCTCGCACCGCTATTACGCGCTGAAGGCGCGCTGGATGGGGCTCGACAAGCTGCAGGTCTGGGACCGGAACGCGCCGCTGCCCACCGAGGAGCCCAAGACGGTGGACTGGGAGACGGCGAAAGCGACCGTGATGGAGGCCTATTCCGACTTCTCGCCGAAGATGGCCGAGTTGGCCGAGCCGTTTTTCCAGAAGGGCTGGATCGATGCGGGCGTGAAACCGGGCAAGGCGCCGGGCGCCTTCGCGCATCCCACGGTGACGGATGTGCACCCCTATGTCATGCTGAACTACCTCGGAAAACCGCGGGACGTGATGACGCTCGCCCATGAACTGGGCCACGGCGTGCACCAGGTTCTGGCCGCCGACCAGGGCGAGCTCTTGTCCTCGACCCCGCTGACGCTGGCCGAAACCGCCTCCGTCTTCGGCGAGATGCTGACCTTCCGCAAGCTCTTGGCCGCGGCCGACACCCCGGCGCAGAAGAAGACGCTGCTGGCCGGCAAGGTCGAGGACATGATCAACACTGTGGTCCGCCAGATCGCGTTCTACGATTTCGAGTGCAAGCTGCACGCGGCGCGGCGCGGCGGCGAACTGACACCCGAGGACATCAACGGGATCTGGATGAGCGTGCAGGGCGAATCCCTCGGCCCGGTCTTCGAGTTCATGCCGGGCTACGAGACCTTCTGGGCCTATATCCCGCATTTCGTCCACTCGCCCTTCTATGTCTACGCCTACGCGTTCGGCGACGGGCTGGTGAACGCGCTCTACGCGGTCTACGAGGAAAGCGGCGCAGACTTCCAGGACAAGTATTTCGACATGCTCAAGGCCGGGGGCTCCAAGCATCACAAGGAACTGCTTGCGCCCTTCGGACTGGATGCCTCCGACCCGGCGTTCTGGGACAAGGGGCTGTCGATGATCTCGGGGATGATCGACGAGCTCGAAGCGATGGAAGACTGACGGCGGCCGGGGCGCGCTGCCCGCGTCCCGGCCTTCTTCTGGCCCGAAATATCCCGGGGGTCAGGGGGCGGAGCCCCCTGCCGCCAGGGTCCCTGCCGCCATGGTCATTTCCATTCCGACCAGGGGAACGGCTTTTCCTCGCCGGCCACGGCCTGGTAGCGGGCCGTGATCGCCATCCAGTTGCCGAGCTTGGTGCCGAAATCGGTGATGTGCGGGTTCTTCCTGCCCGTGAACAGCAGCCAGCCGAACTGAAGGATCGCGGTCGCCCACAGCAGCGCCTGGGCGATCGAGAACAGCAGCAGCAGAACCAGCATCCAGAGGCCGCGGGTCCAGACCTCGCGGGTGTTGCCGTTCACGGTCTTCTGCCGGCCGCCGGCTTCGGGTTGGTCGTCGCTCGGGGAATCGGTCGTGTCGGTCATGGGGGCGTTGACCTGCCACTGATCTTTCATCCAGCCGCGACCGGAGCCCGGTTGGTGTTTACGCCAAATGGCGCGGGTTGAGCAATCGCCCGACGCGCGGAGCTCTCATCTCGCGCAGCGGGTCGGGCGATTGCGGTGGTCAGGGTCTGCGCGTAGTCAGCCGGGGTCTGATAGCCCAAGGCCGAATGGGGGCGCTCGGTGTTGTAGTCGGCGACCCAGGCGGCGATCAGGTCGCGGGCATGGGCGAGGTTACGAAACAGCGTCTCGTTCAAGAACTCGTCCCGCATCCGGCCGTTGAAGCTCTCGACAAAGCCATTCTGCATCGGCTTGCCCGGCGCGATGTAGTGCCATTCGATCCGGTTCTCGGCGCACCACTTCAGGATCGCGTTCGAGGTCAGTTCCGTCCCGTTGTCCGACACGATCATTCCCGGCTTGCCGCGACGTTCGATCAGCGCCGTCAGCTCCCGCGCGACGCGCCGGCCGGAGATCGACGTGTCCGGGATCGCGGCGAGGCATTCGCGCGTGACGTCATCGACGATGTTCAGCACCCGGAACCGCCGCCCGCACGCGAACTGGTCATGGACGAAATCCAGTGACCAACGGGCATTTGCGCGCGCCTCGACCAGGATCGGGGCGCGGGTGCCGATGGCCTTGCGCCGCGCGCGCCGCTTGCGGACGGTCAGCCCTTCCTCGCGGTAAAGCCGGTAGATACGGTTGATCCCCGAGGGCTCGCCCTCCCGCCGGAGCAGGACGAAGAGCCGCCGGTAGCCGAACCGCCGACGCTCGTTGGCAAGCTCCCGCAATCGGCCGCGCAGTTCCGTGTCGGGTGCGCGTTGCGACCGGTAGCGGATCGTCTTCCGATCCGCGCCGGCAATCTGGCACGCCCGTCGTTCCGACAGCCCGAACCGGGCCTTCAGATGCGCGACCGCCTCGCGCTTCACGACGGGCGTCACCACTTTTTTGAAACCAGCTCGCGCATCGCGGCCAGATCCAGCATCTGCTCCGCCAGCAGCTTCTTCAACTTGGCGTTCTCGTCCTCGAGCGCCTTCAGCCGTTTGGCCTCTGACACCGTCATGCCGCCGTATTTGGCTTTCCAGTTGTAGAACGTCCCCTCCGACATGCCGTGCTTGCGGCACAGATCGGCACACTTCGCCCCGGCCTCATGCTCGGCCAGGATGCCGATAATCTGCTCTTCGCTGTATCTCGTTCGCTTCATTGTCCGTCCCCTCCTTGGGTCGGACTCTAATCGCAGGTGGAGGAAAAATCCCGTGGCAGGTCAGCGTCTCCGCGTTGTGGCCGGAGCACCGGCGCCCCGGTTCAGAAAACGATCACATCCTTGAAATGGCGTGGCAGGTCGTCCGTCGCAACCCCCACGATGTCCTTGTCCATGTCCGCGGCAAGCGCGCCCTTGAGGGGGCCGGCCAGCCGGTTCCTCAACTCGCCCAGCATCTTGGGCGGCGCGCTCATCACGAAGCGCGTGAAATCGCCGCGCTCCCATTCCTGCAGGCTCACCTTCAGCACGTCGTCGGCGAACGCCTCGCGGTTCTGCTCGCGCGGGCTGGTCGGCGGCTGGTAGGAATGGCCGCCCATGTCGGGGCCGCCCTGCTCGCGCCCGCGCTGGTCGGAATACTCGATGTTCTGCGCCGCATCGAAGCGCAGGAGTTCGGTGAGGCCCTTGTTGGGGCCGAGATTGACCAGCAGTTGCGCTTCGCGCTCATTGGCCAGCAGGACCAGCGTTTGCAGCGGTTTCATGGGCTCCCTCCTTTGTTCGCGTCACCGTCTTCAACGTAAGAAGCGCCGCGCCGTTTCGCAAAGGGGCGGGATCAACCGGGACTCATGCCCCGCAGTTTCTCGGACCGGCGGCGCAGGACTTCCACCGTGGTCAGAAGCGCGATCGAGATCGCCACGAGGATCGTGGCCACCGCGAGGATCGTCGGGCTGATCTGTTCGCGCAGGCCGGTGAACATCTGCCAGGGCAGGGTCTGCTGGTTGGCCGAGCCCACGAACAGCACCACCACCACCTCGTCGAAGGAGGTGATGAAGGCGAAGAGCCCGCCGGAGATCACCCCGGGCAGGATCAGCGGCATCTGCACCTTGAAGAAGGTCGTCACCGGGTCGGCGCCCAGGTTCGCCGCGGCCCGCGTCAGCGACTTGTCGAACCCCACCAGCGTCGCCGTCACGGTAATGATGACGAAGGGGATGCCCAGCGCCGCATGGGCCAGAACGACGCCCAGATAGGTGCCCTGCAGCCCGATCCGCGAGTAGAAGAAATACATCCCCGCCGCCGAGATGATCAGCGGCACGATCATCGGCGAGATCAGGATCGCCATGATCGCGCGGCGGTAGGGCACGTGCTCCTGGGACAGGCCCACCGCCGCCAGCGTGCCCAGCGTCACCGCCAGAAAGGTCGCCGCCGGCGCGATCTTGACCGAATTCCACAGCGCCTGTTGCCAGTCGGGATTGGTGAAGAAGTCGCGGTAGTGTTTCAGCGAATAGGCGTCGGCCTCGAAGGCCAGCATGCCCGGCGTGAAGGTGAAGAAGTTCTCGGCGTTGAAGCTGAGCGGGATGATCACCAGGATCGGCGCGATCAGGAAGAAGAAGATCAGCCCGCAAAGCACCTTGAACCCGTAATGCCAGATCTTCTGGCCGGTGGTGGCATAGGGCGGCAGGTCCATCTGTGACATGTGTGGTTACCCCAGGCTCACGTTGTCGATGCCCACGAGCTTGTCGTAGAGCCAGTAGAGCATCAGGACCACGATCAGCAGGATCGAGCCCAGCGCCGCGGCGAGGCCCCAGTTGAGCGACGTGGAAATGTGATAGGCGATCCGGTTCGAGATGAACGTCCCGGTCGTGCCGCCGACCAGTTCCGGCGTGATGTAGTAGCCGATGGCCAGGATGAAGACGAGGATGCAGCCCGCGCCGATGCCGGGCACCGATTGCGGGAAGTAGACCCGCCAGAACGCGGTCCAGTTGGTCGCGCCGAGGCTCTTGGCCGCCCGCACATAGGACGGCGGAATGGTCTTCATGACCGAGTAGAGCGGCAGGATCATGAACGGCAGCAGGATGTGGGTCATCGCGACGATGGTGCCGAACTGGTTGTTGATCATCACCAGCCGCGCGTCGTCGGCCACGATCCCGATCCAGACGAGCACGTCGTTGATCACGCCCTGCTGCTGCAACAGCACCTTCCAGGCCGAGGTCCGCACCAGGAGCGAGGTCCAGAACGGCAGCAGCACCAGGATCAGCAGGATGTTCGAGGTGCGCAGCGGCAGGTTCGACAGCAGGTAGGCGATGGGATAGCCCAACAGGACGCAACTGCCCATGATCATCAGGCTCATGAACAGCGTCCGCTCGAACAGCATGATGTAGATCTGCTGGTTCTCGGGCTGGGCGGCGATGCCGTCGGGCGTTTTCTGCAGGTCGACCGACGAGAGGAAGTAGCCCGCGGTATAGTCGGGGGCGAACGCCTGGATCGTCGCCCAGACCTGCGGATCGGCCCAGTCCTCGTCGGCGTCGATATAGAGATCGGCCAGCGGCACGGTCTCGAAGCCTTCGACCGCGTCGTGGGCCGGGGCCAGGATCGCCGCGCTTTCGGGGTCCAGATCGTCGAGCGCGCCGGGGCCGACATGCACGAGGTCGCGGTAGAGCGCGAGGAACACCGGCGCCCAGGCCTCTTCCTCGGCGGGGTTGTCTTCGTCCTCGACCTGGACGATGCGGGCGAACTCGCCATAGGCGTCGGCGGTTTCGGGCAGCACCTCGGCGACGCCCGCCTTGACCTCGAAGAGAGGCGGGACCTGGTCGAAGTCGCGCCCGGCCTCGTCCGCGGCGGTGCGCGCGGCGTTCCAGACCTCGTAATCGGCCAGCCAGTCGGGCGCGGCCATCAGCGTCATCCAGGTCGCGGGCTCTTCCAGCGCGGGCGCGACCTCGATCAGCTGGTCCATGTAGATTTCGCCGAAATCGTCGACCCGCCGCCCGGTCTTGCGGAACAGCGAGGAGATGCCGGTCATTTCGTAGTTCAGGCGGGTGCCGAGGCGGGTATGTTCCTTGCGCTCGGCGGCGGCCACCATGTCGTAGGTGAAGGCCGCCAGCGTGTCGTCGGGCGGCAGGTCGCCGGAATTGTGGTCCCAGTCCTGCAGCGCCTGGGCGGTCCGCGGCAGGGTCTCGGACACGATCTGGTTCTCGACCGAGCGGAACAGCATGTCCGCGATCGGCGCGATGAAGGTCACGAGGACAAAGATCAGCAGCGGCGCGATCAGCGCCAGCGCGCGCAGCTTCTCGGCGCGCAGCGCGCGGCGCAGGCTCTGCTTGAGCGGGCGGCCGTCGGCGGCCAGAACCGGGCCGGTCGCGGGCGCGGCGCTGTGGGCGATGTCCTGACGGCGCCCCGAGGCGCCCGGTCCCGTGGCGATATCGGTCATTCCACCCCCTCGACCAGCACGATGTCGCTTTCGGCGGTGGCATGGCGGATCCGCGCCACCTCCTGGTATTCCGGCGAATGGAAGGCGCGTTTCGCCGTCTCGAAATCGGGGAACTCGATGACCACGTGGCGGTCCTTGACCGGACCCTCGGGCGCCTCGGAGGCGCCGCCGCGCACGATGAACCGGCCGCCGTAGCTTTCCAGGATCGGCGTGTCGCGCCGGATGTAGTCCTGGTAGGCCTCCGGGTCGGTCACGGTGATATGGCCGATGATGTATCCCTTGGGCATCGCGTCTGTCCCCGCAAAACTCCGCCGTCGTCGGCGGCGGGCCGGGCGCGCGCGGCGCGCCCGGCCGGTCAGCCTGCGCTTACTGCGCGAGCCAGGCCTGGAACTTGGCGTCCAGGTCGTCGCGGTAGTCGGCCCACCACTCGAAGTTCTGCAGGAAGGTGTTCTGCGCGTTCTCCGGGTTGGTCGGCATGTGCGGCGCCATCTCGATGCCGAGCTCGGCATGGGTCGAGACCAGCGGCTGCGACGAGTCGCGCGCCGGGCCGTAGGAGATGTACTTGGCCTGGTCGGCCAGCCGCTGGGTGTCGGTGGCGAAGCGGACGAAGTCCTTGACCCGCGCCAGCCGCTCTTCGGGCAGGCCGTCGGGGATGATCCAGCCGTCGAGGTCGAACACCTGGCCGTCCCACAGCATCGCGACGGGCTGGTCCTGCTCCTCGATCAGGCTGAACAGCCGGCCGTTATAGGTGGAGCCCATCACCACCTCGCCATCGGCGAGCAGCTGCGGCGTGTCGGCGCCGGCCGACCACCAGATCACGTCGTCCTTGATCGTCTCCAGCTTGGCCAGCGCGCGCTCCTGGCCTTCCTCGGTCTCGAGCACGTCGTAGATTTCGGCCTTCGGCACGCCGTCGCAGAGCAGCGCCCATTCGACGTTGTTGATCGGGCGCTTTTCGAGGCTGCGCTTGCCCGGATAGGCTTCGGTGTCGAAGATCGCGCAGATGTCGCTCGGCGGCTCGGTGCCCTCGGGGATCATGTCGGTGCGGTAGCCGAAGGTGATCGAGTAGACGATCTGCGGGATGAAGCAGTCGCTGACGATGGTGTCGCCGAAATCGTCGGACGCGGACGTGCCGTCCGGCGCCTCGGCCAGCAGCTCGTCATGGTCGACCTCCATCGCCAGGCCCTCGTCGCAAAGCCGCATCGCGTCGGCCGCGGTCACGTCGACCAGGTCCCAGGTGAGGTTGCCGGCCTCGTTCATCGCGCGCAGTTTGGCGACCGCCTCGTTCGAGCTTTCGTCCCAGACCACTTCCAGGCCCGGGTGCATCTCCTTGTAGGGCTCGGTGTAGGCGTTGACCTGGCTGTTCTGGTAGGCGCCGCCCCAGGACACCAGCGTCATCGAGTCGGCCATCTCCTGCGCCCCGGCCACCGGGGCGGCAAGCATCGCGGCGCCGGTCGTCAGAAGCACGTGTTTGAGTTTCATCGGTAGTCTCTCCTTGTTGATGGCCCGGTTGGTTTGTCTGTGCCCCGCCTGGCCGGGCCGGCGGCGGGGCTTGGACGCGCGCTTAGACATCCAGCGCGCGACAGTCCTGCGGCTGCCACCCGATCTCGATATGCTCGCCGGGTTTCAGCCGGCGCTGATCGGGGGCGTTGCGCGTCTTGATGACGAAATCCTCGTTGCCCGCCACCCGCAGCCGGGTGCGGTAGATGTCGCCCATGTAGATGAATTCCAGCACCTCGGCATGGACGAGGTGCGCGTCGGGGCCCAGCCGCTCGCGGTTGATCTCGACCCGCTCGGGCCGGATCGAGACCACGGTGCGGTCGCCGGGCCGTTTCACGTTGACCGGCTTGGCGTCGATCAGTTCGCCGTCGTCGAGCTCGACAAGGCAGACATCGCCGTTGATCTCCTTCACCTTGCCCATCAGCGTGTTGTTCTCGCCGATGAACTGCGCGACGAAGCTGTTTTCCGGCTCTTCGTACAGCACGTCCGGTTCGGCCAGCTGCTGGATGCGGCCGTCGTCGAACACCGCCACGCGGTCGGACATGGTCAGCGCCTCGACCTGGTCATGGGTGACGTAGACGGTGGTGATGCCGAGATTGTGCGCCAGCCGCGTGATCTCGAACTGCATGTGCTCGCGCAGCTGCTTGTCGAGCGCGCCGAGCGGTTCGTCCATCAGCACCAGCTCGGGCTCGAAGACCAGCGCGCGGGCCAGCGCGACGCGCTGCTGCTGGCCGCCCGAAAGCTGCGCCGGGCGCCGCCCGCCGAAGCCGCCCATCTGCACCATGTCGAGCGCGCGCTGGATCTTTTCCTCGCGCTCGGACTTGCCGATCTTGCGCACCTCCAGCGGGAAGGCCAGGTTCTCGGCCACGGTCATGTGCGGGAACAGCGCGTAGTTCTGGAACACCATGCCGATCCCGCGCTTGTGCGGCGGGATGTTGTTGATCGGCTGGCCGTCCAGCAGGATGTCGCCGTGGGTCGCCGTCTCGAACCCGGCGAGCATCATCAGGCAGGTCGTCTTGCCCGAGCCCGAGGGCCCCAGCATCGTCAGGAACTCGCCCTGGCCGATCTCGAGGTTGAGATCCTTTACGACGAGCGTTTCGCCGTCATAGCTTTTCTGGACGCGGTCGAAGACCACGAACCCGTTGTCCGTTGCAGCGGTCAACCGTAACCCCCTGTTGTGTCGCGCGGTCTCTTGCGCCGCGCTTTTCTGCGGACCCTTCGTCCTTTGCAAAAGACGGTATCACGAGTTTCCCGGAGTGCAACGAAGAACTTGGAAACGATGGGTGGCGCAGAATGGTGCCATGATATCAGCATGTTGCGGCGTCGGTTCTTGCCCTTTCGCCGTGCCGTGCGGGCCGGGTCGGCCGTGCCGGAGGCGGCGATCGGGATGCATGGAAAATAGAATGCGGGGCGCTGAAGGCCAGCCCGCGGCGGCGCGGGGCCGTCGTGCGGCGCGGCAGATGCACAGAATTCGGTCGGTGGTTCGGCCGGGTGCACAGCGCGCTGTCAGGCTGCGCCGCGGGGCGGGCCGATCTGTCGCTGGACGGGAAGGGATGGTGCGGTCGAGAAGACTCGAACTTCCACGGGTGTTACCCCACAGCGACCTCAACGCTGCGCGTCTACCAATTCCGCCACGACCGCACGTGATCTGGTAGTGGGCGGCTACATAGCCGCTTCGCCCGGCGATGTGAAGGGGGATTTTCGCGCTTTCTCGCGGGGCCTGCGGGCGGTGCCGGACGGGGCGGGCGACGGGCCCGCCCCCGGTCGTGTCATGCGTCAGTTGTCGACCGTGAAGGTGGGCAGCGCGGCGGGCTGGGGCGTGCTCGCCACGTCGGGGGCGGCGGCGCCGTCGGACCTGCCGCCCACCCGGTAGGCGGCATTGCGCAGCAGGTCGCTCCGCTCCGGCTGGCCGGGGGCGAAGACCGGCGCGGTGCCGCTCTCGACGGCGCCGAGCGCCGCATCGTACCAGTCGAGCGCGAGGTCCGTCCGCCTGGCGGTGCCGAAGCCCTGGGCGAGGTGGTGGCCCATGAGTTCGGCATAGACCGTCTCGCCCAGCGCCACCAGCAGCAGCCCCGAGCCGATCGCGACATCCATGTTGTCGGTGCGGTAGGCCACCGAGAGGCAGACCTTGGCGGTGCCCGCCAGCTGGGCCGGCGACATGCCGGACTCCAGCACGAAGCCGCGCACGCCCTTCACGACCGTGTCCATCGGGTCGAAGGAGAGCGCGGCGACATGCTCCTTCAGGGCGGGGCCGAAGGCGGCGCATTGCTCGGCGATCTGGTCCGCGCCGACGCCGGTGATCTTGGCGGCGATCTCCTCCCCCCCGGCGATGGCATAGGTGCGCGCGAGGCAGAACTGCTCTTCCAGCGCGAAGCTGGCGTCGGTCATCGAGGCCGACGTGGTGAAGCCGCCATTGGAACTGGTGACCAGGTTGACCTTGTTGCAATGCGAGTTGAGCGACTGCCCGCCGCCCTGACCCAGGAAGGTCGGCAGCGCGGGCTTGGCCGCCCCGTCCGCGCCGGCCGCGGCCGTCGCCGTCACGGCGGGCAGGGTCGACAGGGCCGGGGCCGCGGCCGCGACCGGCCCCTGCGGCGCGGCCTGCGGTTGCGGGTTGATCACGACGGTGGTGCCGGGCTGCGCGGGCGCCATCGGCTGCGTCGCCATCATGCCGCCGGTGGCAAGCTGCTGCTGGTAGGTCTTCAGCAGCCCGCGCGGGCCTTGCGGATTGGCCGCGATCATCTGCGAGGTGCTGGGCCCGCCCGCGATCGCACGGTGGTAGGAGGTGACGAGGAAGTCGCGTTCATAGGGCGTGAGCTTTCCGGTGGCCGGGTACCCCATATGGGCCTGGTACTGCGAGATCGCGTTGCGCGAGTTCCGGCCCAGCACGCCGTCCACGGTGCCGGCCGGGAAGCCGAAATAGTTGAGCGAGGTCTGCACTTCGCGGTTCTGCTCGCGGGTGGCCGACGAGATGCCGGAGGAGGGGCGATAGGTCTTGCGGTAGACCTTCTTCTTCTTGGTCGCCTCATTGATGATCGCGCCGCCGATGATCCCGCCGATGATCCCGCCCGCGATGTCGCCCGCGTCGGCCGCCGCGCGGGAGGCCGGGGTGACGACCAGGCTCGTCGCCACGCAGGCCATTGCAAATTGCTTTTTCATGATGCCATGTCTCCCAAAAAGCGGTCCCCGTCCGCGGGGGCGGCGCGGGCGCCAGAGTGGAAGTAGTGTCGCGGTCAGCCCGCAAAGCTGTCAAGGCTGGAAAGGACGACCATGCGCCCCGAATGGCGAGTATTCGACGGATTGGCGCCCTACGAGGAGACCTGCCGGGAGATGGAGGCGCGCGCCGAGGCGATCGCCGCGGGCCGCGCGGAGGAGGCGATCTGGCTGGTCGAGCACCCGCCGCTCTACACCGCGGGCACGTCCGCCCGGCCGGAGGATCTGACCGACCCGCACAGGTTTCCGGTGTTCCGCAGCCCGCGCGGCGGGCAATACACCTATCACGGACCCGGTCAGCGGGTGGTCTACGTGATGCTCGACCTCGGCCGGCGCGGGCGCGACGTGCGCCGCTTCGTCCGGGCGCTGGAGGCCTGGACCATCGCGGCGCTGGCCGAGTTCAACGTGGTCGGCGAGACGCGGCCCGACCGGGTCGGCGTCTGGGTCGTGCGCCCGGACCTGCGCGCGGGGCCCACCGGCGCGCCGCGCGAGGACAAGATCGCCGCGATCGGCGTGCGTCTCCGGCGCTGGGTGAGTTTCCACGGCCTGGCGATCAACGTCGACCCCGACCTGTCGCATTTCGAGGGGATCGTGCCCTGCGGCATCCGCGAGCACGGGGTCACCAGCCTCGTGGATCTCGGGCTGCCGGTCGGCATGGCCGATCTCGACGTGGCGCTGGACCGCAGCTTCGACGCGGTGTTCGGGATGGTCGGCCACGACCTGCCGCCGGCCTGACGGCGCCTTGCGGGGCAGGGCAGGCGTCGCCCCGGGCCCGCGGGCCCCGGGCGCGCGCCGCCGCCGCGGCCGGACGGCTCAGCGCCTGGAGTTGCGCTCGCTGATGTCCTTCATCGAGGCGCGCCCCTCGATCAGAAGCGAGGGGTCCTCGTCGGGATGCTGCGGATGCTCCCGCTCGTGCAACTCCATCAGGTCCTTTTCGTATTCCTCCGCCTTCAGACGGAAGAACCGCTGCGCGAGATCCTCGTACATCTCGCGCGCTAGCAACAGGCCCATCACCACGCCGGTCGAGATGAAGATGATGTGCGAGTAGATGAAGAAGAACGCGATCAGGTGGCTCACGATCAGGACCAGCGCCGCCCCGCGCAGCGCCACGGCGGGCCACTCGTGCGGTTTCACGGTCCTCGTGTAGTTGTTGACGCTTCGCTTGAGGCTGTTCAGCATCCTCAGGTTCCTGTCTCGATCCCCGGGTCCAGCTTAGCGCCGCCGCCCGGGGGGCGAAAGCGCAAGATGCGTCGCGGCGCCGACCCTGTGTTCGCGCACGACCGTGTATCCCTAGATGGCATCTCCTGCCGCCCCCGCAAGCCCGGTCGGCCACGCGACGGGGGGGGCAGGATGCCGCAGGCCGGTGCGGGGCGCTCAGGCCAGCCGGTCCTTCACCATCGGCCCGACGGTGCCGAAATCCATCCGCCCGGCATAATCGGCCTTCAGCGCCGCCATCACCCGGCCCATGTCGCGGATCGACTCCGCGCCGAGGCCTTCGATCTTGGCTTCGATCGCGTCGTGGATCTCCTGCTCGGTGAGCTGGCGGGGCAGGAAGTCCTCGATCACCGCCATTTCGGCCCGCTCGCTCTCGGCGAGGTCGAGCCGGCCCGCCTCCTCGTAGGCGCGCGCGCTTTCGTGGCGCTGCTTGATCATGCGGCCCAGGATCGCCAGCACCTCGGCGTCGGTGACGCCGTCTTCGCGGCCTTCGCCCCTCAGCGCGATGTCCCGGTCCTTGATCGCGGCGTTGATGAGGCGCAGCGTCGCGAGGCGCTCGGCCTCCTTGTTCTTCATCGCCGTCTTCAGGGCCGTCGCTATGCGGGTTCTGAGATCCATGCCTGTCGCCTTTCGTGCCCGGGGCATCGAGTTGGCGAAAATAGTGCGCCCCCCGGCGGCAGGCAAGCCCGGCGTTTTCTTTCAAGTAATTGAAATTGCGGAATTTTGCTTTTTGCCGCGCCCCTTGATTCTTGCCGCGGCGCCCCCTAGTTTGCGCGCGATCCCCCGCCCGAGGAGTCCCGATGTCGCCCGCCGCCGCCAGCCCCCGCCCGACCGCCTGCCTGACGCTCGCCGACGGGACCGTGTTCTACGGCCAGGGCTTCGGCGCCACCGGCGAGACGGTGGCCGAACTGTGCTTCAACACCGCGATGACGGGCTACCAGGAGATCATGACCGACCCCTCGTATGCGGGGCAGCTCGTGACCTTCACCTTTCCCCATGTGGGCAATGTCGGCGTGAACGCAGAGGACGACGAGACCGCCGAGCCGGTCGCCGCCGGCATGGTGGTGAAATGGGACCCGACCGAGCCCAGCAACTGGCGCGCGGCCGAGCCGCTGACGGCATGGCTGGCGAAGCGGGGCCGAATCGGGATCGGCGGGGTGGACACGCGGCGGCTGACCCGTGCGATCCGCCAGCAGGGGGCGCCGCATGTGGCGCTGGCCCACGATCCCGAGGGCCGGTTCGACATCGAGGCGCTGGTGGCCAAGGCGCGCGGCTTTTGCGGGCTCGAAGGGCTGGACCTCGCCCGCGAGGTCACCTGCGCCCAGAGCTACCGGTGGGACGAGATGCGCTGGGCCTGGCCCGAGGGCTACACCCGCCGCGAGGGGCCGGGGCACCGGGTGGTCGCCATCGACTACGGCGCGAAACGCAACATCCTGCGCTGCCTCGCCTCGGCGGGCTGCGAGGTGACGGTGCTGCCCGCGACCGCCACCGCCGAGGACGTGCTGGCGCTGGACCCCCAGGGGGTGTTCCTGTCGAACGGGCCGGGCGACCCGGCGGCGACCGGGGACTACGCGGTGCCGATGATCCGCAAGGTGCTGGAAAAGGACGTGCCGCTCTTTGGCATCTGCCTCGGTCACCAGATGCTGGCGCTGGCGCTGGGCGCGAAGACGATCAAGATGAACCACGGCCATCACGGGGCGAATCACCCGGTGAAGGACCTGGAAACCGGCAAGGTCGAGATCACCTCGATGAACCACGGGTTCACCGTGGACAGCCAGACCCTGCCCGAGGGCGTGAAGGAAACCCATGTCTCGCTGTTCGACGGCTCGAACTGCGGGATTCGGATGACCGACCGCCCGGTGTTCTCGGTCCAGTATCACCCCGAGGCGAGCCCCGGGCCGCAGGACAGCTATTACCTGTTCGAACGTTTCGCCGCGGCGATCGCCGAACGCGCCTGAGGCGGCTGGGCGGCCGGCGGTCGCGGGTCGCTACTCGCCCCGGCGGCGCAGCCAGTCCATCACCGCGGGCCGCACCGATTGCGCGCCGCTGGCGCGGGCAGCGTCGATGACCGCGCGGGCCTCGCCGAGATCGCTCTTGCGCAGCATGTGCTTGACCGGGCCGATGGAGGCGGGGCGCATCGACAGCGTGCGGAACCCCATCGCGGCGAAGCACAGCGCCTCGACCGGGCGGCCGGCGTCCTCGCCGCAGAAGCTCAGCGGCGTGTCGGTATCCTCGCAGCGCTTCACGATCTGTTCGAGGAAGGTCAGGAAGCTGACGTTGAGCGTGTCGTAGCGGCGGCGGACGCGCTCGTTCTCGCGGTCGGCGGCGAAGAAGAACTGTTTCAGGTCGTTGCCGCCGATCGAGATGAAATCGGCCATCTCGTAGAACTGGCGCGGCGCGAAGGCCATGCTGGGGGTTTCCACCATCGCGCCGATCTCGACCTTCTCGGGCAGGGCGCGGCCCAGCCGTTCCTCGCGGTCGATCTCGCGCAGCAGGTGGTCGCGGGCGGCGCGGAATTCGTCGAGCTGGGCGATGAACGGGAACATTACCGTCAGCGGCCGGCCGTTCGCCGCGCGGATCAGGGCCTGAAGCTGCATCCGCATCATGCCCGGCCGGTCCAGGCCCACCCGGATCGCGCGCCAGCCGAGCGCGGGGTTCGGCTCGTCCTGCGGCTTCATGTAGGACAGCACCTTGTCCGAGCCGATGTCGAGGGTGCGGAAGACGACGCGCTTGCCCTGGGCGGCATCCATCACCCGCGAGTAGAGCGCGGCAAGCTCGGCCCGGCGCGGCACCTGCGGGCGGGTCAGGAACTGCAGCTCGGTGCGAAAGAGGCCCACCCCCTCGGCGCCGGAACTGTCGAGCGAGGGCAGGTCGGCCATCAGCCCGGCATTCATGTGCAGGCCGATCCGCGTGTCGCACAGCGTCAGCGCGGGTTCGTTGCGGATCGTGGTATAGCGTTTCTGCGCCTTGGCCTGCATCGCCATCTTGTCGGCGAAGGCGTTGGCCACGCTTTCCTCGGGGCGCAGATGGACCACGCCCTGTTCGGCGTCCAGCAGGATCGGGTCGCCGTTCAGCGCCTCGGCGGTGATCCGGCCGGCATGGATGACCAGCGGGATCGCCAGCGCACGGGCGACGATGGCGGCGTGGCTGCCGACCGAGCCCTCTTCCAGCACGATGCCGCGCAAGCTGCGCCCGTAATCCAGCAATTCGCCGGGCCCGATATTGCGCGCGATCAGGATCGGGTCGGCCGGGCGCTCGGCGCCGGTGCGTTCGCCCTGGCCGGTGAGGATGCGCAAGAGCCGGTTCGAGAGGTCGTCGAGATCGTGCAGCCGCTCGCGCAGGTAGGGGTCGGGCACGGTCTGCATCCGGGCGCGGGCGGCGGATTGTTCCTTTTCCACGGCCGCCTCGGCGGACAGGCCGCGGGCGATGTCCTCCTCCATCCGGCGTTTCCAGCCGCGGGAATTGGCGAACATCCGGTAGGCTTCCAGCACCTGGAGCTGGTCCTTGTCGGTGCCGGGGGCGGCGTTCAGCATCTCGTCGACGGTGACGCGCAGCCGGTCCACCGCCGCGTGCAGGCGGGCCAGTTCGGTGTCGGGGTCGTCGGCGATGGGGTTGGCGATGACCACGCGGGGCTCGTGCAGCCAGACATGGCCCACGGCGACGCCCTCCTGGCCCACGGTGCCCTGGATCATGACCGGGCGCTGGTGCAGCGCGGCCAGCGCCTCGCCCTCGCCGACGAAGGCGCCGAGCTCGGTCATCTCGGCCAGCACCATGGCGACGACTTCGAGGGCGTACACCTCGTCCTCGGAATACTGCCGGCCCTGCTTGGACTGGACGACCAGCACGCCCATGCGCTCGCCCAGCCGCTGGACCGGGACGCCGAGGAAGGACGAGAATATCTCCTCGCCGGTCTCGGGCATGTAGCGGAAGCCGCGTTCCTGCGGGGCGTTGCCGGTATTGACGTGGCGGGCGGTCTTGGCCACCCGGCCCACGAGGCCCTCGCCGATCCTGAGCCGGGTCTGGTGGACCGCCTCGGGTTTCAGCCCCTCGGTCGCGCAGAGTTCCAGCGTGTCGGCATCGCGCAGCAGGTAGATCGAGCACACGTCGGTGCCCATCTGCTCGGCGATGATGCTGGTGATGCGGTCAAGCCGTTCCTGGCCCGCGCCCGGCTCGGCGAGGGCCTCGCGCAGGCGGCCGAGCAACCTGCGGCTGGCGCTGTCGGTCTGGTCCTCGGGCATCGGCCCCCGTTTCAGTTGGCGCGGTCCAATTCGAACGCATCATGGAGGGCCTGAACGGCGAGTTCCATATATTTGCGGTCGATCAAAACGGAAATCTTTATCTCCGAGGTTGTAATGACCTTGATGTTGATTCCTTCGGCGGCCAGCGCATCGAACATCCGCGAGGCGACGCCGGCGTGGCTGCGCATGCCGATGCCGACGACCGAAACCTTGGCGACGTCGGTATCGGCGACGAGCTCCTGGAAATCGATTTCGCCCGCGCCCTTGGCGGCGTTCATCGCCTCTTCGGCCCGGGCCACCTGGTTGACCGGGCAGGAGAAGGTCATGTCGGTGCGGCCCTCCTCGGAAATGTTCTGCACGATCATGTCCACGTTCACGCCGGCCTTGGCCAGCGGGCC
Source organism: Rhodovulum sp. ES.010 (assembly GCF_900142935.1). Taxonomy (NCBI): domain Bacteria; kingdom Pseudomonadati; phylum Pseudomonadota; class Alphaproteobacteria; order Rhodobacterales; family Paracoccaceae; genus Rhodovulum; species Rhodovulum sp. ES.010. Next base: position 1,725,878 of record NZ_FSRS01000001.1, on the reverse strand, counting down.
GAAGATCGCCGCGGCGATGCCGGGGCGGTCCGCGACCGAGATCAGCGTCATCTTCGCCTCGTCGCGCTGATAGGCGACGCCCGAGACCACGTTCTGTTCCATGATTTCCTCCTCGTCGCAGACGAGCGTGCCGGAATTGTCGTCGGTATCCTCGAAGCTGGAGAGCACCCGCAGCTTCACCTTGTAGCGCATCGCCAGTTCCACGGAACGGGTCTGCAGCACCTTGGCGCCGAGACTGGCGAGTTCCAGCATTTCCTCGAAGGCGATCCTATCCAGCCTGCGCGCCTTGTCCTCGATGCGCGGATCGGTGGTATAGACCCCGTCCACATCGGTATAGATGTCGCAACGGATGGCGCCGAAGGCGGCGGCGAAGGCCACGGCGGTGGTGTCCGAGCCGCCGCGGCCCAGGGTGGTGATCCGGCCCTCGGGGCTGATGCCCTGGAACCCGGCGACCACGGCCACCCGCATGCCTTCGGCGAATTTCTGGTCGATATTGGCGCGCGGGATCTCCTCGATCCGGGCGGCGGAATGCGCGCTGGAGGTTTTCAGCGGCACCTGCCAGCCCTGCCAGCTGCGGGCGGGCACGTCCATTTCCTGCAGCGTCAGCGCCATCAGCCCGGCGGTCACGTTCTCCCCGGAACTGACCACGGCGTCGTATTCGCGGGCGTCGAAGAGCGGCGAGGTCTCCTCGACCCAGCCGACCAGTTCGTTGGTCTTGCCGGACATGGCCGAGACGATGACGATGACGTCATGGCCGCGCTCGACCTCGCGCTTGACCTTGAGGGCGGCGTTCCTGATGCGGCCGAGATCGGCCACCGAGGTGCCCCCGAATTTCATCACCAGAACCGGCATTGCCCGCCTTCTGCGCCCCCCGCCTGCACTTCCGGCCCCCTCTAGGCCAAGGCCCGGCCAAGCTCAATAGGAATGCGGGCGGCCGTCCCAGGTTTCGAAACAGCCCGTGGTGTCGAGGCTCAGCACCTCGAAGCGCGCGCGCAGGCCGGCCGAGGCGTCGGCCACGTCGATATCGGCCCCGGCGCCGCCCATGTCGGTCCGCACCCAGCCGGGGTGATAGATGCCGACCGCGATGCCCATCGGTTTCAGATCGGCGGCCAGGTTGCGGCCGAGATTGACGGCCGCCGCCTTGGACGCGCGGTAGATGTAGGAGCCGCCCGGCGCGCGTTCCGAGGAGGCCATCGTCGAGGAGATCACCGCGATCCGCGGCCGCGCGGCCAGCCGGAGGTTCGGCAAAAGCGCCTGGATCGTCAGGAAGACGCCGGTCACGTTGGTGGCGAAGGTCTGCGCCCACATCGCCGGCGGATAACCGGTCTCCAGCGCCTCGTGCTTGTCCAGGAACTGGCCGGCGTTGCAGATCAGCAGGTCGACCGGCTGGGCCGACAGCTTTCCGGCCAGCGCCTTCTGCTGCTTCGCGTCGGTCACGTCCAGCGCTTCCCAGCGCGCGCCGTCCACCCGCGGCGCATCGTCGGCGCGGGTGGTGCCGATGGGCGAGAGGCCCTCGGCGGCGTAGTCCTGCAACAGGCGCAGCCCGATGCCACGGTTTGCGCCGGTGATCAGCGGGGTCATGGGGGCGGCTCCTTCAGTTCGTCTTGCGACCGGGGGGGAAGGGCAGGGGCGCGACCGGCACGCCGTCCTCGACGAGTTTCTTCGCCTCGTCGAGACGCGCCTCGCCATGGATCGGACGGTGCGGGATCAGCCCGTCATGCATGTCGCGCGCCTCCTGCGCGAATTTCGGCCCCACATAGTCGGACTGCGTCTCGATCTTGCGCTTGAGTTCGGCGAGCGCCTGTTCGGCGGGGCCCTTGGTGCGGGCCAGCGGGCGGTCGGGGGCGGGCGCCGGGGGCGTGCGCTCGGTGCTGACGCTTGGGGCCATCAGGCTTTTCTCGACGCGGTCGCTGCCGCAGGTCGCGCAGACGATCATGCCGCTGGCGCGCAAGCTGTCGAAGGCGTCTGCCGACTGGAACCAGCTGTCGAAACGGTGGCCATCGGCGCAGGTGAGCGTGTAGCGGATCATACCGGAACCATAGCACGGTCTAGTGCGCGATAGATAACCGCTGGCGCGCCGAATGCAACGCCGCCGCCGGTGCTTGACCGGGCGGGGCGCCGCGATACCTCCCCTGCACAACCTGACGCCAAGGATGCCCGACCATGCGCCGCATGACCGCCGCCCTCGCCCTGACCCTCGGCCTCGCCGCGCCGTCCGCCGAAGCCGCCCAGGGGTTCCGGTTCGACTCGATCGACGGGGGCGAGATCGCGCTGGACGGTTTTCGGGGCCAGCCGGTGCTGGTGGTCAACACCGCCTCGCAATGCGGGTTCACCCCGCAATATGACGGGCTGCAGACGCTGCACGACCGCTACGGGGCCGAGGGGCTGGTGGTGCTGGCGGTGCCGTCGGACGATTTCAAGCAGGAACTGTCCAGCGAGGCGGCGGTCAAGGAATTCTGCGACGTCAATTTCGGGCTGACCCTGCCGATGACCGAGATCACCCATGTGAAGGGGGCCGACGCGCACCCGTTCTACAAGTGGCTCAAGGCCGAACACGGCTTCGCGCCGCGCTGGAATTTCAACAAGGTGCTGATCGGGCCCGAGGGCGAGGTGGTGGACACCTACGGTTCGCTGACCAAACCCACCTCGCGCAAGGTGACCCGCAAGATCGAGGCGCTGCTGGCGCGGTGACGCCGCTTTTCCTCGGGGCGGAGATCTACCGGGGCTCGTCCTACGGGGCATGGCATCCGCTGGCGATCCCGCGGGTATCGACGGTGATGGACCTGGGCCGGGCGCTGGGCTGGCTGGGTCCGGCGAACTATCGCGCCTCGCCGCGGGCCAAGCCGGCCGCGCTCGCGCTCTGGCACGACCCTGCCTATCTCGCCGCGCTGGAGCGCGCCGAGGCCCGCCAGCGGGTGGCGGCGGAGGAGCGCGCGCGGTTCGGCCTCGGCACGCCGTCCAACCCGGTTTTCCCCGAGATGTTCCGCCGCCCCGCGACGGGGGCGGGCGGGGCGCTGCTGGCGGGCGAATTGCTGCGCGATGGCGGGGTGATCCATCACCCGGCCGGCGGCACCCATCACGGGCAGAAGGGCCGGGCGAGCGGGTTCTGCTATCTCAACGACCCGGTGCTGGCGATCCTGTCGCTGCGGCGGGCAGGCGTCACGCGCATCGCCTATGTCGATATCGACGCCCATCACCCCGACGGGGTCGAGGCCGCGTTCCGCGACGACCCCGACGTGCTGATGATCTCGGTCCACGAGGAACGGCGCTGGCCGTTCACCGGGGCGCTGGGCGATGCGGGCGTCGGCAATGTCTTCAACCTGCCGGTGCCGCGGGGGCTGAACGACACGGAAATGGCGGCGATCCTCGCGCGGTTGATCCTGCCGCGCATCGAGGCGCAGGCGCCCGAGGCGATCGTGCTGCAATGCGGGGCAGATGCTCTGGAGGAGGACCCGCTGGCGCGCTTGTCCCTTTCGAACAATTCGCTCTGGTCCGTGGTGGCGGCGCTGAGGCCGGTCAGCCCCCGCTATCTCGTTCTCGGCGGGGGCGGATACAACCCGTGGTCGGTCGCCCGGGCCTGGGCGGGGGGCTGGGCGGTCTTGAACGATTTCGACATTCCCGACATCCTGCCCCCGGAGGCGCAGGCGGTGCTGCGCGCCTTGGTCTGGCCACGGCAACGGGCGGGGTGGTCGCCGCCCGACCGCTGGGCGAGCACGCTGCGCGACCCGCCGCGGCCGGGGCCGGTCCGCCCCGAGATCGCGGCGCGCCTCGATCACCTGTCGACCCGGAGGGCCCCGAGATGATCCGCGCCTTTGCCGCCATCGACCTGCCCGGCGCGGTGCGCGCGGCGCTGGTCCGCGTGCAGGCGACGCTGCCGGTCGGGCGGGTGACGCCCGAGGAGACTCTGCACCTCACGCTGGTGTTCCTGGCGACCTGTCCGAACCCGTTCTGGAGGACGTGCATCTTGCCTTCCAGGCCGTCCACGCGCCCGCGTTCGACGTGACCCTGGAGGGGCTGGCGATGTTCGGCCACGGCACGCCCAGGAACGTGCATGCGGGCGTGGCCGAAAACCCGGCGCTGCGCCACCTGCAGGCCAAGCTGGAACAGGCCGCGCGGAATGCCGGCGTCGCGGTCGAGCGGCGCCGGTTCACCCCGCATGTGACGCTGGCGCGGCTCAGGCCCGGCGCGGTCGACCGGCCCCGGCTGGAGCGCGCGGTCGCCGCCGGATCGGCGTTCCGCGCCGGTCCGTTTGCCGTCACCGGGTTCGGATTGTTCCGCTCCGACCTGGGGCGCGGCGGGGCGCATTACCGGGAACTGGAGCGATACGCGCTTTACCCCTCGTAAAAGCGCCCGTGTCTCCCATATCCTGCGAAGGAGGGGGGAGACATGATGTGGAGCATTTCACCCGGCGAGGGGCTTGGCCCGCTGCGGTTGGGCATGACGCAGGACGCGGTGGCCGCGCTGCCGATGATGGGCAAGCCCCAGCACGTCTATCGCGGGTCGGGCGGCCAGCAGATGGAATATCGCGGGCTGCGCCTGCCGATCTGTGAATACGAGACCGGGGTTCTCACCCGGATCGTGACGGGGCGCCATGTCGCGGGCGTCCGCTTCGAGGGCATCGACCTGTTCGACGGCGACCCCGAACAGGTCACCAGGCGGCTGGAATCGGCGCTGGGGCCGGCGGCGCTGTGCAACGAGCAGCTGTGCTTTCTGAAGGGCGGGATTTCGCTGGGCGGCTTCTACGACGCGAACGACCACGACTTCTTCGCCCCCGAGATCGAGTATCACGACGAACGCTGCGTGACGCTGTATGCCCCCGGCGCCTGTCCGGGCGATTGCCGGGAGGGCGAGCCGCTCAGCTTTCTCTGAGCCGGTCGGTTACAGGTCGGGCAGGCCGCCGGACATCACGCGCAGGAACCAGTCGGTGTCGATGTTGCCGCCGCAGAGGATGACGCCCGCGCGCTTGCCCGCCATCATCCCGCGTTCGGCCATCAGCGCGGCGAGGGGCGCGGCGCCCGCGCCCTCGGCCACGTTGTGGGTGGCGCGGAAGTAGAGCCGGATCGCCTCGGCCACTTCGTCGTCGGACACCGCGACGATGCGCTCGGCGCCGCGGGCGTAGATCTCGAACGCCTCGGCCACTGGCACCCGCACCGCGATCCCGTCGGCGAAGGTTCGGGCGGTTTCGGTGTCCACGAGATCGTTCGCCGCCATCGAGCGCAGCACGCAATCGGCGTTTTCCGAGACCACGCCGACGACGCGCGTATCCAGCCCCAGCGCGTCGCGCGCCGCGATCACGCCGCAGATGCCCGAGCCGCAGCCGATGGGCACGTAGACGGTGTGCAGGTCGGGCTGCGCGGTGAAGAATTCGAGCGCGTAGGTCGCCACGCCGCGGACCAGTTCGCGGTGGAAGGGCGGCACGAAATGCAGCCCCTCGGTTTCGGCCACGCGGTGCGCCTCTTCGCGGGCGGTGTCGAAATCGGCGCCGTGCACAACGAGATCGGCCCCGAAGGCGCGCATCGCCGCGTTCTTCTCGACGGAATTGCCCTCGGGCACGTAGACCCTGGCGACCATGCCCGCAGCGCGCGCCGCCAGCGCCTGGCCCTGCCCGTGATTGCCGCGGGTCGCGGTGACGATGCCGGGGCAGTCGGGCTGCGTGCGTTTCAGCCAGTCGATGAAGGTGAAGGCGCCGCGCACCTTGAACGCGCCGGTGGGGGTGTGGTTCTCGTGCTTGACCCAGACCTCGGCGCCGATTTCTTCCGCAAGCAGCGGCCAGGCATATTGCGGGGTGGCGGGCATGCGGGCTTGGACGAACGCTGCCGCCGCCTGCAACTCGTCGAGGGTGAAACAGGGGTCAGCCATGGGCGCTGCTTTCGTCGGAGGCGGGCGTGGCGAGGGCCGGTTCGCCGGTCAGCCTAGCCAGTTCCTGAAGGATCGGGTCGAGCCCGGTGCCGGCGGCGCGCAACTCGGCGATCACCTCGCGCGCCCGCCCTGCCATCGCGGCCTGGGCCTCGGCATCGAGCGACGAAAGCGCCGCGGCGATCGCGTCCGCGCCGTCCACCTCTCGGGCGGCGCCGGCGGCATCGAGCGCGGCGAACACGCGGGCGAAATTCGCGACATGGGGCCCGTGCAGCAGCGCCGAGCCGTGGGCGGCCGGTTCGAACGGCGTATGTCCGCCCTTGTCGACCAGCGAGCCGCCGACGAAGGTGAGGCCCGCGCGCCGATACCACAGCGCCATCTCGCCCATCGTGTCGGCGAGGTAGACCGGCGTGTCCGGCCCCGGCAGTTCGCCGGTTGAGCGGGGGGCGTGGGCCAGCCCCGACCGGGCGATCTCGTCCGCGATCTCGGGGGCGCGGCGCGGGTGGCGGGGGGCCAGGATCAGCCGCAGGTCGGGGTCCGTCGCGTGCGCCCTGGCAAAACCGGCCAGCACGACGCGCTCTTCGCCCTCGTGGGTGGAGGCCGCGAGCACGGTCTTGGCACGCGGAAACAGGGGCGCGAGGCGGGCAAGCGCGGCGGGGTCCGCGTCGGTCGCGGGGAGGTCGGCGGATTTGAGGTCGACGACCGGCCCGGCGCGGGGGGCGTCGAGCCCCAGGGCGATGAAACGGTCCCGCGAGGCGGCATCCTGGGCGGAGAGAAACGCGACCCTTGCCAGCATCGGGCGGATCAGGCCGGGCAGGCGGGCCCAGCGGGCGGCGCTTTTTCGGGAAAGGCGCGCCCCGACGACCAGCACCGGCCGGCCCAGCCGGGCCATCTCGGCGATGCGGTTGGGCCAGAGCTCGCTTTCCACCAGGATCAACGCGTCGGGCCGCCAGGCGGCGAGGAAGCGGCGCAACGTGGGGCGGTAATCGAGCGGCGCGAGGCGGACGGCGACGCGGTCGAGCCCCCAGCCCGCGACCAGCGCGCGGCCGGTTTCGGTGTTGCACGTCACGACCAGGCGCGCGTCGGGAAGCCGCGCGAGGATGCGCTCGATCAGCCCCCTGGCCGAGGCGAGTTCCCCGTTCGAGGCGCCGTGAAGCCAGAAGAGGGGGCCGGGCGGCCGGTCCGCCGGCCCGTTGCCGCCCAGCCGTTCGGCCCGCGCGTCCGGCTCCCGCAAGAGGCGCAGCGCGACCACGGGCGCGGCAAGCGTGAGCAGGAGGCGGTAGGGCGGCATGGGGGCGGTCCGGGCGGGAGAGCGACGGCCAAGGCTTACGCAAGCGCTTCCGCGCTGACAAGGCGCGGGCTCAGGCGCAGACCACGATCTCGGTCCCCCAGTCGGTGCAGCGCCGGGCGAGGTCGGGTGCGAGCGGGCGGTCGGTGAAGAAGGCGTCGATCGCGGCGAGCGAGGCGATGCGCGCGGGCGCCGAGCGCTGGAACTTGGAGTGGTCGGCGACGAGGAAGGTGCGCCGCGACTGGCGCAGGATCGCCTGGCTGACGCCCACCTCCTGGATGTCGAAATCCAAGAGGTCGCCATCGGCGTCCAGCGCCGAGCAGCCGATCACCGCGAGGTCGAACTTGAACTGCCGGATCGTTTCCGAGGCGAGATTGCCGATCAGCCCGCCGTCGGAGCGGCGCAACGTGCCGCCGGTGACGATGATCTGGCAGTCGCGGTTGGCGACCAGGATGTTGGCGACGTTCATGTTGTTGGTCACCACCATGAGATTGAGGTGGTGCATCAGTTCCTGCGCCACCGCCTCGGTCGTGGTGCCGATGTTGAGAAACAGCGAGATGTCGGAGGGCACGCGGGCCGCGCAGCCCCGCGCGATGGCGCGCTTCGCCTCCTGGTTCAGCGAGCGGCGCTCCTCGTAGCCGATATTCGTGGTCCCCGACGGCAGGATCGCGCCGCCGTGGACGCGTTCGAGCCGCCCGGCCTCGGCGAGTTCGGTGAGGTCGCGCCGGATCGTCTGAAGCGTCACGCCGAAATGCTCCGCCAGCCCCTCGACCGTGACCTTGCCCTCGCGCCGCGCGATCTCGAGGATCCCGGGATGGCGGATGGTTTGCGACATGCGTTCGTTCCTTTTCGCGCAGGTTCGCATGGGTGGGCCGCCGGCTCAACAGGTCTGCTGTCCCGGCCGTGGCGATGCGGGCCGGGCCGTCCTGCCGGGGATTTCGGAGGTGAGTGGGCCGTCGATTCGAGTGGCGGGCGTCGGGGGCGGTGCCGGGCGCGACTGCAAGCAGTTGAGATCGCGTGCTTTCCCGAAAGCGAAAACGAACGAAAACAAGAGTCTTTCCTTTTGGGGGCGGGTGCGGCATAACGTCGGGGTGCTGCGCAAGGGGAGGGATGCGTGACGGCTGCCACCGATCAAACGGTCGATCTCTTCGTCATCGGCGGCGGGATCAACGGCTGCGGGATCGCCCGCGACGCCGCCGGGCGCGGGCTGACCGTGCGGCTCGCCGAGATGAACGACCTCGCCTGGGCGACCTCGTCGGCCTCGACCAAGCTCTTCCACGGTGGGCTGCGCTACCTTGAATATTTCGAGTTTCGGCTGGTGCGCGAGGCGCTGATCGAGCGTGAAACGCTTTTGCGCGCGATGCCGCATATCAGTTGGCCGATGCGATTCGTTTTGCCTTATCATAGGGATATGCGTTTCGAATCCGCGACGCCAACCTCGCGGCTGCTGGCGCGGGTCATGCCCTGGATGAAGGGGCGCCGCCCGGCCTGGCTGATCCGGCTGGCGCTGTTGCTCTACGACACCCTCGGGCCGCGCAAGATCCTGCCGGGCACGACCACCCTCGATCTGGCGGACAGCCCCGAGGGGGCGCCGCTGCAGGACCGGTTCCGCAAGGCCTTCGAGTATTCCGACTGCTGGGTGGAGGATTCCCGCCTTGTCGTGCTGAACGCCCGCGACGCGGAAGCGCGCGGGGCCGAGATCCTGCCGCGCACGCGGGTATGCTCGGCCCGGCGCGAGAACGGCCTTTGGGTCGTCGAAACGCAAAATACCGAAAGCGGCGCGCGCCGCGTTCACCGCGCCCGGGCCCTGGTCAATGCCGGCGGTCCCTGGGCGGGCAAGGTGATCCATGGCGTCATCGGGCTGAACGCGCAGGACAATGTGCGCCTGGTGCGTGGCAGCCATATCGTGACCCGCCGCCTTTACGACCACGACAAGTGCTATTTCTTCCAGGGCGCCGACGGGCGGATCATCTTCGCGATCCCCTACGAGCGCGATTTCACCCTGATCGGCACCACGGACGCCGACCACGAGGACCCCGACGCACGCCCCGAATGCACGCCGGAGGAGCGCGACTACCTGCTCGACTTCGCCAACCGCTATTTCCGCGACCCGATCGGGCCCGAGGATATCGTCTGGACGTTTTCCGGCGTCCGCCCGCTTTACGATGACGGGGCCTCCAGCGCCACCGCCGCCACCCGCGACTACACGCTGAAGGTCGAGGAGGCGGGCGGCGCGCCGGTGCTGAACGTCTTCGGCGGCAAGATCACGACGTATCGCCGTCTCGCGGAGGCGGCGCTCGACCGGCTTGCGCCCTATTTCGAGGGCTTGCCCGGCCACTGGACCGCCGGCGTGCCTCTGCCCGGCGGCGATTTCCCGGTGGAGGGGGGCGCGGCGCTGGTGGATGGCCTGATGGCCGACTATCCGTTCCTGAGCCGCGGCTGGGCGGATCGCCTGGTGCGCGCCTACGGCACCGAGGCGCGCGACATGCTGGGCGAGGCGCGCAGCGCAGCCGAGCTCGGCCAGGATTTCGGGGCGACGCTGACCGCCCGCGAGGTCGACTGGCTGATGGCGCGGGAATATGCGCGGACCGCGGAGGACGTGTTGTGGCGGCGCGGCAAGCTGGGGCTCAGGCTGTCCGGCGAGGAGGCCGCCACGCTGCAGGAGTGGATGGACAGGCGGCGGCGCGACCGGGCGCCGGCGGCCGCGGAGTGAGGGGTAGGGGAGGAGCATGACGCTGGAACTCAAGGGCGTGACCAAGCGGGTCGGCGCCGAGACGCATATCCACCCGACGGACCTGAGGCTCGAGAAGGGCACGATGAACGTGCTCTTGGGCCCGACGCTTTCGGGCAAGACCTCGCTGATGCGGCTCATGGCCGGGCTCGACGTGCCGAACGAGGGGCGCATCTTCTGGAACGGCGCGGACGTCACCGGAATGCGGGTGCAGGACCGCAAGGTGGCGATGGTCTACCAGCAGTTCATCAACTACCCTACCCTCAGCGTGTACGAGAACATCGCCTCGCCGATGAAGCTGATTGGGGTGGCGAAGGGCGAGATCGACGCCCGCGTGCGCGAGACCGCCGAGTTGATGAAGCTGACGCCGATGCTGGAGCGGAAACCGCTGGAGCTGTCGGGCGGGCAGCAGCAGCGCTGTGCGCTGGCGCGTGCGCTGGTGAAGGATGCGGGGCTGGTGCTGCTGGACGAGCCGCTGGCGAACCTCGACTACAAGCTGCGCGAGGAATTGCGCGTGGAGATCCCGCGCATCTTCGAGGCGTCGGGCGCGATCTTCGTCTATGCCACGACCGAACCCGAGGAGGCGCTGCTTCTGGGCGGGAACACCGCGACGCTGTGGGAGGGACGGGTGACGCAGTTCGGCCCCACGCCCGAGGTCTATCGCCAGCCGGTGGACGCGACGACCGCGCGGGTGTTCAGCGACCCGCCGATGAATTTCCTCCCGGTCTCGAAGACCGGCGGCAAGCTGATGTTCGGCGACGGCCAGTCCGCGCCGGCGACCGGCAAGCTGGGCGAACTGGCCGACGGGCGCTACACCGCCGGGTTCCGGCCCAACCACCTGGAGATCATGCAGCACACCGCGGACGCGATGGAATTCACCGCGCGGCTGGTGGTGACCGAGCTGACCGGGTCCGAGACCTTCGTGCATCTTGACCATCACGGGGAACGCTGGGTGGGGCTGATCCACGGGGTCCACGATCTCAGCGCCGGGGAGGACCTCCAGGTCCATCTCGACCCCGCCCATGTCTACGTCTTCGGCGAGGACGGCCGGCTGGTCGCCCCCGCCGCCTATGCGCTTGCGGCCTGAGGGAGGAACGGATGGCCCGGATCACGCTCGACACGCTTGCCCATTCCTACCTGCCCGCGCCCAAATCCGATGACGATTGGGCGCTGAAGAAAATGACCCATGTCTGGGAGGACGGGGCGGCCTATGCGCTCTTGGGCCCCTCGGGCTGCGGCAAGTCCACGCTCTTGAACATCATCTCGGGGCTTCTGGAGCCCAGCCGGGGCCGCATCCTGTTCGACGACGCCGACATGACCCACGCCCCCACGACCGAACGCAACATCGCGCAGGTGTTCCAGTTTCCGGTCGTCTACGACACCATGACCGTGCGCGACAACCTGGCCTTCCCGCTGCGCAACCGGGGCCGCGACCCGGCCTATATCGCCGAGCGGGTTCAGGCCATCGCGAAGATGATCGGGATGGAGAACGAGCTGGACCGCAAGGCGCGGGGGCTGACGGCGGATGCCAAGCAGAAGATCAGCCTCGGCCGCGGCATGGTGCGGCGCGACGTCAACGCCATCCTCTTCGACGAGCCGCTGACGGTGATCGACCCGCACATGAAGTGGGAGCTTCGCACGCAGCTGAAATCGCTGCACCGCGATTTCGGCCACACGATGATCTACGTCACCCACGACCAGACCGAGGCGCTGACCTTCGCCGACAAGGTGGTGGTCATGTATGACGGCCGCGTGGTGCAGATCGGCACGCCCGAAGAGCTGTTCGAGACGCCCGAGCACACCTTCGTGGGCTATTTCATCGGCTCGCCGGGGATGAACGTGCTGCCCGCGCGGGTCGAGGGCGACCGCGCCTATATCGACGGGGCCGAGGTGCCGCTGGCGCATGGCTACGGCGCGCTTTCGGGCAAGGTCGAGATCGGGGTGCGGCCCGAATTCGCCCGGCTCTCGGCGCGGGACGGGCTGCCGGTCAAGGTGCGCCGGGTGGAGGACGTGGGCCGGCACAAGATCGTGCGCGCCGAGTTCTTTTCCCACGAGATCAATATCATCGCGCGCGAAGAAGACGAGATCGGCGCGGACATGACCCGCGTGACCTTCGATCCTGCCCGGGTCAACGTCTATGCCGACGACTGGCGCGTGGCGCCCGACGCGCTGGGGAGGGCCGCCTGATGGAGAAGACGACCAATCACAAGGCGTGGTTCCTGGTGCTGCCGGTGCTGGTGCTGGTCGCGTTCTCGGCGGTGATCCCGCTGATGACCGTGGTCAACTACTCGGTGCAGGACACGTTCGGGCAGAACCAGTTCTTCTGGGCGGGGCTGGAATGGTTCCGCGAGATGCTGGAGTCCGAGCGCATGTGGAACGCGCTGGGCCGGCAGGTGATCTTCTCGGCCACGATCCTGGCGATCGAGGTGCCGCTGGGCATCTTCGTGGCGCTGAACATGCCCAAGAAGGGCATCTGGGCCAGCGTCTGCCTGGTGCTGATGTCGTTGCCCTTGCTGATCCCGTGGAACGTGGTCGGCACGATCTGGCAGATCTTCGGCCGCGTCGATATCGGCCTGCTGGGCTATACGCTCGACAAGATCGGGATCGACTACAACTACACGCAGGACGCGGTCGATGCCTGGATCACCGTCATCGTGATGGATGTCTGGCACTGGACGTCGCTGGTGGCCCTTCTGGCCTATGCGGGTCTGCAATCCATCCCCGACGCCTATTACCAGGCCGCCAAGATCGACCAGGCCAGCCGCTGGAAGGTGTTCCGCTATATCGAACTGCCCAAGATGGCGGGCGTGTTGATGATCGCGATCCTCCTGCGGTTCATGGACAGCTTCATGATCTATACCGAGCCCTTCGTGGTCACCGGGGGCGGGCCCGGCAACGCCACCACCTTCCTGTCGATCGACCTGGTGAAGATGGCGCTGGGGCAGTTCGACCTCGGCCCCGCGGCGGCGTTCTCGCTGATGTATTTCCTGGTGATCCTGCTGATCTCCTGGGTGTTCTACACGGTGATGGTCAATATCGACCGGAAGGGGGGCTGAGCCATGGCCGACGCGACCTTTGCCCGGCCCCGCGCGGCCAGCCTGCCGCGGGTGAACACCAGCGCGGTGGTGATGGTGCTGTACCTGATGTTCCTGCTGGTGCCGATCTACTGGCTGTTGAACATGAGCCTGAAGACCAATGCCGAGATCCTCGGCGGGTTTTCCCTGTGGCCGCGGGACCTGACGCTGCAGAACTACGCGACGATCCTGACCGATCCGAGCTGGTACATGGGGTACGTGAATTCGCTGATCTACGTGGTGATGAACACGGTGATCTCGGTCAGCGTGGCGCTGCCCGCGGCGTATGCGTTCTCGCGCTACCGCTTCATGGGCGACAAGCACCTGTTCTTCTGGCTGCTCACGAACCGGATGGCGCCGCCGGCGGTCTTCGCGCTGCCGTTCTTCCAGCTTTACTCGTCCGTGGGGCTTTTCGACACGCATATCGCGGTGGCGCTGGCGCATTGTTTGTTCAACGTGCCGCTCGCCGTGTGGATTCTCGAAGGCTTCATGCGCGGGGTGCCCAAGGAGATCGACGAGACCGCCTATATCGACGGCTATTCCTTCCCGCGCTTCTTCGTGAAGATCTTCATGCCGCTGATCGCGAGCGGAATCGGCGTGGCGGCGTTCTTCTGCTTCATGTTCTCCTGGGTGGAACTGCTGCTCTCACGCACCCTGACCGCGACCGAGGCCAAGCCCATCGCGGCGACGATGACCCGGACCGTGTCGGCCAGCGGGTTGGACTGGGGCGTGCTGGCGGCGGCCGGTGTGCTGACCATCGTGCCCGGCGCCTTGGTCATCTATTTCGTGCGCAACTACATCGCCAAGGGCTTCGCCCTGGGGAGGGTGTGATGAGTGAGTGGATAGCGCTTTACGGCGCGATCCTTTCGACAATTCTTGCCGTTATCGCCTTTGTAAAATGGTTGGTGCGCATTCGGTTGACAGTGTATGCGCTCCATCCCTTTGAGACGTGGAGCGGATCATGTGGAGCTGTGGTCGTTAACTCTGGAAGCCGGCCGACGTCAGTCACACGGGTTGTATTTGAAGCTTTCGAGAAGCGGAGGCTCTGGAAGTCCAAACGGGTTTGGCATGTCGAGGCCGACCATTCTCACATCATGGACCCAAGCGTTCGGCAAGAGCCGGTGCCCGGAAAGGAGAACACTTTTAAACGCGTTCCTAACGTTCTGAACCCAGGTGAAGAGTACTTTGGCGAGGCTGGAGTAGACAGGCAGTATCTACCTGACAAGCACTGGCTACGTGTCTCTGCATTTGCTCGCGGTCGAAGCGCTCGCTTTTCCGCTTGGGCCGCACCGCGCGAAAGGAAGGGTGGCTGAGAATGGACTGGATGGCATGGACCTGGCCCACCGCGGTCTTCTTCATGGTGATCGCCGGGCTTCTGATCGTCTTTTCGGTGCTCGCGATCCGTTACCCCGAAACCCCGCGCACCGGGATCCTGCGGATCGAGACGACCCGAGGGGATCGCCTCTTCATCACGCTTCTGGGCTCGGCCTTCATCAACCTCGCCTGGCTGGGGCTTGTGGGCGAGAACCAGCCCTGGGCGCTTGGCGTCTGCCTGGTCTGGGCCGCGGCGGTGTTCCGCTGGGTCTAGGCCCGTCACCCGCACCCGGGGCACGAGGAGCCCCGGGTCGCGCGTAACCCCAATCCTCGACAAACGGTTCACCAAAGGGAGGAAACCGAAAATGAACCTCAGATTGAAATCCACCACGGCGATCGGCGTGAGCCTTGCGCTCCTGTCCGGCCCGTCCTGGGCGGGCATGGAGGAGGCCATGGAGTTCCTCGACAGCGAGATCGACGGGCTTTCCGTGCTCTCGCGCGAGGAGCAGGAGGCCGAGATGCAGTGGTTCGTCGATGCCGCCGAGCCCTTTGCCGGCATGGAGATCAACGTGGTCTCGGAAACGATCACCACGCATGAATACGAATCCCAGGTGCTGGCGCCCGCGTTCTCGGCGATCACCGGCATCCAGGTCACCCACGACCTGATCGGCGAGGGCGACGTGGTCGAGAAGCTGCAGACCCAGATGCAGTCGGGCCAGAACGTCTATGACGCCTATGTCAACGACAGCGACCTGATCGGCACCCACTGGCGCTATCAGCAGGTGCGCAACCTGACCGACTGGATGGCGAACGAGGGCGCGGACGTCACCAGCCCGACGCTCGACCTCGACGACTTCATCGGGCTCAGCTTCACCACCGGGCCGGACGGCAAGCTGTATCAGCTGCCCGACCAGCAATTCGCGAACCTCTACTGGTTCCGCTACGACTGGTTCACCGATCCCAAGACGATGGAGGATTTCAAGGCCGAATACGGCTACGACCTCGGCGTGCCGGTCACCTGGTCGGCCTATGAGGACATCGCCGAGTTCTTCACCGGCCGCGACATGTCCTACATGGGCGTCGAGGGCGAGGTCTTCGGCAACATGGACTACGGCAAGAAGGACCCGAGCCTCGGCTGGCGCTACACCGACGCGTGGATGTCGATGGCCGGCATGGGCGACACGGGCGAGCCCAACGGGTTGCCGGTGGACGAATGGGGCATCCGCGTGAACGAGAACTCGCAGCCGGTGGGGTCCTGCGTGGCGCGGGGCGGGGCCACCAACTCGCCCGCCGCGGTCTACGCCGTGACCAAGGCCATCGAGTGGCTGGAGAAGTATTCGCCGCCGACCGCGGCGGGCATGACCTTCTCGGAGGCCGGGCCGGTGCCGGCGCAGGGCCAGGTCGCGCAGCAGATGTTCTGGTACACCGCCTTCACCGCCGACATGGTGGGCGAGGGCGCGGATGCCGTGCTGAACGAGGACGGCACGCCCAAGTGGCGCATGGCGCCCAGCCCGCACGGCGTCTACTGGGAAGAGGGCATGAAGATCGGCTATCAGGACGCCGGGTCCTGGACGCTGATGAAGTCCACGCCCGTGGACCGCGCCAAGGCGGCCTGGCTCTATGCCCAGTTCGTGACGTCCAAGACCGTGGACCTGAAGAAATCGGATGTGGGCCTGACCTTCATCCGCGAATCCACGATCAATTCCGACCACTTCACGGACCGCGCGCCTAAGCTCGGCGGCCTGGTCGAGTTCTACCGCTCGCCCGCCCGCGTGCAGTGGTCGCCCACCGGCACCAACGTCCCGGACTACCCCAAGCTCGCCCAGCTCTGGTGGCAGAACATCGGCGACGCGATGTCGGGCGCCAAGACCCCGCAAGAGGCGCTGGATGCGCTGTGCGCGGACCAGGAGCGGGTGCTGGAGCGGCTGGAACGCGCGGGCGTTCAGGGCGACCTGGGCCCCGTGATGAACGAGGAAATGGACCCCTCGGAATGGCTGAACCAGCCCGGCGCGCCCAAGGCCGCGGTCGAGAACGAGGACGAGGAGCCCCAGACCGTCGCCTATGACGAGTTGATCCAGTCCTGGCAGAACTGACCAGCCGCCAAGAAACTTGCGCGGGCCCGGTGCCGGGCCCGCGTTGCACCCCGTACGCAGCGTAACGAACCGGTTCAGCTTTTCCGGGCTATGGTCCCGGGCATTTCCGACAGGGGAGACACGGGCATGCCGGTCAACACTCCATTCCAGGGCGGTGAGGGAACCGGGGCGGACGCACGGCTTTCGGCCATGCGCGACGTCGGCCGGCGGGCCGAGGAGCTGATCGGGATCGCGCGCGATCTCGACCGCATCGCCGAGGGCATCGAAAGCGAGTCGACGCGGCGCGACATTCGGGCCGCGCTCCGGCGGCTTCTGGGCGTGACCGAGGGCATCATCCGGTCGGCGCGGGCCGCGATTCCGGCCGATGCGCCGCGCTAGCCCCGCCATGCCGGACCGTGCAGACGACCTGTCGATCGACTTCCAGAGCGCGGGCGCCGCGGTCGGGGCGTTCACCGACGCGCTGTCCCGCTACGAACGCCGCAGCGCGGTCGAGAACGGCCGCCGCGTCGGGCGCGACCGCAGCTGGATCGCCAAGACCATCATCGGCACCTACGGCGTCGCGGTGATCGGCATGGGCGCCTATGTCGCCCTGTCGATGCCCCTCTGCGGGAGTGCGGGCCAGGTCTGCGACCCGTTGCAGGCCTGGCAGTCTCAGGCCAAGCTCCTGTTCGATCTCGTGGTGACCGCGGTGGTGCCCGTCGTGACGCTGATGCTGGGGTTCTATTTTGGCACCGAGTCCTCGCAATCGAACCAGGTGAACTGACCCCATGACCCATATCCTCGCCATCGACCAGGGCACGACCTCCAGCCGGGCGATCCTGTTCGGTCCCGACCTGAACGTCGTCTCCGTCGCACAAGAGGAATTCCCGCAGCATTACCCGGCCAGCGGCTGGGTCGAGCACGACGCCTCGGACCTGTGGTCCACCACCGCGGCGACCTGCCGGGCGGCGATCGAAAAGGCCGGGCTGCACGCCACCGACATCGCCGCGATCGGCATCACCAACCAGCGCGAGACCACGCTGGTCTGGGACCGCGCCACCGGCAAGCCCGTGCACAACGCCATCGTCTGGCAGGACCGCCGCACCGCCGAGACCTGCCGCGCGCTGAAGGAAGAAGGCCACGAGGCGGAGGTGACTCGGAGAACGGGCCTGCTGCTCGACCCCTATTTCTCGGGCACCAAGCTGAAATGGCTGCTCGATCACGTTCCCGGTGCGCGGGAACGGGCGATGCGGGGCGAACTGGCCTTCGGCACGGTGGACAGCTGGCTGGTCTGGAACCTGACCGGCGGCGCGGTGCATGTGACCGACGCGACCAACGCCTCGCGCACCATGCTCTACGACATCCGCGCCGGGCACTGGTCGGAGGAAATGTGCGCCATGCTCGACGTGCCGAGAGCGGTGCTGCCCGAGGTGCGCGACTGCGCCGCCGAGTTCGGGGTGACGCGGGCCGACCTGTTCGGGCGCGAGATCCCGATCCTCGGCATCGCCGGCGACCAGCAGGCCGCGACCATCGGGCAGGCCTGTTTCCGCCCCGGCATGATGAAATCGACCTATGGCACCGGCTGCTTCGCGCTGCTGAACACCGGGGCGGAGCCGGTCGCCTCGCAGAACCGGCTGCTGACGACGATCGCCTATCAGCTCGATGGCAAGCCGACCTATGCGCTGGAAGGGTCGATCTTCATCGCCGGCGCCGTGGTGCAATGGCTGCGCGACGGGCTCAGGCTGATCCGCAGCGCGGCCGAGACCCAGCCGCTGGCCGAAAACGCGGATCCGGCGCAGCGCGTGGTCCTCGTGCCCGCCTTCACAGGGCTCGGCGCGCCCTATTGGAACGCCGAGTGCCGCGGCGCGATCTTCGGGCTGACGCGCAATTCCGGCCCCGAGGAATTCGCCCGCGCGGCGCTTGAAAGCGTGGGCTACCAGACCCGCGACCTCTTGGAGGCGATGACGGCCGACTGGGGCGCGGGCGGCGATACCGCGCTGCGCGTCGACGGGGGCATGAGCGCGTCGGACTGGGCGATGCAGTTCCTGGCCGACATCCTTGGCGCGCAGGTCGACCGGCCCGACGTGCTGGAGACCACGGCGATGGGCGCGGCCTGGCTCGCGGGGCAGCGCGCCGGGGTCTATCCCGACATGGCGGGCTTCGCGCGCACCTGGGCGCTGGAGAAGAGTTTTGCGCCGGCGATGGACGGGGAGGAGCGGGAAGACCGCTATGCCCGCTGGCAGCGCGCCGTCGCCGCGGCGCAGGCGTTCTGATTCCATGCGCTTCGAGATCCTCATGCCGAGCCGGATCGTCTTCGGCCGCGGCACCGCCACGGGCGCGGGCCCCCGGATCGCCGCGATGGGCCGGCGCGTGCTTTTGGTGCGGGGCGGATCGGTGCCCTTCGCCGACCGCCTGATATCGGACCTGCAAGCCGAGGGCGCGGCGGTGCTGCCGGTCCGCGGGCGGGGGGAGCCGGACCTGCCGGGACTGGAGGCCGCGCTGGGCGAGGCGCGGGCCTTCGTCCCCGAGGCGGTGGTTGCCATCGGCGGCGGCGCGGTGATCGATCTGGGCAAGGCGCTGGCGGCGCTCATCCCCTCCGGCCGCCCGCCGCTCGACCATCTGGAGGTGGTGGGGCAGGGCCTTCCGCTCGCCGCCCCGCCCTTGCCCTTCGCGGCGCTGCCCACCACCGCGGGCACGGGCGCCGAGGCCACGAAGAACGCGGTCATCGGGGTGCCCGCGCATGGCCGCAAGGTCAGCCTGCGCGACGATCGCATGGTGCCGGCGCTCGCCCTTGTCGACCCCGCGCTGACCGATGGCTGCCCGCGGGACGTGACGTTGGCCTCGGGCCTCGATGCCCTGACCCAGGTGATCGAGCCCTACATCTCCGTCCGCGCCAATGCCTTCACCGATGCGCTCTGCCGGGATGCGATTCCGCGCGGGATCGCCGCGCTGCTCCGGCTGATGCAGGCCGAGGACGCGTCCGCGCGCGACGAGATGGCCCATGTCAGCTTGGTCGGCGGCATCGCGCTGGCCAATGCCGGGCTGGGCGCCGTCCACGGGCTGGCCGGGGTGATCGGCGGGCGCCACGGCCTTGCCCACGGCGCGATCTGCGGCCGATTGCTGGTGCCGGTCCTCCGGGCGAACCGCGCGGCGCTCGCCGGGTCCGGCGGACAGACCGGGCGGATCGACGAGGTGATCGCCTGGCTCGCGGCCGCCTTCGGCGGCGCCCACAAGGACGGGCTCGACCGCTTCGCCGCGTGGATCGACGCCGCGGGCCTGCCCCGGCTCGCCGAGATGGCGGATCGGCCGCTCGAGGCGGACTTCCTTGCCCGCGACGCCGAGCAGGCCTCGTCGATGAAGGCCAACCCCATCGCCCTTTCGCGCACGACCCTGGCGGAGATCGTCGCGGCAGGCTGAGCCGCCCATCGCGTGCAGCGGACGGGCCGGGCCCGGCGGATCATGCGGGGATTTTCCACTTGTTTTCGCAGGCTGGGACCCATAGACAGGCCAGCGGAGACGTGGCCGAGTGGTCGAAGGCGCTCCCCTGCTAAGGGTTTCTGGCAGCTCCGATAACAAGCGGAAATGTATTAGAAAAGTGTAGACTGACCGTCCGGTCTGCACGAGTTTTGCACTATCCTGATCGGGTCGGAGTCTCCCGGTCGTTTGGCGCCGCGTTCCGTCCAGGTCGCCTCGACACGCCCTTCCTTCGCCAGTTGCACGAGTTGCCGCGCGATGGCGCTTTTTGTCAGCGGTAGGTCTTCCTGAATGTCTGCGCACACCGGCTTGAACTCGATGCTGCGGCGTCGGCCCTTCAAGGTCTGCTGAAGCTTGTCGAAAAAGCTTGTCTGCGCTTCTCGTCGCCGGCGAATGAACCAGTCTCTCGCATAGTCGGGGTCGCCCTCGAACAAGTCCATCTGGTCGGATGGAATTCGGCGCTTTTCGTAGTCTTCCATCACCTTCTTTTCGACGCTCCGCGCAAGGTCCACCGCGACTGGTGAGCGTGTTGCAAGGATCAGGTCGAAATGGACTTGCTCGCGTCGCGCCATACCGATCTCCATCACAGGCGCGAAGCGAAAGCCTATATCGTCCCGTAGGCGTTCCCGCAATAGATCGCGCGCGGCCGTGCCTGATGGATTTGGTCCAATTCGCTCTCTCCAGTCCTCGCCCAGCAATGCCGAGAACTGGCGATCTTCGCTCTCCGTGTCGCCCTCTGCGCTGCTCTTGACGAAACGATGCACGTGGTAGCGCATGAAATTGATCAGGAGTTCGGTATTCGCCTGGCCAAGCTTGCGGAGGCACGCGAGTGGGTAGCCGCTCCAGCCCTTGGGGTCGATGAATACCAGGCGGAACTCTCTGGCGCTGGCCGCACCGATTTCCGCCGCCAGCTTATCGAATGGAAGGTTTGTCGTTTCCACTATGAAATCGGAGGCTGGATCCGATGACTCTGCGACTAGATCGACCAGGCGCCTGTAGGCTTTTCGGTTGGCTTCGTTCAGGTGGGCTCGGGTGCGAATTTTCAGGCCGCTGGCTCTGAGTGCATCGTGGGCCTGGCGCAGCTCTGCGATGGCGATCATGAAAGAACTGTCGGAGCAGTCGTCAGTCGCCGTGTCCCATGGGCCGGAAAATCCGTCGACAAATACCAGTTCGTCGATCGGCGTTTCCAAGTTCTTCAGCCCGCGTACCACCTTCTGCGAGAATGGGCCTAGGTAGCGTTTAAGAATTTCGTGCTTGGCCCAGCTTTGAGGCCGGCCATGGTATGGATCGGTCACTCTCTACCCCACATGGTGATGCCACCGTTGGGGATGGAGCCTAGATCGCGCGAGACGATTCGGGCAAACCGTCGTGCGTCGCACCGTCCAGCTCGCGGCCGGCGGCTTTCTTGCCGAGCCGTACCATCAGGGTGCCGTCGTGGGCCTGCTGTGTGCGTCGGCGCGGCAGGTTGATCCCGTCGCCCGGCGCCCAGTCCCCCCATTGCTTGAAATGGAACGGCACCTCATGCGCCATGCATTGGAGGTGCAGCTGGCGGAACCAGGACGGGCTGGCCGGTCGGGCCTTGGGCCCGCTTTCGCCGCCGGTGATGACCCAGTCCAGTCGGTCGAGATAGGTCGACAGGTCGAGTGGGCCCAGCAGCGGCTCGGCCGAGATGAACCGGACGCGCGCAGCGATCCCGACCAGGTGGGGCAGGTTCTCGTCGGCGCGCTGCTGGTTCTCGACCGTGGTGCCCAGCCAGACGTTGGCGGGCCAGGTCATTCCCCATGGGTTCAGGCGCGCCGCCACATCCGGACGCTTCGTCAGCAGCAGCCAGTCGAGGTTCGGGGTCGCCTCGATCAGCGACCACAGCCGCACGCGGTGCGGGTCAAGGTCGCGCCGGTCCTCGAACACATCGGCCATCGACGCGCAGAATACGCGCGCACGCTGGCCGGTACCTTCGAGTCGGCGGTTCCATGTCTCCGGCTGTTTCCAGTGCGCATCGCCGAAGAAGCGGCGATCCGTCGTCGGGCCCCAGACCTTCTGGCCCACCCGTTTGGCCCAGGCCTCGGCGTAGCAATGCTTGCAGGCCTCGGACACCTTCACGCAGCCCCACCAGGGGTTGAAGGTGTGCGTCGTCCATTCGATCTTCGAATTCTCGCCCATGGCGTCCTCCTGCTCGATCAGCCGGCCGACGTTCGCGCCTGTTGTCCGGCGGGGGTGCCTCTGCCGCCAGAATCGCCGAACGCCCAACCCTTTGCAATGTGTTCCTCAGCCCGACCGATGCATCTGCGAAATCTAGCGCAGGTACTTTTGCCGGATCGCGGCCCTGGCATCCTCCAGGTCTCTAATCCCGTCACTCATCTCCGTCGCTCCCCGCTGGAGATGTGTGTTCTGCCCGAGGAGATCGGATGCCGCGATCTGCAGGGCGCCGCAGACGATGCGATGTTCCGCGTCGAGTTTCATGCGCATCTCGATGTCTTCTCGGGTTCGGTCAAAGGCAAAGTGCTCAAGGCGAAGCGCCGCGGAGGCGCGCTCGGGACTGTAGCCGAATTCCGAGGTGCGTTGCGCAGCTTCCACCGCGAGCACGAATTCGGCGGCATGCCCGACGATCTCCCAGGGTTTCCCCGCACCTCGGGTCACGCGCAGCAAATTGGCTGTGAGGCGCCTGAGGGCCTCGTCGGCGGCCTTGCAGGCCCGCTCATGTTCCGTTTCCTGATCATCCCGTCCGCTTGGCATTCGTCGTGTCCTCCGGCTGGTTATGGTCGCTATCGAACACCCACCCCTTCGCCCGCAGCTCGTCCGCCAGCCAGGCCGGCGCAATCTTGCGGTAGCGGTTGGCCATGTCGGCCTTTTCCCAGCCGCCCAGGTCCATCAGCCCGCCGAAATCGCGGGTCTGGGCGTAGTACCAGGTCGCCCAGGTGTGGCGCAGGGTGTGGGGGGTGACGCGGCGCGGGCCCTTGGCCTCGAGCTTGGCCTTGTCGCGGGCCGCGTTGAAGGCGGCCTGGATCTGTCCGCCCATGTTGGCGCGCTGGACGTAGGGCATGCCCTTCGGCGTGCGGAACACGGCGCCGGCCTCGGGCAGGCCGGTGGCGGCGAGCAGGCGGCGGGTGCGGGTCGGCAGGCGCACCATGCGCGGCCGGCCGTTCTTGGCCCGGCCGATCCACGCCTCGCCCGTGTCGAGGTGCAGATCGGCGCGCTGCAGCGCGATCATCTCGCCCACCCGGCAGCCGGTGCCCAGCAGGAACTCGATCTGCACCGCCGTGCGCGCGTCGGCCGCCGCGATCAGCCGCTCGGCCTCGTCCGGCGTCAGCCAGCGCAGGCGCGCGTCGTCGACCTTGCGCCGGCGGAACCGGCGCGGCGGCACCAGCCCGTCGTCCGCGGCCATCTGGTAGACGGCCGAGACGGGGGTGACGAGCTGGCGGTTTATCGTCGAGGGCGCGGCCGTCGGGTAGAGCGCTCGGGCGGCGGCGTTCAGCGCCTCGTTGTCGAGGTCAACCAGGCGGAAGCGCGGGCCGAAATGGGCGAGGATCGGGGCGAGGAACCGGCCCTCGCCGCCCGATTCCAGGTAGGTCAGCGCGGCCTCGGCGAAGGTGACCGTCGCGCGTCGGCCAAGCGTGACACGTTCGAGGATTTCGGCCTCGCGCCGGATGCGGAGGGTTTCGGCGGCTTTCTCGTCGCCAATGCGAGTGCTTTCGTAAACGCGCTGTCCCGCGACGGTGCCGCGCAGGTACCAGATGCCGTTGCGCTGGAACTTTCGGAGCATGGCTCGGTCCTTTCCTCGCCCAGGAAGAAGGCGGCGGCCAGGTCCGCCGGCCGGTAGAGGATGCGCACCCGGCCCGAGACCCGCACCCGCGTCAGCCTGCCCGCCGCATAGGCCCTGTCAAGCCCGCCGCGCGAGGTGCGCACGCCGCGCGCGGCCAGCCAGGCCAGCGCCTCGTCGGTGGTCAGCAGCTCGGAGGTGAGGATATCGAGGGCGTGGGTGGTCACGCGGCGATCTCCTCTTTCGCGATGTGGGCGCAGTTCGCCCGCGCCAGCGCCTCGGCCAGCGGCGGGCAGACCGAGTTGCCGCACATGCGGGTCTGTTCGGTCTTGGTGAAGCGGCGGCCGTCGGGGCCGGTGTCGATCTCGTAGCTTTCGGGGAAGCCCTGGGCGCGGAACATCTCGCGCGGGGTCAGCATGCGCATGCCGATATCGGCGATCGCGTAGGTCGCGCCGTCGATCTCGACCGTGACCAGGCCGAAGGTGTCGCGGGTGCCGAGCGTGTGCAGTGGGCCGCGCGGATCCTGCCCCAGCCCCTGGCCGTAGTATTTCTGCAGGAACGCGGCGACCAGCGCGCCGTGGCCGCCGCCGGCGCAGATCGTCGGGTGGGGCGTGAGCAGGTCCTGGTCGCGGCGGGTGGTGCCGTGCAGGTTCATCAGGTGCGCGGCCACCACCTGCTGCTGGGTGCCGCGGGTGGTCAGCGTCGAGAGCGGCGCGACGGCCGGGCGGCCCGCGTTCCGCTCCATCCGGGCGCCGGCGTTGTGCTGGGCGAGGAAGGCCGCCACCAGCGCATGCTTGCCCCCGGCCGCGACGACGGTGCCGAGCGGCTTGTCGAGGCCGGGCACGCGCGGGGCCTGGCCGGGGCGTTCGCCATAGCCGGTCTGCACCAGCGTCGGCACGACGATGCCGTTGTAGTCCTTCATGCTGGCGCAGATCGTGTGCAGCGGGTCGAAGCCTGACCGCACCGCGCCCCCTTGCTGGGCGTAAGTCACCAGGAACGGTTCCTGCGCCTCGATCACGTAGCGCATCACGCCGCGGGCGATCCGGCGCAGGGTCGCCTCCTTCAGCGGGCGGACGGCGCGCAACCCGTGCTTCGCCATGATCTCGTCGGACGTGTCGAAGATGCTGGGGCAGGGCAGCGACCAGTCGATGATCTCGGCCGCCGTGCGCCACGGCTTGCGGGTGCCCGCGATCACCTGCGGGCTGCCGGGGGCGCCGTGGGTCGGCTCGGGCCAGACGATGGGGCGGCCGTCGCAGCGGGCCACCAGGAACAGCCGCTTGCGGATCGTCGGCGCGCCGTAGTCGCAGGCGCGCAGCTCGCGCCACTCGACCCGGTAGCCCAGCCGCTTCAGCTGTCCGACCCAGTGGCGGAAGGTCTGGCCGCGCCGCTCGGGGCAGGGGCGGCTGTCGGGGGTCAGCGGGCCCCAATCGCGGAATTCCTCGACATTCTCGAGCAGGATCACCTCGGGCCGGGCGCGGCGCGCCCAGAGCACCACCACCCAGGCGAGGTCGCGGATGTTCCGCTTGACCGGCTTGCCGCCCTTGGCCTTGGAGTGGTGCTTGCAGTCGGGGCTGAACCAGGCCAGCGCGACGCGGCGGCCGCGGCAAAGCTCGGCCGGGTCGACATTCCAGACGTTGGAATTCAGGTGCAGGGTGGCGGGGTGGTTCGCCCGGTGCATCGCCAGCGCCGCGGCGTCGTGGTTGATCGCGATGTCGGGCCCGCGCCCCAGCGCCGCCTCGATCCCGGTGCTGGCCGCGCCGCCGCCGGCGAAGCTGTCGACGATCAGCGGCGCGCTGCTGTCGGGCGGGGTCTGCATGTGGCCGAGGTCGAGCCCGCTGCCGTCCATCCTGTCAGCCCTCCATCCTGTCGAGACAATCGCGGCAAAGGCCGCCGGGGCCGCCGTCGGGCGGGGTGAAGAGCGGCATGTCGGCGCGGCCGCAGCGCATGCAGCGGGGCGGGGCGCTCAGCCAGCGCCGGAGGCGGCGGAGCCATGCGGGGGCACGGCGGTCACCCATCGCGGTCGACGCCCTCCCACAGGCGGAACTGAGCGAGGCGCGGGTCGTCCTGGGTGGCCTCGCGGTTCCGGCGGACGTCTTTCAGCAGGGCGCGCGCCTCGCGGCGGATGCCGAGGCCGAGGAACAGCGCCAGGCTGCAGGCGCCGAGGATCCCCAGCGCGACGAAGATGTCGGAAAGTGTCAGCATGCTCGTGCCTCGTGTGATGTCCCGGCCGGGCCGCCGCCGGCGAGGGTGAGTGGTGCAAGGGGCGCGCGGTGGGGATGCGCGGGCGGCCCCCGGCCAGCCTCAGGCGCAGCGCGCCCGGGGCGTTTCGGAACTCCCGGGTGTCGCGCCCGTCCACCAGGCGCGCACGTCGTCGGGGCCGTGCTCGGCGCGGCCCTCGCCGGCGGGGGCGCGCATGGCGAAGCCCATGGCGACGGCCGGGGCGTAGCCCTCGGCCAGCAGCGCGGCGTAGAGGGTGCCGCGCGTGGTCAGCCGGGGCACGCTTGCGTGCGGGGTCAGGGCGACCACCTCGTCGAGCGGGCGGGTCATTGGGCGAGCCCCTCTTTCGGTTCGTGATAACGGCCCTCGGCCCGCGCGAGGTATTCGCGGCACATGGCCAGCATGCTGTCGCGCTCGCCGTTCGAGATGTAGTTGACCCTGCCGCCCTCGATCTGGCCGAATTCGGACACCAGCAACACGAAGCCGATGCGGGGCGGGATGCCCGGCTGCCGCGGGCCGTTCAACGCCTCGTCGATCGCGTGGGCCAGCATGTTCATCAACCGGGGGTGTTCGTCCTGGATCGGTTCGGGGTTCATGCCGCGCCTCGGTCCATCTCGGCCCGGTCGCGTGCGTTGGCGAGGCGTTCGAAGGCGTCGGCCGCCCGGCGGGCGTGTTTCGCGGCGGCGCGCAGGCGGTCGTCCTGGGCCGAGGAGGAGGCCAGCGCCAGAGCGTGCTGGGCGTCGTCCAGGTCGGCCTGCGGCACGGGGCGGGTGCTGATGCCGGTCATCACGCGGCCCCCTGCGGTTCGGGGGTGCCGGAGATCGCGGCCGGGGCGCGGTTGCGGGGCGGGTTGCCCTGCATGCGGCGCAGGCGATCGTAGCGGACGGACTGGCCGCGGGCGGATTTCAGGACCGCCCAGGCGTGCAGGCGCATCGAGGGCTGGTCGGCGGCGTCGATCGCGCGGGTCGCGATGCGCAGCGCCTGGGCGATCTGCTGGGGCCGGGGGCCGATATCCATGGTGGTCTCCCATCGGGTTGCGATGGGTAGGCACAGTATAGGAAGAAATTCCCACGTCAAGAAAAAACGGAAAGTATTCCCACATTCGAGCGGAATGAATTCCGGGCGCGACGCAGAATCACCTTGCCAGGCGGGGCGTCGGGGCGTTGAATTTCACCACGTCGAAGACATAGGAGCGTAACCAGTGCCCAAGACCGTTGCCTGCCCGTCCTGCGGAAAAGAGGTGTCCCGAAAGGCCTATGACTGCCCGCATTGCGGGCATCCGCTGCGCAAGCCGCGCCGCGGGCTCTTTGGAACGATCTTCAAGGGGCTGCTGATCGTCTTCAACATCGTGATGTTGCTGTGGTTGATCGGCTATATCGGCGTGTTGAGCGACATGAATGCCGGGCTGACGGACGAGGCCGAGCGCGCGGGCGCCTTCGTGGGCGGGACGATCGGCATGGGCATGCTGCTGGCCCTGTGGGCGATGGGCGACGTGGTTCTGGGCCTGCTGGTTCTGCTGACGCGGCCGAGCAAGTAGGGAGAGTGCGATGGGTGAAAGAGGTGTGTTCGAGGCGGCCGGCCGCGTGAAGCGTGTTCTGACGGCCGCGGCGGTCGGTGTGGCGGTGGCGTCGAGCGCCGGCGTTTTGCATGCGAGCGATTGCAAGGTCAGCCTGGCGCAGTTCGGTGCCCTGAGAACCGGCATGAGCTATGCCGAGGCCGTCGCGGTTCTGGGCTGCGACGGGGTGGTGATGTCGCACATGGATATGGCGGGTATCGTGACGACGATGTTCATGTGGGAAGGGCGCGGCTTCGGCGCGAACATGAACGCGATGTTCCAGAACGACGCGCTGGTTTCAAAGGCACAGTTCGGGCTGCGCTAGGCGCCCGCGGCTGATTCAACATCCTGTCGGCCGAGTAGGGGTCAGGCCTCGGCCGGTGCCTGCTGTCGGGTGTTCAGCCGGAAGGACGCCACGACGACGCCCATGATCGCCATGGTTTCGGGGTCGAAGCGGGCGGGGGTGTCGCCGTTCGAGGGGTCGCCCGCCAGGAAGGGCGGGTAGAGGCGGCGGACGAGGGTCTGGGCGCTGCCGGTGTCGGGGTCGGCCACGTTGACCAGGACGATGGTGCCCGGCGCGGGGTCGGGCGGCGGGTTCAGGTCACAGACCAGCACGTCGCCGGTTTTCAGCAGCAGCTCGGGCAGGTGGCGGCCAACGACGTAGAAGGCGTGGGTGCGCAGGTCGGGCGCCAAGGCGCGGGCCACCTCGTTCAGTCGCGCTGAATGCTGGCCAATAGCGGTCAGCGTTGCGACTTCGGGCTCGCCAAAGCCCTGCGAGTGCGTTTCGGTCGGCGCGGACGCGAACCCGCCGCCGAGGGCAGTGATATCGGCCACCGCCATGCCGAGGGCGTTGGCGATCCGCTCGGCCGTCGCGTGGCGCGGCGAATGCTCGGGGCGGTCGAGCATCTTGCGAATGGTCGACTTGTCCAGGCCCGCGCGGGCCGAGACGGTCGCGGGCTTCAGGTCCGGGTCCGCGTCGAAAACGCGCCGCAGGCCCTCTATGAAAGGGTCTTTCGCCATTGCCCCAAGGTCCGCCACGCGAGTCCTTGGTGCGAGCGGAATGAATTCCCTTGCCAAATGCGGAATAAATTCCCATAGTGCGCCGCATGGACAAGCTGATCGCCGAAGTCGAAGCCTACGCCGCCGCCTGGGACAAGGTCCCGCAGAAGGTGCTGCGCGATGCCATCGGCGCGGGCTGGGGCCAGTGGGATTCGTGGAAGGATGGCCGGTCGAGCCCGACGATGAAGGTCGTCGACCGGCTGCGCGAGTTCATGGCCGCGAACCCGCCCCCCGAACGCCGTGAGGACGCCGCATGACCGCGACGCCCCCCTGCTCCTTCTCCCAGTTTCAGCCGGTGCCTTCTCCACGCACCCAGCATGAGGGAGAAGGGATGCAAAAGTCATTGCCCAAAGTTCTTGATCCGCGCGGCTTTCGCGCGGTCTTCGCCGCCCGGTTTTCAGAGTTCCTGCGGGCGAACTACCGCAACCCCGAAGAGGTCGCCGTCAATTTCGGCGTTCGCTACCAGACCGCCCTGAACTGGTGGGACGGGCTGAACCGCCCCAGCGGTGACGTGGTGGCGCTCGCCTTCCTGCGGCACGGCCCGGAAATGAGCGAGCACCTGGAGGGATGACCCGTGAGGCAGGCATATCGGGCGCTGCGCGCCATGGTGACCGTGTCGATTGTCGGCTGCCTTGGCGTCTCGGCGGCGGCGTATTGCGCCGCCGCGCGCCTGGCGGCGCTGCAAAAGTTTTTGACCAGAAAGCTGGATACGCCGCATGACCCATGACGAGCTGCAGGCCGCTGTCGATCGGCTCCGGGCCGAGGCCGACCGCTGGGTTCGTGCGGTGGGTCTGGTCGGCAGCACCGCCGAGGCCCTGCGTGCCGATGGCCATGCCGTGGAGCTGGAGGGCTGCGGCGACGCGCTGGTGCTGCGCCTGCCGCTTGCAGGTCTGTCGCAGTTCCGGCCCGTGGCCGGGGCCGCGGCGGTCGAGACCGCGAAACCCGAGATCCCGGCCGGAGGTAGCAGCACCGCGCCGGGACAAGCCCCCGCCGCCCGGCACGTGCAGCCCGACTTTCCCCCGGGTGGCGCGGTCGATCCGGCGGCGGGGGCGTCCGAGGGGCAGGAGGGTGCCGCCGAGAAGGCCGACAAGGCCCCGGCGGCACCTCGGCCCCGCGCGCCCCGGTCGCGCGGCCGTCCGGGCGACTGGACCGACGAGGAGCTGCAGACCGCCGTGGGCATCCTGTCCCGCGGGGGCACGCAGGCCGAGGTCGCCGAGGCGGTGCCGCACCGCTCGCGCAAGTCGGTCAGCGTAAAGTGCGCAAAGCTGCGCAAGTGGATCGCCGAGAACGGCATGGAAGGCGCGGCCGAGGCGCCGCCGGCATCCGAACCCGCCCCGATACCGGCGACGGTCCCTCGGGCGGCGCCGCCTCGGCCTGCCGCCCGCCCCTCCTCCCTGGGCGGGGAGGGCGGCGCGCCGCGGGCGCCGCTGTCCGCGCGGCAGGTCGAGGCGCACCTGGACGCGCTGGGGCATGCCGCGCCCTGGACGCCGGAGGCCGACCTGGCGCTCGCCTACGCTCTGGTGCGCGGCGACGGGCTGTCGCTGGCCGCCGAGCGGCTGGGCGTCGCGCGGGAAGAGGCGCGCGACCGCTGGAACGCGCTGTGCCCGATCAAGGGACTGGACGAACAGCAGGCGCTGATCGCGGCCTTGCGCCGCCGCGCGACGGAGGCCGCATGACCGCACGATCGCCCCACGCCATCCCCACCGCCGCCGACTGGCGCCTGGTCGCCGCGATCGCGCGGCACCTGCGCGCGACCGGCACCGGCCCGACCTATGCCGAGCTGGCCCGCGCCTGCGGCATCGCCTCGCGGGGCACCATCGGCTGGCGGGTCGCCCGGCTGGAGCGGCTGGGCCTGATCGAACCGCGCGTGCCCGGCCGGACCCGCGACCTGCGCCCGGCGCGGGCCTTTCGCGTGGCGCGGTCGCCCTGCGGCGACCGGCTGGTGCCGATGGAGGACAGGGCATGCAGATGAGCCTGCCGGAGCTGTCGGCCGAGCTGGCGCCGCCGGCCAGGGTCGAGCCCTGCCGGGCGCTATGGTGCGCGGTGCTGTGGGAGGGGTGGTGCAACGCCCATGGCCGCGGCGCCGGCCTCGGCCCCGTCGCCCGGGCGCAGGCGGCGGCCTGGATCGGGAGCCGCGATTTCCACATGGTCTGCGCGCTGGCCGGGATCGACGGCGAGGCGTTGCAGGCGCTGTGGCAGGCCGGGATCGGCGCGGCGCGCGTCGCGGAGCGGCCGGAATTCGCGGCGGGGGCGGCGTGATGGCGGGGCGCGGGCTGGTGCAGGAGTTCATCGCGCTCAGGCCCACCGGGGGCTTCAACCTGATCATGGCCGATCCGCCCTGGTCCTTCGACAACTGGTCGGCCGCGGGCGAGGCGAAGAACGCGAAGGCGCACTACGCCTGCACGCCGCTCGGCTGGATCGAGGCGCTGCCGGTCAGCGTGCTGGCGGCCGAGAACTGCCTGCTGTGGCTCTGGGCCACCAACCCGATGCTGCGCGAGGCCTTCGCGGTGCTCGACGCCTGGGCGTTCGAGTACAAGGCCGCCGGGCACTGGTCCAAGCGCAACCCCGCGACCGGCAAGCTTGCCTTCGGCACCGGCTACATCTTTCGCAATGCGGGCGAGCCCTACCTGGTCGGCGTGCGCGGCGCGCCCAGGACCACGCGCAGCGTCCGCTCGGTGATCGAGGGCGCGGCGCGCGCGCATTCCCGCAAGCCCGACGAGGCGTACGCGGCGGCCGAGGCGCTTATGCCCGGGGCGCGGCGGATCGAGCTCTTCAGCCGCACCGACCGGCCCGGCTGGGCGGTCTGGGGCGACGAGGCCGGCAAGTTCGGGGAGGCGGCGTGACATGGGGAGGCAGGACATGCCCAAGGACGTGCAGATGGAGATCACCGGTCCCGACGGGCGGAGCGTGGCGTTCACCGGCGGCGACCTGGAGCGCGCGGCAGCGGGGTTCCTGGACGCGCTTACGGTCTCGGCCGCGCGCCATGTCGTCGAGACCGGCAAGGCCTCGGTCACCGGGCTGCAGCGCCAGTTCGGCATCGGGTATGCTCGCGCCTCGGCGCTGATGGAGGCGCTGGAGGCCGAGGGCGTGGTGACGGCCGCCAACCATGTCGGAAAGCGCGAGGTCGCGGTGGACGAGCTGCCGGGCGCGTTCCGCGTGGCGGAGGGGATCGGCGCGATGGTCGGGGCCGCCGCGTCGAACGGGCGGGCGCCGATGAAGGAGACGGCCGAGGATGCCGAGGTGCGCGAGGGCGTCTACCGGGTCGCCGCCGACGAGCTGCGCAGCTTCTGCGAGCGCTTCGAGCGGCTGGAGGCCGAGAAGAAGGACATCGCCGACCAGATGAAGGAGGTGATGGCCGAGGCCAAGGCGCGGGGCTATGACACCAAGGTGCTGCGCAAGGTGATCGCGCTGAGAAAACGCGACCGCGACGACATCGCCGAGGAAGAGGCTGTCCTGCAGCTCTACCGCGAAGCGCTGGGGGTGTGAGGATGCCGCCGGCAGCCCCGTTCCGAGACGCCGCCATCGCCGCCGCCAAGGCCGGCAAGCGGCCCGGCGAGATCGCCGCCGAGTTCGACGCGCCGGTCTCGGCGATCTACCAGATCCTCAAGGATGCGCGTCGCGGTGGCCATGCGATCCCGCGGTTCAACACCGCCCCGCGGCCCCGGCCGGGTGAATGCTGGCTGCGTGTGCGGGTTGCGGTGGCGACCCGGCGCAAGCTTGAGCGCGCGGCCGAGGCGCGGGGCCTGTCCGTGTCGGAGCTGTCCGCGCGCCTGCTGGACGCGGTGGCGTCCGACGGGCTGATCGACGCCGTCCTGGATGACGGGGAGGGTTCGGCATGACCGCCGCGCTGCTCCAGCCCGTCGAGGTCGACGACCTGCCGGACTATCCGCTGGCGGTCGGCGACGATCTGCACGGGCATTACTTCATCGCCTGGTTCCATCGCGAATGGCTGAACTCGGAGATGCGGCTCAAGGGCACCGAGGAGGCGCGGGCGCTCTATTTCGACCTGATCTGCATCAGCCAGGACCAGAAGCCCGTGGGCACGCTGCCCGACGATATCGAGCAGCTGGCCAAGCTGTTGATGGTGGACCTCGCGCGGCTCAGGCGGATGTGCGACGGGGCATTCGGCCCGCTGCATCGCTGGCAGCGCTGTCGCTGCGGCGACGAGGTGCGCCTGTTCCACCCGCGGGTGCTGAAGATGGTGCTCGATGCCGTGTCGCGGCGCGAGGACAACCGCGCCAAGAACGAGGCCGCGAACGCCGCCAAGCGCCTGCGCCGGCTGCGCGAGCGGGTCGCGGGCTTCCATCCCGAGCTGGCCAAGAACGACGCGGCGATCCTGTGGATGGATGACTGGCTGACCGACCAGGGCTGCGCCTATCGCAGCGCCGAGTGGCACGAGCGCGCGATCGCGGCCTGGTCGAACCACGCATTTTCCCTGCACCGGAGGAGAGGCCCCGCCGAGACCTAGGCGGACTGTCCGGAACTGTCCGCCGGACAGTCCGGGACAGTCTTCGGACAGTCTGAGACTGTCCGCCACGACAGGGACAGGGACAGGGAAATAGACAGGAACATCGCCGTTCGGCCCGGTGGGGCCTGTGGATAACCCCCGAGACGGGGTCTGGCAGAGAAGGAGGCGCAGATGGAAGGCGAGGCGCTGAGAGAGGGCAAGGCCCGGGTACGGGCGTGGCTGGTCGAGCCGCTGGAGGCGCGGGGCATGGTCCGGCGGGCGCGGGTCACGCTGGCCGAGCACGAGGGTGCGCTCGACCGGCTGGCGGCGCGGCTGGCCTACATGACCGAGGACGGCCTGGCGGCGTTGGCCGAGGTGGTCGAGCGCCACGCCGAGGGCAAGGCGCGGAACGTCTGGCCCGCCGAGGTCTCGATCTGCAACTGGGCGCGCCGGATCGAGCCGCCGCCCGCCTCGGAAAGCCGCCTGGTGCGCAGCATGCTGCAATCGGCCGCCGGGCGCGCGGCGGCCGAGGGCGGCTATGCCGTCGAGCTGTTCCTCTACCTCAAGAAGTTCGGCCAGCCGCCGATCGGCGACTATGGCTGGCACACCATCCGCCGCGAGGCGGAAGAGAACGCCCGGCGGCGGCGGCGGATCGCCGAGCTGGCCGAGGACGGCGCGGTGGCGCCGTCCGATCGCGACTGGCTGGACGGCTACCTCGCCACCCGCGCGCGCGTGCTCGACATCGTCCAGGCAGGGGAGCGCACGGCATGAGAAGGCTGCAGGAGTTCGAGGCGCTGGCGCGCAGGGCCGCCGAGGAGGCGCGCATCGCGGAGGTGCGTGCGCGCGGGCATGTCCCGCCCGACTGCGGCCCGGAGATCCCCGAGGCGCCCGCCCGCGGCCCGGTGCGGGCGTTCCGGCCGATGGCGCTGTATCCCAACGGCGAGAACGACTGGGAGCAGAAGCCCGCGGGCCACATGGGCCGCGCCGCGCTGCAGGTCGCCGATGCCTTCGACGTCATGGCCGCCCAGGCGGCGCGGCGCAAGGCGGCGGCGCCGTTCACGCCGGGCCAGGTTGCGATGGGCCGGTGGTACCGCACGCTGGTCGAACGGCACGCGGCTGCCGGCCTGCGCTGTTCCTCGGTCGAGGCGTTGCGGGCCTCGTCCGGCGGTGGCGGGTCGTTCATCGACGCGGTGCTGCGCGACCGGGATGCGATCGCCCGGCTGCGCGCGCGGATCGGCGAGGGCGAGGCGCTGTCGCTGCGCAAGGTCCGGCCGTCGAAGCGGGGCGCGCGGGTGGCGATCCCGGATCGGGCGCTGGTCGACATGGTCTGCCTGGAGGATGCGACGCTCAGCGATGTTCTGCGGCGGCATGGCTGGGCTGCGGACGCGCGCGTGCGGGGCCTGCTGCGCTCGGCGCTTGCGGAGGCGCTGGACCGGATGGCCGGGCCCAGGCGGCGGCCTGACATCGCGGTGATCCATCTCTGAGGGGAATTTCGGGGGGACCCCCCTTGACGGGTTGCCTCGTCTGTGGTGCGAATAGTGACATCATCGGAAAGTGCGCCGGGCGGGAACGTCGCGGCGCATTTTCGTTTCCGCTCCCGAACAGGTCATGACCATTCGCAAGCTCTGCCGGGCGCCCGGCTGCGACGAGCTCGCGCTGCCCGGCGGCGCGCTGTGCGACGAGCACGCGGCGGAGCGCGCGGCGCGGGCGCGGGCGCGGAAGGCACGGGCGAAGGACTCGGCCGTAGCCCGGAAGGGTGCGGCGCTCTACAAGACGGCGGCCTGGCGGCGGGCGCGCGAGACGTATCTGCGGCGCCACCCGCTCTGCGTCGATTGCGGCGACCTCGGCCTGGTGGTCGAGGCCGAGGAGGTCGACCATGTCGAACCGCATCGCGGCGACGTGCGCAAGTTCTGGGATCGGTCGAACTGGCAGGCGCTGTGCAAGAGATGCCACAGCCGCAAGACGGCCCGCGAGGTGTTCCACGGGGACCGGGGGGTGTCCCAAAATCCCTGACCCCCACGGGAGACCGGCGCGCAAACCTATGTTTTTGTGCGGGGGGAATTGGGGAAAAAAGCCACTGGGTTGAAGTGGATAGGAGGTCGCGGGCAGGGCGGCGGTGGCAGAGAGGACAGGACATGCGAGGCGCGAAACCGAGGCTGGACAACGTGGTGCCCATGAAGGGCGACGTGCGCCGGCCGGTGCCGGACGCGCCGGACTTCCTGTCGGACGAGGGTCGCAAGGCCTGGGATCGGCTGGCGCCGATCCTGATCGCGAAGGACCGGCTGGAGCCCCAGTTCGAAGACCTCTTCGCGGCCTATTGCGAAGCCGTCGCCGCCTTCGTCGAGGCCACCGGGGACCTGGCCGCGTTCGGCAAGTATTTCGAGACGAAGACCCGCAACGGCAAGCAGGAGAAGAAGCGCGCCGCCTGGGGCCAGCGGCAGGAAGCGATCGCGACCATGGCGCGGCTGTCGGCGCTTTTCGGGTTCTCGCCCGTGGACGAGAAACGGATGGCCAGCAACGGCCAGTTCGACCTGCTGGCCGAGCTGGAGAAGTCGCTCAATGGATCCGCTTGACCACCCGGTTTCGCGCTATGCGATCGACGTGGTGGAGGGCCGCATCGTCGCGGCCGAGCTGGTGCGGCTGGCCTGCGAGCGGCACCTGCGCGACCTCGAGGAGGGCGGCGACCGGGGCCTGTGGTTCGACGTCGAGGCGGCGAACCGGGTGCTGAACTTCGCGAAGATGATCCGCCACACAAAGGGGCCGATGGCGGGCGCGCCGCTGGCGCTGGAGCCCTGGCAGGCGTTCCGCCACGGATCGGTCTTCGGCTGGAAGCAGGCGGACGGGCGGCGCCGGTTCCGGTCCACCTATCACCAGGTGGCCAAGAAGAACGGCAAGACCACGGACACCGCGGTGCCCGCGCTCTACACGCAGCTCTTCGACGGGGAGCAGACCCCGGAATGCTACTGCGCGGCTGTGACCCGCGACCAGGCGGGCCTGCTGTTCGAGGACCTGAAGCGGATGGTCCGGGCGAGCCCGGCGCTGATGCAGCTGATGAACGTCTGGCGCGGCTCGATCGAGACGCCGCCGACCAACGGGATCATCAAGGCGCTGAGCCGCGACGGCCAGTCGGCCGACGGGATCAACCCGCATTTCGCCGCGCGCGACGAGGTGCACCGCTGGACCGACCGGGAGCTCGCCGAGGTCATCGTCAACTCGATGCTCGCGCGGTCGCAGCCGATCGACTGGGCGATCACCACCGCCGGCGCCGACATCGCGAGCGTCTGCGGCGAACTGAGGCGCTACGGCGAGAAGGTGCTCAAGGGCGAGGTCGCCGATGACAGCTTCTTCGCCTTCATCGCCGAGCCGCCGGCCGATTGCGACCCGGCCGACCCGGTGGCGTGGCGCATGGCGAATCCGAATTTCGGGGTGGCGTTCCGGGAGGAGGATTTCGCGCAGCTCTACGCCCAAGCCGAGGCGATCCAGGGCAAGATGCCGAACTTCCGGCGGCTGCACCTGAACCTGTGGACCGAGGGCGCCCAGGGCTGGATCGCGCGGGACGTCTGGGACAGGGGCGGTCAGCCCTTCGATCTGGCCATGCTCAGGGGACGCCCCGCCTGGGCGGCGCTGGATCTGTCGAACACGACAGACACCACGGCGATCGTGGTGGCGGTGCCGGTGGACGGTCTGATCCACCTGGTCTGCTACACCTTCCTGCCGGAGGGGCCGAAAGGGTTCATCGCGCGCGCCCAGACCGAGAACCGCGAGTTCGTCGCCTGGCGCGACGGCGGCTGGCTGGAGGTGCACCGGGGCGGGTCGATCGACGAGGACGCCATCGTCGAGCGGATCGCCTGGATCGCCGAGTATTTCGACCTGCGCGAGCTGGCCTATGACCGCTGGGGCATGCGCTCGATCGTCAAGGCGCTGGTCGCGCGGAAGATTCCGCTGGTCGAGCACGGCCAGGGCTATGCCTCGATGTCGGCGCCGATGAAGGAGTTCGAGCGGCGGGTCATGAACGGCCGGCTGCGCCATGGCGGCAACCCTGTGCTGGCCTGGGCGGTGGGCAACGTGTTCCGGGACGAGGACCCGGCCGAGAACATCAAGCCGAACAAGCGGCGGTCGACCGGGCGGATCGACCCCGCGGTCGCGGCGATCATGGCGGTGGGCCGGGCGGTGGCGGCCGAGGGCAGGCGCAAGGCAAGGGACGTGGCGACGGTATGACGGGCATGATCGGCAGACTGATGGGCCGCGGCGGCCGCCCGGCCGCGGCGCCGGTGCGGGTCGAGCCGCCGATGACGGCGGCAGAGGCCTCGGGGACCGTGGACCCGGCGCCCTGGTTCCGCGATTTCTGGGGCGGTCCGCAGTCGCGCGTGCGGTCGCTGCCGGTGGTCACGCCGGTGATCGCCCAGCGGCACGCCACCGTCTTTGCCTGCTGCAACGTGATCGCGGGCGACCTGTCGAAACTGCCTCTGTCCGTGTCGCAGCGGCTGCCGGGCGGCCGGATCGAGCCGGTGCGGGAGCATCCGGCGAACTACCTGCTGAACGTCGAGGCCTCGCCCGGCGTGCCCGCCAACGTGGCCCGATTCGCGCTGGCCTACGCGTTCTGCCTGCGCGGGCGGGCCTATGCCTACGCCCCGCGGGACGGGGCCGGCGAGATCGTGCTGCTGGACGTGATCCGCCCCGACCGCTGTGCCGAGACGGCATATGGCCGCGAGCGGTTCTACGATTTCGAGGACGGGGCCGGCGTGGCGCGCCGGGCGCCCGGCCGCATCATGGTGCACCTGCGCTACATGGCCGAGGACGGCTGGACCGGCCGCAGCCCGCTGCAGGTGGCCGCCGAGTCGGTCGGGCTGGCGCTGGCCGGCCAGGAAGCGGCGGCGCGGGCGGTATCGGGCGTGCAGTTGCGCGCCGTCATGAAGATGGAGGATGTCTACGAGGACGACGAGGCCTGGACGCGCAACGCGCGGCGCGTGCGCAACGCGCTGGAGGACCCCGAGGCCAACGGTGTCCCGATTATCGGTGCGGGCGACGACATCAAGTCGCTGGACATATCGCCGGCAGACAGGGAGCTGCTGGACAGCCGGAAGTTCGACCGCGAGCAGATCGCGGCGATCTACCGGGTGCCGCCGTCCAAGCTGCAGATGCTGGAGCACGGCGTGAAGGCCAACGGCGAGCAGCAGGCGATCGACTACCGCTCGGACTGCCTGCTGCACTGGGGGCAGTTCGTCGGCGCGCAGCTGACGCTGGGGGTCCTCACGGCGGGCGAGCGCCGGCGGGGCCTGTTCCTGCATCACGATTACGATGCGCTGATGCAGGCCACGACGAAGGAGCGCTACGAGGCCCTGCAGAAAGCCGTCGGCGGGCCTTTCCTGACGCCCGACGAGGCGCGTGAGGTGGACGGCCGCGGCCCGATCCCCGGCGGCGACCGGCTGAACCCCGCGCCCAACATGACCCGCGACGACGGCGCGGCCCAGAACGAGGAGACCGACGAATGACGACGCCCTGCACCATCGGTGCCCTGCTGGCCGGGACGGTCGCGGCGCTGGACGAGCGGCACGCCCGGGGCCTGCTGGCGATGCCGGTTCCGGAAGCCGAGATGCCGGGCGCCGTTTCGGCCGGGCCGGTCGAGATCGCGCGGGGCGAGCGCTACGCCGTCGCCCGCGGCGTGGCGGTGATGCCGGTGCGTGGCATCCTGACCCCGAACTCGGAGCTGCTGGAGCGCTGGATGGGCTGGGCGACGCACCAGGGCGTGGAAGCCGCCTGTGCCGAGCTGGCGGCGAATGACGAGGTCGCGGCCGCGGTGCTGGAGTTCGACACGCCCGGCGGCCTGATCCTCGGCGGCGCGGCCGCGGTCGGGGCGATCCGCGCGCTGGCCGCGGCGAAGCCGGTCTACGCCCTGGTCAGCCCGCTCGCGGCGAGCATGGGCTATCACCTGGCCAGCCAGGCGAGCGAGATCGTGATGACCCCGGGCTCCATGGTCGGCTCGATCGGGACGGTGCGCATGGGTGTCTGGCCGGTGGCGCCCGACGTCATGGGCGACAAGTGGTCGATCTTCGTATCGTCCCACGCCCGCGCCAAGGTGCCGAACCCCGAGACCGAGGCGGGCCGCGCCGAGATCCAGCGCGACCTGGATTCCTGGGAAGCCAGGTTCCACGCCGATATCGCGGCGGGCCGCGGGATCGAGCCCGGGGCGCTGGCCGCGCGGCTGTCGGTGACCGACGATCCAGCCGACGGCGGCGCGTGTTTCGATCCGGACGAGGCGGTGGCCCGCGGCCTGGCCGACCGGATCGAGACCCGGGCGGCGTTCTATGACCGCGTCTTCGCGGCCCATGCGCCGCAGCCCCGGCGAGAGGCGTCGCGCGGGCGGAGGGCGCTGGCGGCGGCGGCGGGCGCGGCGGCCCGGACCTGAGACACGACGCCCTCGCGGCGCGTTGAGCGGCCCTGCCATCGGCGGGGCCTTTTCGTTGTGGCCCGCGCGAGGCGGTCACGGATCAAAGGAGAGCAGAGATGCCGAAAGACCTGGACGACCTGCGCCGCGACCGCAAGGCCGCGGCCGACAAGATGCAGGAGTGCGCCGACGCGATCGCCGCGCTCGAGGATGGCGAGGGTGCGCCCGATGCCGAGGCGATGACGGCGGCCGAAACCGCCTTTGCCGCGGCGCAGGCGGCGTTCGAGTCCGCCAACGCGGCCGTCCAGCGTGCCGAGGCGGTGGAGGCGGCCCAGGCCGCGGCCGCGTCCGGAGGCGACGAGACGCCGGCCGCACCCGGGCAGGCCCCGCATCCCGCCCGCGCGGCGAAGCCCGAGGACAAGGGCGTCGAGGTGGGCTTCATGCTGCACGCGCTGGCGGGCGCCAAGGGCGACCGCGACCGCGCGGCCCAGCGTCTGGAGGAGGCGGGCCATTCCGGCGTCGCCGCGATCATGTCGGGGGCCAGCGACAGCGCGGGCGGGGTGACCATCCCGCAGGCGCAGTCGTCCGAGCTGATCGAGCTCCTGCGGCCGCGGGTGGCGGTGCGCGCCTCGGGCGCCCGGACGATGCCGATGCCCGCGGGCGAGCTGCGCCATGCCCGCCAGAGCGGATCGGCGACCGCCACCTACGGGGCCGAGACCACGGCCGTGGCCGAGAGCGAGCTGACCTTCGACAAGGTGGACAAGAGCTTCAAGCTGTTGCGCGCCCTGGTGCCGATGTCCAACTCGCTGCTGCGCCATTCCAGCGTCGAGATGGCGCGGGTCGCGCGCGACGACCTGCTGAAGGTGATGGGGCTGCGCGAGGACCTGGCGTTCCTGCGCGGCGACGGGCTGTCGAACGACCCGGTCGGCCTGCTGAACTGGGCGCCGTCGGCGCACTGGACGGCGGATGTCGCGGCCAACGCGGCCGCGGCCGAGGCGGCGATCCGCCGCTGTGTCGACGCGGTGGAGGATTCCGATGTCGGCATGGTGCGGCCCGGCTGGATCATGCGGGCGAGCGCCAAGAAC
Organism: Rhodovulum sp. ES.010; assembly: GCF_900142935.1. Lineage (NCBI taxonomy): Bacteria > Pseudomonadati > Pseudomonadota > Alphaproteobacteria > Rhodobacterales > Paracoccaceae > Rhodovulum > Rhodovulum sp. ES.010. Next base: position 1,685,564 of record NZ_FSRS01000001.1, on the reverse strand, counting down.
TACCTGGCCTCGCTGCGGGATGCGAACGGCAACTACATCTTCCCCTCGATCGAGGCCTCCGGCACGCTCAAGGGCTATCCGATCCGCACCACCTCGCAGATCCCCGACAACCTGGGGACCGGGTCGAACGAGACCGAGATCTACTTCGCCGATTTCAACGAGATCATGATCGGCGACGCGATGCGCATCACGCTCGCGGTCTCGACCGAGGCGGCCTATGTCGACACGAACGGCGACACGATCAGCGCGTTCCAGAACGACCTGACGCTGATGCGCGCCACCTCGGAGCACGACCTGGCGCCGGCCCATGACGAGGCGATCGCGGGCTTCCGCGCCGTCGCCTGGTCGCTCTGACGCGTCGCGGCCGCCCTGCGCGTGCCGGGCGGCCCCCATTCCCTGACCGAGAAAGGACCACCCGATGAGCGAGAAGGTCATCGTGAAGTTCGTGCGCAGCCACGGACGCTACATCAAGGGCGACATCGCGGGTTTCGACGCCGTGACGGCGAAGAAGCTGACCGCGGGCGATGCCGCGCCTGCCCGGCCCTACGATCCGGAGGCGGAGAAGAAGATCGCGGCGGCGCCCGACGACATCGCGGCACTCTCGGCGCGGGAAGCCGCGCTCGAGGCCCGCGCGGCCGCCCTGGCCGAGCGCGAGGCCGCGCTGGCCGCCGACGGTGCGGAGGGCAAGGCCGCCGGCGCGCCGCCGAAGCAGGGCGCGAAGTAAGGCGCCCGGGCGATGAAGGTGATCGGGCAGGCCCCGCAGGCCGTCAGCGCCGCCGAGTTCAAGCGGGCGGTGCATATGGGGCCGGACGATGTGGAAGACGATCTTCGCATCGGGGCCTGCCTGTCCGCGGCGCAGGACCTGGTGGAGGCGGCGACGCGACGCCCGATGACCCCGCGCGAGGTCGAGTTCCATCCGCGCGCGGTCGGCGGGCTGCGCTGGTGGTTCCCGGTCGCGCCCGTCAGCGCGGTTTCGGCGATCGCCTGGCAGGAGGTCGGCGGGGCGTGGGCCGACCTGGACGCGGCGCTGGCCTGGCTGGAAGCCGGGCATGACGAGCCGCAGCTCGTGCTGCCCGCCGGGTTCCTTGACGGGGTGGCCGACGGGGCGGCCCTGAAGGTGACGGCGACGGTCGGCGCATCCGCGGTACCGCGCCACCTGGCCGAGGCGGTGATCCTGATCGCGAAGGACTGGTACGATGCCGGCATCGCGACCGAGGACATGGTCCAGAAGCGCGTCGCGTTCGGTGCGCGCCGGATCATCCAGCAGCAGCGATACCGCCGACCCTGCGAGTGGGCGGCGGCCTGATGGGCGGCCAGCTGGACCGGCGCGTGCAGGTGCTGCGCCTGTCGCATATCGAGGGCGAGGACCCCGCGCTGGTCGGGCTGGAGGCCGGCGACAGCCTGGGCGGGGCGGCGAGCTGGGGGAGTTACGCGCCCGCCGATGACGGGTTCACCACCGCGGCCGGCGAGTTCGTGGCCTACGGCGCGCCGGTCTGGGCGGGCAAGCGCGACATCGCCGATGGCGAGCGCTGGCGCGCGGGCGAGGTCGCGGCGCATGTGACCACGCGGTTCACGGTGCGATCGACCGCGTTCACCCGCAACATCACCCCGGCCGACCGGCTGGTCTGCGAGGGCGTGAGCTACGGGATCACCGGGATCAAGGAGATCGGCCGCCGCCAGTGGCTGGAGATCACCGCGGGAGCGAGGGCGGACTGATGGCCGAGACCGTCAAGCTCTCGGGGTTCAAGGAGCTCGACCGCGAGCTGGGCAAGCTGTCGAAGGCCGTGGCCCGGGGTGCGGGCCGGCGGGCGCTGGTTGCGGCCGCCGAGCCGATGGCCAGGCTGATACGCCAGCTGGCGCCGGACAATCCGGCGACATTCAACATGGACCGCGACCTGCGCGAGTCGATCGAGGTTTCGGCCAGGGCCAAGGGCGCGGATGCCGGCAAGGCGGCCTTCGCGGCGGCCCTGTCGGGCGGCGGCAGTCGCGGCGAGGCGGTGGCGGCGCTGAAGGCGGCGCGTGCGGAATCGGCCTTCGTCGAGGTCTATGTCGGGCCGCGGCGCCAGGTCTTCCACGGGCTGTTCCAGGAGTTCGGCACGGTGAACCACCCGCCCCAGCCCTTCATGCGGCCCGCCTGGGACCAGGACAAGCACGCCATGCTGGGCCGCCTGCGCGTCGAGCTGGCCGACGAGATCGGCCGTGCGCTGAGCCGGGCGGGGTTGCGCTGATGGAAGAGGAATTCCGCGCGCTGCTGCAGGCGGCGCTGGCGGGCGTGCCGGTCAACTGGGGCGCGCATCCGCAGGGCGCGGGCTGGCCCGGCGTGGTGCTGAACGTGATCGGCGGAGCCGAGGGGCTGACGCAGCAGGGGCCGGACGGGCTGTTCTCGGGACGGGTTCAGGCGGATTGCTACGCGCGCCGTTACAGCGATGCCAAGGCACTTTCCCGCCTGGTGGTGGCTGCGCTCGACGGGCACCGCGGGGGCGGGTTCAGGGGCGTGTTCCGCGTGGCGACGCGGGACGGGCGGGACGACGACGCGAACGGGGGCGACCGGCTGTTCCGGGTCAGCCTCGATTTCATGACACACTGGAGGGCCGAGGATGGCTGAAGTCGCAAGCCAGGCGGATATCGCCTATCAATACGAGATGTGGATCGGTCGCACGGTCGATGAGACCACGACCTGGACGCAGATTCTCGGGGTCGAGGACCTGCCGTTCCCGGAGCAGGTGCCCGACGATATCGACGTGACGCACCAGCAGTCGCCGGGCCGCACCCGCGAGACCAAGCCGGGCATGCTGGCCGCCGCGGATGCCTCCTTCGCCAAGCAGTTCTGGTCGGGGCATGCCGGCGACACGCTGCTGGACGAGCTGGCCGCGCTGTCCGCCGCGGGCACGCCCGAGGACGTGCTGATCGAGTTCAACACGGGCGGCGACACGCCGGCGATCCGGCGCACCTTCCGCGGTTACGTCAACCACTTCACGCCCGGCGGCACCGTCGGCGAGAAGGCGATGGTCAACGTCGCGCTGAAGATCTTCGAGCTGCAGGCGACGAATGACCGGGTGATCTCGTGACGCGTGGGAATGTTCCGTTCGACGTCGGCGGGAAGCAGTATGTGCTCCGCTTGACCACGAACAAGATCGTCGCGTGGGAGGAGGCCGAGGACGAGGGGCTGTTCGAGACGCTCTCCCGTCTCGAAGAAAAGCCCGACGCCAAGGGCGTTTTCCGCACGATCCGCGGCCTGTTCCGGCTGTTGCTGGAGGGCGAGTTCACCGAGGACGAGGCCGGCGACCTTATGGACGAACTCGGCCAGAAGCGTGCCGGCGAACTTCTGGGCGCGGCGGTGCGCGCCGCTTTTCCCGAAGCCACGGAAAAAACCGAAAACCCCAAGAGGCCGCTGGAAAAGGCCTGATCGGCCCTTGGCTCGATGCGTGGCTGTCCGCGGGCGAGCCATACGAGCTTTTCTGGCGGCTGACCCCTAGGGAAGTTGACAGGGTCGTGCGCGCCGCGGCCGAGCGACGCGCGCGCGATGTGCGCGAGCTGGCCTATGCCACGGCCGCGCTGATCCGGGCGCAGCGGCTGCCCGCCTTCGAGGAATGGATCGCGGGCGCGCCCGACCGGGCCGCCGCCGCGCATCGCTGGGCCGCCGCCTGGGACAGGGTGGGCGCGGCGTTGGCACGTAACAGGAGGTAATCGTCAGATGAGCACCGTCGTCGGCGTACTGCGGGTCAATCTTGGGCTCGACAGCGCGCAGTTCCAGAACGGGCTGAAGGACGCCACCGCCTCGCTGCAGAAGGTCGGGCGGCAGATGCGCCGAATCGGCGCGGGCCTGTCGATCGGGGTGACCGCGCCGCTGGCGCTGGCCGCGCGCGACATGGTGGGCCTCTTCAACGAGCAGGAGCGCGCCATGACACTGGTGCGCCAGGCGGTGGAAAGCACCGGCGGCGCGGCGGGGTACACCGCGGGCGAGCTGGGCAAGCTGGCCTCGGAAATGCAGGCCGTCACCACCTTCGGCGACGAGAACATCCTGGCCAACGCCACCGCGCAGCTGCTGACCTTCACCAACATCGCGGGCGAGAATTTCGAGCGGGCGCAGATGGCGGCGCTGGACCTGTCGACGGTGCTGGACGGCGACCTGAAATCGGCCTCGATCCAGCTGGGCAAGGCGCTGAACGACCCGGTCGCGAACCTCTCGGCCTTGTCGCGGTCGGGGATCCAGTTCTCGGAGGACCAGCGCGAGATGATCAAGTCCCTGGCCGAGACCGGGCGGCTGGCCGAGGCGCAGGCGGTGATCCTCGACGAGCTGTCGAAGCAGTATGGCGGGCAGGCCGCCGCCGCGGTCAGGACCTTCGGCGGCGAGGCGAAGCAGCTGGCGAATGCCTGGGGCGACCTGAAGGAAGAGTTCGGCGCGGTGATCGCGGAGTTCCTGCCGCCGCTGGTCGAGGGCCTGCGGACGGTCGTGGACTGGCTGCAGCAGACCAGCCCCGAGACCAAGCGGTTCGCGGTCGTGGTCGCGGGGCTTGGCGCCGCCATGGGCCCCGTGCTGGTCGGCCTCGGCGTGATGGCCGCAGCGATCGGCGCCGTCGGGGTGCCGGTGGCGGCGGCGGTGGCGGGGATCGGGGCGCTGACCGCGGCGGTGGTCGCGTTCTGGCCCGAGATCGTGCAGGCGAAGGACCGGGTCGTCGAGTTCGCAGGCACGGTCTGGCAGGAATACCTGCGCTTCGCCGAGGGCTTCTACGGGATGATCGCGGCCGTGCGCGAGGGCATCGTCGAGGCCTGGGGCGACGTGAAGGCCACTGTCCAGACCAAGTTCGACGAGCTCGTGGCGCTGGCGCAGGCCTGGCCGCAGGCATTCCTGCAGGTCGGGCGCGACATCGTCGAGGGGCTGCGCGCGGGGATCGCCGAGCGGTGGCAGGCGGTCAAGGACTCGGTCACCGAGATCGGCGGGGGCATCACCCGGACAGTCAAGGACAAGCTGGGGATCCAGTCGCCGTCGAAGGTGTTTCGCGAGATTGGGGCCAACCTGATGGAGGGTCTGCGGCTCGGCATCGGTGACGGTGCCGGTGCGGTCAGGGCCGAGCTGGGCGGCGTGGTGGACGGCGCGACCGACGCGATGTACGTCGCGACCGACGCGGCGGGATCGTGGTCGTCTTCGCTGGGCAATGCCTTCAAGTCGGTCATCACCGGGGCGCAGGACGCGCGCTCGGCGCTGGCGGACCTGGCCGGGCAGATGCTGGACATGGTGCTGGACCAGGCCATCGGCAACATCGCCAGCGGGTTGTTCGGGGGCATGGGCGGCGGTTCGTTCACCGGCCGCGGTGGGACCGTCACGCCCTTGTTCCCGTCCTTCGCGGGCGGCGGGTTCACCGGGCTGGCGCCGCGTTCGGGCGGGATCGACGGCATGGGCGGGTTTCCGGCGATCCTGCATCCCAACGAGACCGTGATCGACCATGTGCGGGGCGGGGCCATGGGAAGCATGGTCATCAACCAAAGCTTCGCGGTGACCGTGCAGGACGGCAGCGACCCGCGCCGCATCGTGGAGGCGCTGCGCCCGGCGATGCGCAACGAGGCGCGCGAGGTCTACGCCCGCCGCCGCCGCGAGGGGCTCTGATGGCGTTCCCGCCGGCGGCCGTGAAGATCGCCGCGCTCAGGCGCGAGCAGGTGGTCAGCGCCCTGCGCACGCGCTCGCCCTACAGCTTCGCGTCCACCGCCTATGACTTCATGGGGGGCATGTGGCGCGCCGAGCTCGAACTCGTCCATGTCGAGCGCGCCGACAACGCCGCGATCGAGGCGTGGCTCGCCTCGCTCGGCGGGCCCGCGGGCACCTTCGAGCTGCGCGAGCCGGACTATGACGGCCCCTACGGCACGGTGAGCGCGAACCCCTCGGTCGCCGTGGCGGCCACGGCGCGCGCGCAGACGCTGCGCTTGCAGATGCAGTCCGGCGAGGCCGCGGCCGCGGGCGACCTGCTGACGCTGGGCGGGCATCTGCATGTCGTCACCTCGGCCGGTGCGCCCGACGGCGGCGGCGTCCAGGCGGTCACGGTCTGGCCGCGGCTGCGCGCCGATGCCGGCGTGGGCGCGGCGGTCGAGATGCTGGCGCCCTACGGCACCTGGGCGCTGGCCGGGCCCGCCAACGGCTATGCGGTCAGCCAGTCCCGCGTGCGCACGCGCACGCTGCAGATCGTCGAGGCGATCTGATGGACGCGAGCGGCGATCTGCGCGTCGGGCTGCTGGTCCGCTGCCGGTTCGATTCCGGCGACCTCGCGATGTTCACCGGGACCGGCACGGTGGAGTGGGACGGGGTGACCTATATCGGCACCGGCGCCCGGCCCCTGTCCGTCGGCGAGTCCGAGAGCACCAGCCAGGAGGGCAATCCGGGTCTCGGAATCACCCTGGCCGGGCTCGACCCGGAGATCCTCGCGCTCGCCGAGCTGGAGCCGATCCAGCGCCGGCGGGTGACGGTGCTGCTGGGGCTCTTCGACGCCGAGGGGCAGATCGTCGACGCGGACGTGGTGTTCGACGGGCTGGCCGACGACCTCGACAGCACCGACGACCCCGAGGCGGCCGAGACCACGCTGGCCTGCGAACAGCGTGCGCTCGATCTCGCGCGGCCCAGGCCGTTCTACTACCTGCCCGAGGACCAGCAGAAGCGGTTCCCGGGCGACCGTTTCTTCGACCTGGTGCAGGCGATCCAGAACCGCGAGGACACATGGGGCAACGCGTAAGGGTGCCGGGCTGGGAGCGCGCGCTGACCGAGGAGCTGCGGCACTGGGAGGGGCGCGCCTTCGCTTGGGGGCCGCAAGACGACTGCCTGGCGATGTGCCGGGCGGCGGCCGTGGCGGTGACGGGTGAGGACCCGTTCCCGCACCTGCCGGCCTACGCGACCGAGCTGGGCGCGGCGCGCGGGCTGCGCCGGCTGGGCTTCGCCAGCGTCGAGGCGATGGTCAGCGACCGGCTGGCATCGATCCCGCCGGCGCAGGCGATGCGCGGCGACTGGGTGATGGTGCCGGGCGGCGGACTGGTGCCGGGGGCCTTCGGCGTCGTCGCCGGGGCGCGGGCCGCGCATCTGGGGCCGGAGGGGCTGGTCTGGCGCGATGTGAGCGGGGCGGAGCGGGCATGGCGCATCGGCTGATCCTGCTGCTGGCCGCCCTGTGCTGGGCCGCGCCGGCCGAGGCCGCCCCCATCGGTGCCGCACTGGTGGCGGGCGTGGGCGCCGCGGTGGGCGGGGCGACGGCCGCCGCGATCGCGACGCAAGCGATCTTTGCGGGCGTGCTGGCCGGCGTGCAGATGGCGCTGCAGAAGAAGCCGGAAAAGCCCGGCCCGCGCGGCAGCGACATCACGCTGAACAAGATCCAGCCGGTGACCACCGGCCTGATCGTCTATGGCGAGCGCACCGTGGGCGGCTCGATCGTCGCCCGGTCGACCACGGCGGTCGGAGGCAAGCCGCACAAGCGCTATCACAGCGTGCTGACGCTGGCCTGCCACGAGATCGAGGGCGCGCAGGAAATCTGGATCGGCGAGACGCTGGTCTGGACCCGCGCGCAGTACGAGACGGACATCGCCGCGGGCGTCGAGGGCCCGCTGGCCGGGCAGGTCGCGGGCGACTACCGGGGCAAGGTGCGGCTGGTGGTGCGCGACGGCGCGGCCGACCAGGCGGCGGTCGATCGATATGTCAGCCAGGCCGGGGAGTGGACCGAGCACCACCGCGGTCGCGGCATCGCGTATGTCTATTTCGAGAGCGACTATGACCGCGACCTGTTCCCGCGCGGCGTGCCCGAGCTGCGGGTGCGCCTCCGTGGCAAGCGGGTGCTCGACCCGCGCGACGGGCAGGTGAAGTGGACGGCGAACCCGTTCCTCGCCCTGCGCGACTATGCCCTGACGCCGGAGTTCTTCGGTGGCATCGGCTGGACGGCCGACGACCTCGACGACGCCGCGATCGTCGCGCATGCCAACATCGCCGACGAGGCGGTGCCGCTGGCCGGGGGCGGGACCGAGGCGCGGTACGCGTTCAGCGGCGCGCTGGACACCGCCGACAGCCCGCGGGCCAACCTGGACCAGCTGTCGGCAGCCTGGGGCGGCTGGTGGGCCTATGACCGCGGCCGCCTGACCGTGGGCGGCGCGGCCTGGGAGGAGCCGGCGGTCGAGATCACCGAGGACATGCTGGTAGCCCCCATCCGGGTGCGCGCCCGCCGCCCTTTCGAGGAGCAGTTCAACACCGTCAAGGCGCAGTTCGCCGATGCGGCGGCCGAGCATGTCGCGACCGACCTGCCGGTGCTGTCCTCGGCGGCCTACCGGGCCGAGGACAATGGCGAGGAGCTGGTGCGCGACCTCGAGGAGCTGCCGGGCGAGACCAGCCACGCCCGCGGCCAGCGCCTGATGAAGCTGGCGCTGCTCAAGGGCCGCCGGCAGAAGCGGGTGGAGCTGCCCTGCTCGCTGGCCGCGTGGAACGTGCGGCTGGGCGATAACGTCAGGGTGACGATCCCGCGCCGGGGCTGGACGCAGAAGAATTTCGAGGTCCTGGCGCGCCGCGTGCGGGTCGCCCCCGACGGCGTCGGGATCACCCTGACCTGCATCGAGACCGGCCCCGCGATCTTCGACTGGACCACCAGCGAGGAGACGCCGAAACCCGCCGGCGGCGTGCCGAGCCTGCCCAGCCCCACGGCGAAGCCGATGATGCAGGCCCCGGCGATGGCCGAGGAGCTCTACGAGACGCGGGGCGGCGGCGGGGTCAAGACGCGGGTGCAGCTGTCGACAGACACCGACAACCCGTTTGTCACCACCTGGCAGTTCGCCTGGCAATGGGTCGACGGGATCGCCACGGCGATCCTGGGCGAAGGGCCGGCGCTGGCGCCGCTGGCCGCGGGCGCGGCGTTGGGCGACGCGGCCGCCTGGGGCGCCTATGCGACGGCCGAGATCGACGGCACCGCGCCGTCTCTGGCGCCGCTGGCCGCGGGCGCGGCCGTCGGCGACGCGGCCGCCTGGGGCGCCTATTCCAGCGTCGCGCAGACCGACCTGCGCACCGACGCGCCGGTGGTCCGGCCGCTGGTCGATGTTGGGCAGGACCTGCTGGAGGACGTGCGGCCGGGCATCTACGTTTTCGGGGTGCGCGGGCGGACGGCGCGCGGCCTCTGGTCGGACTGGACCTGGTCGGGCGCGGTCGCGGTGCTGGGCGAGGCGGCGCCGCCCGCCGCGCTTTCGGGCCTGACCGCGCAGGCCGCGGGCGTGGCGCTGCTGCACTGGACGCAGCACCCGAGCCTCGACGTGCGCCAGGGCGGCCGGATCGAGTTTCGCCACGCCTCGGCGATGGCCGGGGCGAGCTGGCAGAACTCCACCAGCATCGGCCGGGCGGTGCCGGGCGTCGCGACCGAGGCGGCGCTGCCGCTGAAATCGGGCACGTACCTTGCCCGCCCCTATGACGCCACGGGCCTGCCGGGCCCCGAGGCCGCGGTGGTGGTGCGCGCCGCCTCGATCCTGCCGACGGCGACGGTGGCGAGCCTTGTCGAGGCGCCGGGATTCGCCGGGATCAAGGCGGGCTGCAGCGTCGAGCTGGGCGCGCTGGTGATCGACCCGGGCGGGACCGAGGCGGTCTACGGGTTCGCGGGCTCGATCGACCTGGGCGCGGTCCAGCCGGTGCGCCTGGTCGGCGACGTGACGGTGACCTTCACCGAGCGCGAGGACCTGTTCTGGAAACCCGACGACGCGGCGATGTGGCTGCCGGGGGACGCGCCGATGTGGCTGGGCGACGCGGCATCGGGCGATGTCGACATGCAGGTCAGCGCCACCGACGACGACCCGGCGGGCAGCCCCTCCTGGGGCCCGTGGCAGAGCTTCGACGCGGCCGATTTCGAGGCGCGCGCCTTCCGGTTCCGGGCGGTCCTGAGCGTCGAGAGCGCGGCCTACGTGGCCAGCGTCTCGGCGCTGACGGTCACCGCGCAGCAGGCAGCATGAGGGGCAGATGAGCCAGGCAACCTACATCACCGACCCGACGCGGACGAGGGCGCAGGCGCGCAGCTTCTTCTCGGCCGTGCTGCAGGCGATCGCCAGCAACAATTCCGGCGCGACCGCCCCGGCCGAGACCTATCCGCACATGTTCTGGGCCGATACCGCGACGGCCACGCTGAAACAGCGCAACGCCGCGAACAGCGGCTGGATCACCATCGGCAGTTTCGACCAGGCCGCCGGCACCTTCACGCCCGCCGGCCTCGCGCAGCTGAGCGAGGCGCAGGCGGCCGACGATACCTCGCAGGTCTTCGGGCAGGTCTCCGGCCAGCGGCTGGCGCAGGCGGTGGCGGCCCACGCGCCCGCCGCGCCGATCGAGGCGTGGCACCCCTATGACATGGTCAGCCCCGGCGACGGCGCGGGCGGGGTGATCTACGATCACGCCACCGACGGCACGGTCCTGTCGGTCGAGACGCCGAGCTTCGAAGACGGTTATGAATACGCGGTGAAAGTCGAGGCTCTGAGCCACAACCACAGCATCGCTACCCCTCTGCTGATCGAGGCATGGCTGGAGACCACGGGCGCCTATTCCGGCATCAGGATGGAGACGGGCGCACCGAGCAGTTCCGTCCTGCTCTACGGGTCGGCGCAGTTCGTGCTGCCGCGCGAGATCGGCTTCGTGCATCGGATCGCCCAACTCTCCAACGGGTTCTCGGGCGGCGGGGGGGCGTGGACGGCGGCCGAGGCGGACGTGACCCACCCCGCCGCGCAGAAGATTGGCCGCGGCCGTGTCCGGTTCGCCGCGGGGTCGATCGACGCGGGGCGGATCACCCTGCTGCGGAGGCGCGAATATGTCACAGGATAGAGTCGTGGTCTGGGAGGACGGCCGGAAGGTGATACGCGCCCCGCGGCCCGGCGAGGTGCCGCCGCCCCCGGTCCCGACGGGCGCCGACGTGAATGCCGAGCGCGACCGCCGGCTCTACGGGCCGCGCACATTCCCGGTGGCCGGGCATGGTGACGTGACGCTGGCCGGGGACCAGCGGACCACCTTCAACCTCGCGGCGCGATTCTCGACCGCGCAGGCGCGGATCGCGGCGGGCGAGGGCGCCACCACGACCGACTGGCGCGACGAGGACGACGTGATCCACCGGTTCACCCAGCACCAGGTCGCCGACCTCTGGGAGCGGGCCGCCGCGTACTGGCAGGCCGTCTACGAGGCGTCCTGGGCGCTGAAGGACGCGCCGGGCGGCATCCCCGCCGATTTCACCGCTGACCATCACTGGCCGTGAGGTAGACCATGCCCGAAATCGTCACCCCCACCACGCGCGAGATGAGCAGCGACGGCGGCCAGACCTGGGAGGCCTTCGACCCGGCGCGGACCGTGCAGTACGGCGAGACCTGGCGGATCCGCGAGATCGTCACCGATACCGACGGCAACAGCGCCACCTTCACGAGCGAGCCGATCACCGTGGTCGGCCTGGCCCCGAGCCGGACCGTCAGCCTCGGCGCGGTCGTCGACGGCCAGACGGTGGGCCAGCCGGGGTCGGGCGCGGATGTCGAGGCCGTGCTGGGCGGCGCGGCGGGCGTGCCGGACGACCCGCTGACCTGGGAGATCGACGTGGACGGCGGCGGCTATGCCTCGCTCGGCTCGCCTTACGAGGCGGCCGAGGGCGAGGTGCTGACCATCCGCATTTCCGACCCCGACCACCCGGCCGGCCCGTTCTCGGCCAGCTCGGCCCCGGTGACGGTGGGGGCCACAGTGGTGCCCGACACGCTGGAAATCACGGCGCTGACCTTCGTCGAGGGCCAGGACGGCGCGATCCCGCGCATCGAGATCACGGGCTCCTATGGCGGCAGCCAGCCGCTGACGCTGTTCGTCGTCTCCTACCAGTCCGCGAGCGGCGCGCCGACCGTGCCGCAGGCGGTCGCCGGAACCGGGGGCACGGTGCTCGACGCCGGCAACCTTCCGGGCTTCGACTTCGCCCTGGGCGCCGCGGGGGCGCTGTCGGACTTCTTCGGGGGCAATGGCGCGGACAGCCTGATGGTGGTCGTGCGCGAGGATGGGGGCGACAACCAGGCGGCTACCGCCACGGTGGCCGTGACCAACCTGGACGAGGACGGACCCGACCTGGTCTCGGCCGCGACGAGCCTCGACGGCACGCAGGCCACGCTGACCTTCGACGACATCATCGTCGGGGACGAGGACCCCGCCGACTGGACGGTGACCGGCTCGGCCAGCGGCGCGATCGCGGTGACCGGCGTGACCATCGACGGGTCGGCGGATGTCGTCCTGGCCTTCGGCGGCGCGGTGCAGGCGGGCGAGACCCTGGCGGTCGACTACGCGGGCGGGACCCTGCGCGACGACTGGGGCAACGCGCTGCAGGACCTGGCGGACGAAGCGGTGACGAACAACGTGCCCCCGGCGGGCTTCGACCCGGCCGCCCTGTTCGCCGGCCGCACAGGCTACGTCTTCGATCCGGCCGCGGGGGTCTACACCGATACCGGCCTCAGCATCCCGGCCACGGTCGGCCAGACCGTCCAGGGCTGGGCCAGCCAGTCCGGCGTCGGGTCCTACGATGCCACGGGCGCCGCCGGCCCGCAGCTCGGGTCCGGCTTCGTGACCTTCGACCGGGCCGCCGGCGAGAAGCTGGACACCGCCGGGGGCTTCGACGCCTCGATCGACAACCGAGGCTTCTTCCTGGCCGCGGCGTTCCGGCCAGCGACGACCGGGACCACCCAGCACATCCTGGCCTGCCAGCCGGGCGGCCCGAGCAAGCTGTTCCTGCTGCGCCACATCAACTTCGGCGGCGACGGGCTGCTGCAGTTCATCGGCTATGACGGGGCGAAGGCGGGGGTGACCGCACAGGATACCACGGCCATCGTGGCGGGCGAGGACGTCATCGTGATGGCCTGGCTCGATGCGAGCTTCGCCAAGATTTGCAGGGGCGGGAAGACCGTCGCCCTGGCCGAGGTCGGGTCCGCCGCCAATGCGGCCGGGACGATCTCGAACACCGGCTCACCGCACACCCTCGGCGCGCTGAACGCCGGCGACCATCTCGACGGCCGAGCCTACTTCCTGCTGGCGTCCACCGGCATCCCGACCGCGCAGGAGCGGGCTGAGCTTTACACCCACATGCAGGGGCTGCTGCCATGAGAAGGGAGACGTCCGATGCCGCTTGATCTCGGGATCACCGCGCTCGACGCCGTGTCCGCGCCCACCGTCGGCGTGCGCATCCAGAAAAGCGACCTGGCGGTCGCTCCCTATTCGGTATCCTTCGAGGCCTGGCAGTTCTCGGGATGGGACACGCCCGCGCCGAGCGGCACCCGGTTCGATGCCCGCCGCCGCGACCTTATCTTCACCTGGGATTTCGGCGACGGCACCACGAACCGGCGGTTCGTCACCGGCAAGAACCTTCCCGAAGCGTGGCGCGACGCGACGAAGGGCTACGGCCCCGAAGTGGCCCATGTCTACGAGACCGCCGGGTCGTGGACGCCCAGCCTAACCGTCGAGGAGCCGTCCTCGGGCAAGTCCGTGACGATCACCTTCGACCCCATCGTGGTTGTCAGCGCCGAGACGCATTTCGCCCCGACCGGCCCGGCCGAAACCTTCTGGGTCGGCGCGCCCGGCGCGTGCCCCGTGGCCGGTGCGATCGACAAGGCCAGCTTCGCGGCGGCGTGGGCCGACATGCGGGCCGACGACGGCCAGACCGATATCCGCATCATGCTGGAGGATGGCTGGACCGAGGACATCGGCTCGGGCGTCTCGGGAGCCAGCGCTTCCACCAGCTTCCGTTTCAGGACCATCTACATCGACACCGAGCCGGGCGCGGAGACCATGCCGGAGATCACCGTCAGCGGCGAGAACGGCTCGATCATCCGCGAGATGAACAAGATGATGCGGCCGACCGCCGAGGGCACCGTGGCCTTCGTGGCGCGCGGCATCCATTTCCGTGGCCTGTGGGACGCGGTGCGGATGGAAGGCGTCCAGGCGCTCGGCTTTGAGTTCGGCCGGGGCGCGGAGGAGGTCCCTGCATCGGGGTTCACGCGGAACGGGCCCTGCGAATACTGGTGCCTGTCCGGCTGCCGGGTCAGCAACTTCAAGATCTGCGTCTCCCCGGTCACCCGCAACCCGAACCCCGCCGCGAACACGATCCTCGGCGTTCTGCACGAGACGGAGGTCTGGGACTGGCGGGAATACGGCATTTTCGGCGGCGGGGCAGGCGTGCGCTCCGATGTCGGCACCCGGCAGTTCTTCGCGATCCTCGGCTCCGACATCGCCCAGAACCCGAACGCGGGGTCGGGCTGGGTCAAGGACGGCAAGTCGAACGACCATGGCCCGTGGCGCGGCGGCGCGGCGACGTGTTACGTCGCCGGATCGTCGTTCTATTCCGGCTCGGGACACCCGACGCTGGCCTCGCTGACGGTCGGCACCGACGGCTGGACGGGCGGCAGGACGTGGGTGACGGGTCTCTACCAGCCCGCGATCCGCTGGGCGATCCCGGACCCGCTGCTGTGGTCCGAGGGCGACATCGAGGACGAGGTGGACCCGCGCCTGAACATGGAGCGGTTCTACGTCGAGGGGCAGCTGGGTTTCGGCACGCAGAACGGCGTCACGCCGATTGCCGAGGGCAATATCCTGTGCGCGGACGGCATCATCGTGGCCGGGCCGCACACGGGCGAGATTTTCACCTGGCGGCAGGGCGGCATCTCGGCGCGAAACCTCTCCCTGGTGCATCCCGACATCCAGCGGTATTCGGATTTCACCGACATCACGCGCTTCATCGGGATGACCTCGGCCGCCTCGGACCCCGCGAATATCTACGGCACGATGCGCCATTGCGCCTTCGTCAACCAGTGCACCGACGCCAAGACGTTCGGCGGCTCGGCACTGGTGCCGGTCTCGCAAGTGGTCGAGAACACCGGCGGGGGGATCACCGTGGCGATGGCCCACAATCTGCTGCACGAGCCCGGCCCCAGCGGAGGCGACACGCAGTTCGCGCCCTTCACCGAGGTGCACACGGTCACGCCTTACAATGCCGGCGTCCAGCCGGTGGCGGAGCGCTACACCGGCACGCTGGCGGCGACGGTCGGCGGCGCGGGCGGGACGTTCACGATCCCCTACAGCGAGGGCGACGCCAGCTATTTCCGCGACAACACGCGGGCGCATTGCCTCCAGCTGATCGGGGTCGCGGACGGGTCGAGCAATGCCGAATACTACGCGGGCGGCGTCTACGGCACCAACGCGGGCGAAACCACGTGGACCTTCGGCGCGACCGGCGTGACGATCACGAACAACTCGGGCGTGGACTGGCCGGCCGGCACGGCCTGGGTCGCCTACCTGATGCGGCACCCGGACCACTACCCGCCGAAGGTGGTCAGCGCGGCGACGCCTTCGCCGCTGGCGGTGATCCTGCGCCCCGGCTCGACCTCGACCGCGAAGGCCGCGGCGACGGGATCGGTGCTGCCGGTCGACATGCTCGGCGACGCCCGGCCCGCGAGCCCGACACTGGGCCCGGTGGAGGCGGCATGATCGAGCTGACCGAGGCCGCGGCCAAGACCGCGCTGGCCATCCTCGCCGGCCTGATCCTGGTCTGGATCCGCACCGACGGAATGGCGGTGATCGGCCGCCTCGGGGTCATCACCGCCTCGGCCGCGGCCGGCCTGGCCCTCGGGTCCGAGCTGGCGCTGTGGCTGGGCACGCCCGAGCGGCTGACGCTCGTGGGCGTGACGGTCCTGGGCCCGCTCGTGCTGGAGGTGGCCGCGACCGTCCTGCTGCTGGCCAAGAAGAACCCTGCCGCCGTCGTCGACCTGCTGCGCCAGTGGAGAGGCAAGTGAAGCGGGTCCGGCAAGCCGTGCACCGCTTCTACCTGCCCGGCGCCGTCGTGCTGTGGCTCGCGCTGCTGGCCGCGGGTGCGCTCGACCGGTGCGGCGCGCCCGAAACCTTCACGTATCTCGCCCCCTAGGAGGGTCCCATGGACCGCAAGACGTTCTACGCGGCGCTCAGGCGTCGCGGGAGCGGCGTGTTCGGCACGTCGCTGAGCCAGCGCCAAGTCGACGGCCTGGAGGCCGTGCTGGACGAGTGCCTGCGCGCCCGCGCCACGCTGCCCCAGGCCGCCTACATCCTGGCCACCGCCCATGGCGAGACCGGCGGGCGGATGCGGCCGCTGCGCGAGAACTTAAGCTACACCACGGCCGCGCGGCTCTGCGCGGTGTGGCCGTCGAGATTCCCGACCGAGGCCGCGGCTCGGCCCTTCGTCCGCAACCCCCGCGCGCTGGCGAACCATGTCTACAACGGGCGTCTCGACAACTGCCCCGGGTCGGACGACGGCTGGCGGTTCCGCGGCGGCGGCCTCGGCCAGATCACCGGCCGGCGCAACTACCGGCTCTGGGGCCAGCGCCTCGGCGTGCCGCTCGAGGACAGGCCCGAGCTGATCCTCGACCTGCCCATCTCGGCCGCGGCGCTGGTGCGAGGGATGCTGGGCGGCTGGGCGACGGGCCTTTCCCTGGCCGACTTCGTGGGGCCGCGCGGGGTGGACTACCTCGCCGCCCGGCGCGTCTGGAACGGCACGTTCGAGGCCGCCGCCTATGCAAGCCGCGCCGCGGCGTTCGAGCTGGCGCTGCGCGAGGCGGGCTACGATCCGGCGCTGGTGCCCGCCGCACCCCCGCCGCCCCCGCCCGCGCCCGAGCGTGTGGTCGGCGGGGCGGGTCCCGCCGGCGAGACCGCGGCCGTGGGCATCGGCGCGGCGATCGCGGCGCTCGCCGCCGGGACGGCCGCGGTGGCCTCCGGGCTCGCCTGCCGGGTGCCGCTGCTGGCCGATCTGCTCAACCTGACCTGTGGAGGCTGACATGCGCTATCTCCGATTCTCGTCGCTCAGCTGGTGGGCCGGGGTGGTCTCGATCGCCCTGGGTGTCCTCGGCATCGTGGCCCCGTCCGAGGAGGCGTCGCAGCTCGGCCGCGTGCTCGCGGCGCTGCTGGGCGGGGCCGACGCCTCGCCCGCCGGGCTAGTCGTGCTGGGCCTCGGCATCATCGGCCTGCGCGACAAGCTGGAGCGGGGGTGATGCTCGATCTCCTCGGGATCGACCTTTCCGCGCTGCTCTCGGCGCTCGGCATGGCGCTGGCGGCGCTGGCTGGTGGCGCGCTCTGGGGGCGCGAGCGCGGCAAACGCAGGCAGGCCGAGCGCGAGCGCGACGCCCTGAAGACCGCCAACGAGGTGCAAGATGACATCGCGACCCGCCATCCTGATCGTGTGCGCGACGACCTGGCTCGCTGGATGCGAGATTAGGTCCTGCGACTGGGCCAACCCCATCCGGCCCTCCTCGGCCGACCAGCTGACCGAGGGCACCCGGCGCCAGATCCTGACCCACAACGAGACGGGGGCCCGCCTGTGCGGGTGGCGGCCCTGAGCGCGCCGGTGCATTTCGGGCCGCACCGGGGCGGGCTGGGCGTCTGGCGCGGGCGCGAGTTGATCCTGGTGGTGCCGATCCGCCTGCTGCCTGCGCTGATCCTCGAGGCGGCGACGCTGTTGCGCGGGCGCTAGGTTTCCGATCCGGGGCGCGGCGTCACCGCCCCGGATCGCAGCCCGCATAGGCCCCGCCCGAATAGCGCGGCCAGTCGCGGGCGTGGCCCTGCGCCACCAGTTCGCAGGCCAGGTCGCGGCCGTCCGGCGTCACGCAGCGCGCGACGATCCGGCGGTAGGGGTCCACGTCCTTCACCTCGCACCGCAGCGGCCCGGCGCCCGCGAGATCGGCCAGCGCGGCCGTCGCCGCGGCGGCGCCGTCCTCGCCCCGTTCGGGCGCGTCGATCCCCCACAGCCTGATCCCTGTATCCCCTGCCGACAGCGTGTCGCCGTCGACGATGGTGTAGGCGGTGAGCATCAGGAGGGCGGCGAGGGTCGACATGGGGGGCTCTCAACAGGGCAAAACGGGAACAAACTGCACGCATTCTGCACCAGAATCAGGTGCAGTTCCCGTTAAGTTCCGCGAAAACCCGGGAAAACATGGGGTTAGGCCATGCTGGAGGCCGCGGCCAAAAACACCTTGTTCCGCGCGCCCTTACGGCATAGACAGGCCAGCGGAGACGTGGCCGAGTGGTCGAAGGCGCTCCCCTGCTAAGGGAGTAGACGGGAAACCGTCTCGAGGGTTCGAATCCCTTCGTCTCCGCCACACCCAACAACCTATTATTATTGCAGGGTTTTCTTCTCGATATCCAAGAGCTTGTTGTCCAAAATGGACCACAGGAAGACCGGGAAAGAAGACATGCGATACCTCAGGCAGCCTCGCGGCCCCGGCAAGGGCTGGGTGTTCAAGATGCCCACGCCACCTGAACTCGTGGGTGTTCCGAACCCGTGGGACGGCAGGCCAATCCGTAAAACGATCACAAAGGGGCTGGGGACACGTCACCTCCCCTCGGCCCGAAAGCTCCGCGACATCGCACTCGGCGACATCCGCAGGCTTCAGGACGGCTTGCGCGACGGGGAGGCCTTCTCCCTCGCCTCAGCTGTAGAGTGGCGCGAAGCCATCCTTGCTGCCCGCCAGAACGCCGAAGACCCCCGCCGCGTTGGTATCGAGATGGTTCTGACCGACAAGCTGGAACAGGCCGAGGCCCGTGGTCTCCCACTCGATCAGCTGCAGCGGTGCGCTCGTGTCGCTTCAGGGAAGGGCTTTCCCCTCGACCTCGCTCATTCGCAGTATGTGGAGGCCCGCCGCCCCGGCAATCCCTACGGCTATGCGCCGCTGAAGCGCAGCACGGTGATGAACCTCGACACTGCGATGAAGCACCTCCGCGCCTTCCTCGAAGATGAGGCGAAGACCGCCTGCTTGGAGGACGTGACCCCCGAGCTTGCCCGCCGCTTCCGTTATGACTTCCTCCCCTCCCTCCGCCATCACCGCAGCCCTCAGGGTCTCTCCGCCCAGACCGTTGCCAAGAACGTCAACCTACTGAAGCAGCTCTGGGTGTGGGCAGAAGAGAACGGACGCCTGCCGAAGCGCTATCGGAACCCGTGGGTCTTCCCCAGAGGCATCAGCCGCACGAACAACAAGCGCGAACAGGTCCGTGAGAACTTCCAGCCTGAGGAGACAAGCAAGCTGCTTGCGGCCACAGAGCGTGGGACAAGAGAAGGCGACGTCGTCCGCCTCGCCATCGCCACAGGTTGCCGTGCCGATGAGATAGCCATGATCACCACGGACCAAGTGAAAGAGGGCGGCGAGGGCTTCTATCTCCTCGACGGAAAGAGCAAGAACTGACCTGCCACGGGATTTTTCCTCCACCTGCGATTAGAGTCCGACCCAAGGAGGGGACGGACAATGAAGCGAACGAGATACAGCGAAGAGCAGATTATCGGCATCCTGGCCGAGCATGAGGCCGGGGCGAAGTGTGCCGATCTGTGCCGCAAGCACGGCATGTCGGAGGGGACGTTCTACAACTGGAAAGCCAAATACGGCGGCATGACGGTGTCAGAGGCCAAACGGCTGAAGGCGCTCGAGGACGAGAACGCCAAGTTGAAGAAGCTGCTGGCGGAGCAGATGCTGGATCTGGCCGCGATGCGCGAGCTGGTTTCAAAAAAGTGGTGACGCCCGTCGTGAAGCGCGAGGCGGTCGCGCATCTGAAGGCCCGGTTCGGGCTGTCGGAACGACGGGCGTGCCAGATTGCCGGCGCGGATCGGAAGACGATCCGCTACCGGTCGCAACGCGCACCCGACACGGAACTGCGCGGCCGATTGCGGGAGCTTGCCAACGAGCGTCGGCGGTTCGGCTACCGGCGGCTCTTCGTCCTGCTCCGGCGGGAGGGCGAGCCCTCGGGGATCAACCGTATCTACCGGCTTTACCGCGAGGAAGGGCTGACCGTCCGCAAGCGGCGCGCGCGGCGCAAGGCCATCGGCACCCGCGCCCCGATCCTGGTCGAGGCGCGCGCAAATGCCCGTTGGTCACTGGATTTCGTCCATGACCAGTTCGCGTGCGGGCGGCGGTTCCGGGTGCTGAACATCGTCGATGACGTCACGCGCGAATGCCTCGCCGCGATCCCGGACACGTCGATCTCCGGCCGGCGCGTCGCGCGGGAGCTGACGGCGCTGATCGAACGTCGCGGCAAGCCGGGAATGATCGTGTCGGACAACGGGACGGAACTGACCTCGAACGCGATCCTGAAGTGGTGCGCCGAGAACCGGATCGAATGGCACTACATCGCGCCGGGCAAGCCGATGCAGAATGGCTTTGTCGAGAGCTTCAACGGCCGGATGCGGGACGAGTTCTTGAACGAGACGCTGTTTCGTAACCTCGCCCATGCCCGCGACCTGATCGCCGCCTGGGTCGCCGACTACAACACCGAGCGCCCCCATTCGGCCTTGGGCTATCAGACCCCGGCTGACTACGCGCAGACCCTGACCACCGCAATCGCCCGACCCGCTGCGCGAGATGAGAGCTCCGCGCGTCGGGCGATTGCTCAACCCGCGCCATTTGGCGTAAACACCAACCGGGCTCCGGTCGCGGCTGGATGAAAGATCAGTGGCAGGTCAGAAACTCACCTTCCCAGCGTTCCATGTCCTGCAGGATCAACTCTCCGCGCGCTCTGGGCATCAGGTCGAATAGGCGTTCGGCGCATGTCTCGCCCCACACCTTCGCCGGATACATCGGGGTTTTCCATCAGCGCATGCCCCATGTAACAGAGCAGCGCGCCCGTCCCCTGCGACTTGCGGAACAGCCGCGCGTCGGGGTCGGTGATCGAGGCATGGGTGGCGTTGGAGCGCTTCTCGCCGCGGAAGTCGACTTCGGCGTTGCGGTGGCGGCGGCTGGGGCTGGGCATCGGGACGGTCTCGGCTTCGGGCTGGGCAGGGGCGGTGTCGGGGCTGGTATCCTGATCGGTGTCCCCCGGCGGGTCACCCGGCCCGTCCGCGCCGGGCGGGCTGCCCTCGGTCTTCGGCTGGAAGCTCTTCATGGAAGCCCAGGCCTTGATCAGCGTGCCGTCCACCGAGAAGTGCTCGTCTGACAGCAGCGGTGCGACCTCCCGGTGAGCCAGGATCGCGCCCATCACCTTGCGCGCCATGTCGGTGGTCAGCAGCCGGTCACGGTTCTTCGTGAAGACGGTGGGGACCCAGACCGCGTCGTCGATCCCCAGGCCCACGAACCAGCGGAACATGAGGTTGTAATCCATCTGCTCCATCAACTGCCGCTCCGAGCGTACCGAGAACAGGATCTGTAGAAGGCTCGCCCGGATCAGCCGCTCCGGCGGGATCGAGGGCCGGCCCTCCGGGGCGTAGAGCGTCTCGAACTCGGCATCGAGGCTGGCCAAAGCCTCGTTCACGACCCGCCGGATCTGCCGCAACGGATGCCGCGCCGGGATCCGCGCCTCGATGTCAACATAGCTGAACAGCGACCCGCTCGTCTCGTCCGCGCCCCGCATCCCAACCCCTCCGGCAACCGCCCAAGGGGTGAATCACGTCCCTCAACCGACGTCCAGAGCGAGGTTTTTCAGCAGCCTGTTAGCGCGTTGCGGAGAATTTTCGCCTCTTTGAGGTCAGAAGTCCCCAGGCTTTTCTTAACGAAGGTCTTGCCCACGACACGCACAAGCGCAGTCGGCACCCGGCGGTAATAGTGCCAGGTCTGCCCGCGCTTCTGTAAATGATGTGTCTCGGCCATCTTTCGCATACCCCTGTGTATACCAAAATTGTGACCAAGGGGGATGGAAAAAGCCCAACTAAATCAGCGATCTATGAAAGATCAAAGACTTAGAGGGGGAATGGTGGGCGACCCTGGAATCGAACCAGGCATGGGTCTCCCCGGCGGATTTACAGTCCGCTGCCGCACCTTGCAGCGCGTCGCCCTGAGTGAGCGGCTGGATACGCCGAGGCCCCGGGGTCGTCAACAGGAAAATCCCTTGCGCCGGCCGCGTCGTGCGCCCATGGTCCGCCCGATCCGGAGGAATGAGACGTGGCCAGGAAACCCGACTGGGTGATCGAGAAGGAACGCGCCCGGCGAACGGGGGCTGCCGAGACGCTGTGGCTCTTCGGGCTGCACGCGGTGCGGGATGCGCTGTCGAACCCGCAGCGCGAAAAGCTGCGCCTCGTGGTGACGAAGAACGCCGCCGACCGGCTGGCCGAGGCGATCGCCGCGTCGGGCATCGCGCCCGAGATCAGCGACGCTCGCCGGTTCGCCGCGCCGCTGGATCCCGGTGCCGTGCACCAGGGCGCCGCGCTCGAGGTGCGCCCGCGCGACTGGGGGCGGCTCGAGGAGCTCTGCACGGGCTGTCCGGGGGCGCGCGTCGTTCTGCTCGACCGGGTGACCGATCCGCACAACGTGGGCGCGATCCTGCGCTCGGCCGAGGTGTTCGGCGCCGAGGCCGTCATCGCGCCGCAGCGGCATTCCGCGCCCGAAACCGGCGCGCTGGCCAAGACCGCGTCGGGTGCGCTGGAGCGCCAACCGTACCTGCGGGTTCCGAACCTGGCCCGGACGATGGCGGCCCTTAGGGGGCTTGGCTACACACTGCTCGGCCTCGACGGGGCGGCAGACATGCCGCTCGATGCGGCGCTGGCCGAGGTCGGGGAGAGGCCAGCGGGCTTCGTACTGGGGGCCGAAGGGCCCGGCTTGCGCCAGCTGACCCGCGAGAATTGCGACCGTCTGGTGCGCATCCCTGCGGCGGGCGGATTCGGTTCGCTCAACGTCTCGAACGCCGCCGCGGTCGCCCTATATGCGGGCAGGGAAGAGGCCCGCGCCTGAGGCATGCCGCACACGACGAAGATTGCCACCTGCTGCTATTGCGGCACCCGCGCCGTGCTCAGCTTGCGAGGCCGGCAGCGTCACGAGCTGTCCTGCTCGGCGTGCGGGGCCCCGCTCCACGCCATGAAGCGCCTGCGTGCGGACCGCGACGCGCCGCGGGCGGCGCCAGCGCGTCGCGCCCGCCCGCCCGAGTGGTCGCCGCCGCGGCCCAAGACCCGCAAGCGCAAGCGCAAGGCAATCTGGCGCAAGGCGTTCGAAGAGGTCGTCGATACGCTGGAAGACATCTTCGACTGAGGCCCCCTCCAGATTGCACCGCGCCGAGGGGCGACGATCACAAAACGATGATCGGCTCTGGAACCCGGTGGTCGGACGTCCCATCTGCGGTGAACGAGGGGCAGGGCCTCGGAACGGCCCTGTCCTGCTTCACTGTCCCTCGTTCCGCGACTCGCGCCCGGTGCTACTCGCCCGGGCGCCTTTTTGTGTTAGGGTGCCTAGATGAGGGTCTATTCCGATGAGTTTCTGAAAGACACTCTGAGCGCGGCGAGGGTGATCGCCGTGGTCGGCGTTTCGCCCAACCCTGTGCGGCCGAGCCACTACGTCGCGCGGTATCTGGGCCTGCGGGGCAAGCGGGTGATCCCGGTCAATCCCGGACATGCGGGCAAGCGCCTGTTCGGTGAGGAAATCTACCCAGACCTGTCCGCGATTCCCGGCGATGTGTCTGTCGACATGGTCGATATCTTCCGCCGCTCCGAGCATGTCCCGCCCATCGTGGAGACCGCGCTTCGGCATCTGCCTATGCTGCGGACGGTCTGGATGCAGATCGGAGTCGAGAATGCCGAGGCGGCCGGGCGCGCCGAGGCTGCGGGCCAGCGGGTGATCCAGAACCGCTGCCCCAAGATCGAGTATCAGCGGCTTTTCGGAGAGCTCCGGATGGGCGGGTTCTCAACCGGCATCATCTCGTCGAAACTCTAGCAGGCTGCTGAATAACCTCGCTCTGGACGTCGGTTGAGGGACGTGATTCACCCCTTGGGCGGTTGCCGGAGGGGTTGGGATGCGGGGCGCGGACGAGACGGGCGGGTCGCTGTTCAGCTATGTTGACATCGAGGCGCGGATCCCGGCGCGGCATCCGTTGCGGCAGATCCGGCGGGTCGTGAACGAGGCTTTGGCCAGCCTCGATGCCGAGTTCGAGACGCTCTACGCCCCGGAGGGCCGGCCCTCGATCCCGCCGGAGCGGCTGATCCGGGCGAGCCTTCTACAGATCCTGTTCTCGGTACGCTCGGAGCGGCAGTTGATGGAGCAGATGGATTACAACCTCATGTTCCGCTGGTTCGTGGGCCTGGGGATCGACGACGCGGTCTGGGTCCCCACCGTCTTCACGAAGAACCGTGACCGGCTGCTGACCACCGACATGGCGCGCAAGGTGATGGGCGCGATCCTGGCTCACCGGGAGGTCGCACCGCTGCTGTCAGACGAGCACTTCTCGGTGGACGGCACGCTGATCAAGGCCTGGGCTTCCATGAAGAGCTTCCAGCCGAAGACCGAGGGCAGCCCGCCCGGCGCGGACGGGCCGGGTGACCCGCCGGGGGACACCGATCAGGATACCAGCCCCGACACCGCCCCTGCCCAGCCCGAAGCCGAGACCGTCCCGATGCCCAGCCCCAGCCGCCGCCACCGCAACGCCGAAGTCGACTTCCGCGGCGAGAAGCGCTCCAACGCCACCCATGCCTCGATCACCGACCCCGACGCGCGGCTGTTCCGCAAGTCGCAGGGGACGGGCGCGCTGCTCTGTTACATGGGGCATGCGCTGATGGAAAACCGCAATGGCTTCGTCGTCCAGGCCGACCTGACCCGCGCCGATGGCCATGCCGAACGCCGCGCCGCGCTCGACATGATCCACCGCCATTCCCCCGGCTCGACCCGCCGCCTCACGCTGGGCGCCGACAAGGGCTACGACAGCGCAGATTTCGTCGCCGATCTGCGACAGGCCCACGTCACGCCGCATGTCGCCCAGAAGGCCCGACACTCCGCCATCGACGGCAGAACCACCCGCCACCCCGGCTACGCCCTGTCCCAGACGCGCCGCAAGAAGATCGAAGAGCCCTTCGGCTGGGCCAAGACCGTCGGCGGCATGGCCCAGACCGTATACCGCGGCCTCGACCGCGTCGCCGCCCGCTTCACCTTCACCATGGCCGCCTGCAACCTCGCCAGACTGCCGAAGCTGCTGGCCGCCTGACGCCAAAGGCAGGGCCGAGACCAAGCACACAGAACAGACGACGCCGGCCTCACGGGTGAGGGTCAGGGAAATCCGTCCGGCCGCAAGAGAATTTCAGCGGCCTGCTAGGCAAGCGGTCTCGGCCCAGCGCGGGCAGTTCACCAGCCTAGGCGAAATGGCTGCGGGCGAACCAGCGCCCGAAGGCGTCGCATTCGGTACGGGAGCCGTCCAGGCGCAGGCGGCCATCCTCGCGCGCGGCGGCGATCAACCGGTGGCCGAGCCAAAGCTCAACCAGTGTCCGGATATGGGCGGTGACGAGAAGATCGACCTCTTGGCCTGGATCGCGGGTGCAGACATCGACCGCGTCCGCCTCGAACACGACCCAGTAGCGCCTCCGCTCCGCTGGCATGCCCTCCAGCCAGAAGGCGGCGACACGGCGCGGCAGGCCGTCGGGCAGATCGCGCGGTGCGGCGCAACTCCCGCATCAGGACGTCGGGGTCGAGATTGCGTTCGGTCGTGATCTCGCCGCGCAGCTAAGCCTGCGCCCAGAAGCCCATCGCCTCAAGTGCGGGAAAGAGGGCGTGGCCCGCCTCCGTCAACTGGTACTCGCTGTCCTGGCCCGACTCGGACGTCTCGCGAACCAGCACGTCCGCCTGCTCCAGTTCCTTCCGCCGTTTCGACAGTAGCGCGGGCAACATCCGCGGCACACCGTCCTAAATGTCGTTGAATCGCCTCGCACCGACGCAGAGCGCGCGCAAGATCGTCGGCGTCCAGCGCTGGGCGAGCACCTCGGCGGTGACCGCTATGGGGCAGACTTGTACGTATCCCTAGAACTGAGCAATATCGCAACGTAGGGACCCGAGGGCGTCGGCACAACTTCAGATGCTGAAGTTGAGAGCGCGGGTCGGGCCTGAGATCTTCCGAGTATGACCAAGGAAACGGGAGAAAACGACCGATGACCGAGCGAATGACCCTGACGGACGTGCTGTCCGATTTGGCCCGCGCTTCGCAGAGCGCGCGGCCCGGAACGATGCCGAGGACCGCTTCGTGGCCGACAACTACGCCGCACTTCGCGAGCACGGCCCCCGTTCTCGGCGCTCGTGCCGCCGGAGTTCGGCGGCGGCGGGGTTGCGCATGCAGAGGTGTGCGGCTTTCTCCGCGGGCTCGCCTGGCACTGCCCGTCGACGGCGCTGGCGCTGTCGATGCACCAGCACCGAGTTGCGGCCGCGGTGGCGAACCATCGCGCCGACCGGCCCGGCCGTGCGCTGTTGGAAAAGGTCGGAGGAAAGGACACGATCCTCGTCAGCACCGGGGCGAATGACTGGCTCGACTCGAACGGCGATCCTGACGGTCGCGATGCCGCTGATCATGTCGGTCTATCTCGGCGTCGCGGGCCGCGCGGCGACCATCGCCCGCAAGAAGGCGGGAGCGCGTGCCGATGAACCGGAGACGCGAATGCTGGCGGGGGAGATGGAGAACCGGCACAGCGCGGTCGCGCTTGCGGTCGACGATCTGGTGCGGCTGGCGAATGGGCTGGACTTTGCTCCCGATGCCGCGCTTGCCAGCCGCGTGCCGACGCGCAAGACGCTGGCCGCCAACGCTGTCATCGCAACCGCCGAGAAGGCGCTGGAATTGGCGGCGATGCCGGCTTCTTCCGCAAGGCGGGGCTCAAGCGGCTGTTGCGTGACATCCACGGCGCCCAGTTCCAACCGCTGCCGGACAAGCCGCAGCAGCTTTTCACCGGGCGCTTGGCGCTGGGGCGAGATCCGGTGGAAGATGTGAAACGGCCCCTCGACCGGGCGGCCTGAGCCTCAGCCCTTGCGGGCGGCCTTCTCGTCAAGGCCGCTCCTGCCCTGGCGCCGGTCCAGTTCCGCCAGAACCTCGTCGAGCGAGACGTCGCGCGCGGCCAGCATCACCAGCAGGTGATAGAGCACGTCCGCGGCCTCGGCGGTCAGCCGCTCGGGGTCGCCGCGCACGGCCTCGATCACCGCCTCGACGGCCTCTTCGCCGAATTTCTCGGCGCATTTCTCGGGCCCCCGCGCCAGCAACCGCGCGGTCCACGAACTCTCGGGGTCCGCGCCCTTGCGCGCCTCAATCGTGGCGGCGAGCCTGGCGAGCACGTCGGGTCCGGGCGCGCTCATGCCGGCCTCATGGGGATGCCGGCCTCAGCCATGTGCGCCTTGGCCTCGCCGATCGTGTAGGTCCCGAAATGGAAGATCGAGGCGGCGAGCACCGCGCTCGCGCCGCCTTCCGTCACGCCGTCGACGAGATGGTCGAGCGTACCGACGCCGCCCGACGCGATCACCGGCACGTCGACGGCGGCGACGATGGCCCGCGTCAGGTCGAGATCGAAGCCCGCCTTGGTGCCGTCGCGGTCCATGCTGGTCAGCAGGATCTCGCCCGCGCCTTTGGCGACCACCGTCTTTGCGAACTCGACCGCGTCGACGCCGGTGGGTTTGCGCCCGCCATGGGTGAAGATTTCCCAGCGGCCGGGCGCCGCCCGTTTGGCGTCGATGGCGACCACGATGCACTGGCTGCCGAACTGCTGGGCCGCGCGGCGCACCACGTCCGGGTCGGCCACGGCGGCGGAGTTGAAGCTGACCTTGTCGGCCCCGGCCAGCAACAGTGCGCGCACGTCCTCCACGTTGCGGACGCCGCCGCCCACGGTCAGCGGCATGAAGCACTGTTCGGCCGTGCGGCGCACGACGTCGAACATGGTGCTGCGGTTCTCGTGCGTGGCATGGATGTCGAGAAAGCACAGCTCGTCCGCCCCGGCCGCGTCATAGGCCTTCGCTGCCTCCACCGGGTCGCCGGCATCCACGAGGTTGACGAAGTTGACGCCCTTGACCACGCGGCCGTCGGCCACATCGAGGCAGGGGATAATGCGGGTCTTGAGCATGAAAGCGGGGTCCTTTGCCGATCACGGAGTCTTTTATGGGCAAATACCTGGGGACGCCAGAGACTGCGGCCAACGGTCATCACGACAGGAGATTCCCATGTGCCGTCTTGCGCTCCCCCTCGCCGCATTTCTGGCCCTCCCGGGGCTGCCGGCCGCCGCGAGCGAGGACGACATCGTTCGCATCATGTCCGCGGTCGGCGTCTCCGAGACGGCTGATGCTCTGGAGGCCGCGATCGGCAAGGCCGGGGCCACGGTTTTCGCCCGGATCGACCACGGCGGCGGCGCGGCCTCCGTGGGCATGGAACTGGGCGACTCGGAACTGGTGATCTTTGGCAATCCGAAGCTCGGGACACCCGCGATGCAGGACGCCCCGCTGGCGGGGCTTTTCCTGCCGCTCAAGGTGCTGGTCTATACCGACGAGGAGGGCAGCACCTGGATCGCCTATGAAAAGCCGGAAGAGACCCTGGACGACCTCGGCATTTCCGACGACGCGCCCTACCTGGCGCAGATGCGCGGGGCGTTGCAGAACCTTACGATGGCTGCCGCGGCGGGGGGCTGAGCCGGGCTCAGCCCCGCGCGCGCCAGCGCCATGCCGCCCAGTAGGCGATGCCGCCGAAGCCCAGCCAGGCGAGGATAACGGGGGCGAGCACGGCGTCCGGGCCGTCGATTCCGGGCAGGCGGGTCACGTTGATGCCCAGCAGCACGCAATGGGCCGGTCCGCGGGCCGAGAAAATGCTGACCCCGAGCGATAGCAGCACGTAGAGCGAGAGCAGCCCGAGCGGAAAGACATAGAAGGCGAGGGCGGTTCGCATCGCGCTATCCGGTCAGCGCGTCCAGCGCCGCGCCGAGGTCCAGCGCCCCGTCGTAGAGCGCGCGGCCCGAGATCGCGCCCGCGATAACCCCGCTGTCGCGCAGCGCGATCACGTCGGCCAGCGACGAGACCCCGCCTGAGGCGATCACCGGGATCGACACCGCCCGCGCGAGCGCCTCGGTCGCGGGGATATTGGGGCCGCCCATCGCGCCGTCGCGATCGATATCGGTGTAGATGATCGCGGCCACCCCCGCGTCCTCGAACGCTTTCGCCAGATCGGTGGCCGTCACGTCGGTCTCCTCGGCCCAGCCCTTGGTGGCCACGCGGCCCTGGCGGGCGTCGATACCCACGGCGACGCGGCCGGGGAAGGCGCGGGCGGCCTCTCGCACCAGTTGCGGGTTTTCCACAGCCACAGTGCCCAGGATCACGCGGGCCAGCCCCTTGTCCAGCCAGGCCTCGATCGTGCCCATGTTCCGGATGCCGCCGCCGAGCTGCGCGGGCACGTCCACGGCAGCCAGAATGCCCTCGACGGCGGCCGCGTTCACGGGCTGGCCGGCAAAGGCGCCGTTGAGGTCGACGAGGTGCAGCCACTCGCAGCCCGCGTCCTGGAACGCCTTGGCTTGAGCGGCGGGGTCGTCGCCGAACACCGTTGCCTGGTCCATCTCGCCGCGCAAGAGCCGTACGCATTGGCCGTCCTTGAGGTCGATGGCGGGGTAGAGGATCATAGTGCAGGGCTCCGGTCAGACTGGCCGCGCTTATCGTGGATTTCGAGCGGGGAATGCAACCGCCATCGATCCGTAGCGGTCATTAGCGCCAGCGCGTGCCTAGGACCAGCGCGTTGAAGTCTCCGCGCTCGGCCATCAGGCCGTATCCGTCCGAGCGGTGATGCAGCCGGGCGAAGAAGCTGCGCCCGCCCTCGTGCGGGCCGAACTCGGCCTCCATCATCCAGTAAATCAGGGTGCGAGCCGAACCGCCCTTGTTGGCGATCTCGATCTCGGGCAGTTCCGTCGAATGGGAGAGTCCGAGTCCGAGGGCGAAGCCGCGGATGTAGCGCGTATTGAGGCTGTATCGCAGGGTGGCGGGAAGGTTGAACTCGAGGTGGTCTACTTTCCGAAATTGGCCACGGCCTGCGCTTCGACCCGGATGGAAAGCCGCTGCTATCGCGTGGGCCCGCCGCGCCCGTACGCGACGCCCACCAGGCTCCCATCGCGGAACTCCAGATCGCCGGGTGCGAGAAACACGTCCTCCCAGCCGTTCGAGACCGGAATGTCGCCGAAAACCGAGAGGTGCCGGTCCTGCGCCGGATCCGCCGGCTTCCGGCGCGGTCCGCCCGCGAGGGCTGGCCCCCGGGTATCTGCGGTCTTCGGTCGTGGCATTCTTGCCGCTTCACCACAAGATGCTGCTTCAAGGACAGTATCACGGCGCTAAAGCGGCGCGGTCAACCGCGGGCCTTTCACCTCACTTCGCTATGTGAACCGTCTGACGCAAGGCGCCGGTCGCGGCATCGTAGATCAGGATGCGGTCGTCCGCTGTCACCACTGCGACCCAGTCGCGGCCGCGGGTAAAGGCGCTGGGCTCGGTGCCCTCGGGCAGCACCAGCGTTTCGGGCAGGGGCAGCGCGGCGTTCCCTCCCGGCATGCGGATGACAAACAGTGCGACGATGACTACAAAGCCTCCGATCATCGTCACCATCAGTACGGTGACCAGCACGCGCAGCAGCTTCAGGTTCGGAGGCAGGGCCTCCGGTTCCGGGGAATCGTCCATGTCCACGCCTCGACGCCTTCGGGTCATCATCGGGCCGAACCCGCCCGGTCGCCTTGATAAGGCCCTTGCCCGCGATGTGCCAGAGCCCGAAGGGCTTACGCGGTCGCGCTTGGCCAAGCTGATCGCCGCCGGTGGGGTCAGCCGGGCCGGGGTGACCCTGGCCGATCAGCGGGCGCAGGTGGCCGCGGGGGACGAGATCGAGATCGCCTTTTCCGATCCGGCCGAGACTGGCACCGAGCCGCAGGCGATCCCGCTGGAGATCGCCTACGAGGACGCGTCGCTTATCGTCGTCAACAAGCCCCCCGGCATGGTCGTCCACCCCGCGCCGGGGTCGCCCGATGGAACACTTGTCAACGCCCTGCTTGCCCATTGCGGTGACAGCCTGTCCGGCGTCGGGGGCGAGAAGCGGCCCGGCATCGTGCACCGGATCGACAAGGATACCAGCGGACTCCTGGTCGCGGCCAAGACCGACAAGGCCCATGCCGCGCTGGCTGCCCAGTTCGAGGCCCACAGCGTGGAGCGCCACTATCTGGCCCTCGCGCACGGGGTGCCGGATGCGGGCGACCCGCGCTTGCGGGGCGTGGCGGGCGTGTGTTTCGAGGCGGGGGGCGTGCTACGCATCGCCACGCAGATCGGGCGCCACCGCAGCGACCGCCAGCGACAGGCGGTGCTGGCTGCGGGCGGGCGCCACGCCGTGACCCGCGCCGGCGTGCTCGAGAGCTTCGGTGCGCCGCCCGCGGCCGCGCTGCTCGAGTGTTGGCTGGAAACCGGCCGCACGCACCAGATCCGCGTCCACCTCGCCCATGCCGGCCATGCGCTGATCGGCGACCCGACCTACGGCGGCCGGCGCAAGCTTTCGGAAAGGGCTGTGGGCGCCGAGGCCGTGGCGGCGGCCGCCGCCTTCCCGCGCCAGGCGCTGCATGCGGCGAGTTTGGGATTCCTGCACCCCGAGACGGGCGAGAAGATGCGGTTCGAAGCGGCATTGCCGTCCGACATGACGGAACTTGTGCGCCGCCTGCGTCGTTGTTGAAACAAGCGAGCAAAGCGGCGTGAGGCTTTGACACATTTACCTTGCGTTAATGCTTTTTCGACGGAATGCAGAGCATCCTGCGTACATCAAATGTGAATCGGAGTAACTTGAACCAGATGGTTCAGTTTCTAGATTTAAGGTCAAGCACGAGGGAGCAACAGGGACACAAATGAGCAACTATGCCAATCTTCCCGCCCCATCTCCGGAGCAGGGGCTTAATCGCTATTTGCAGGAGATCCGGAAGTTTCCCCTGCTTGAGCCGGAAGAGGAATACATGCTGGCCAAGCGCTGGGTGGACCACCACGACACTGAGGCGGCGCACCAGCTCGTGACGTCGCACCTGCGGCTGGCGGCCAAGATCGCGATGGGCTATCGCGGCTACGGCCTGCCCCAGGCCGAGGTAATTTCGGAGGCGAATGTCGGCCTGATGCAGGCGGTCAAGCGGTTCGACCCCGAAAAGGGCTTCCGCCTTGCGACCTATGCGATGTGGTGGATCCGCGCCGCGATCCAGGAATACATCCTGCGGTCTTGGAGCCTCGTGAAGCTCGGCACGACATCGGCGCAGAAAAAGTTGTTCTTCAACCTGCGCAAGGCCAAGGCGCGCATCGGCGCGTTGGAGGAGGGCGATTTGCGCCCCGAGAACGTTGCGCAGATTGCGCACGATCTCAGTGTCACCGAGGATGAGGTGATCGCGATGAATCGCCGCCTGTCGGGCGGCGACGCGTCGCTGAACGCGATGGTGGGCACGGAGGGCGACACCTCGACCGAGTGGCAGGATTGGCTGGAGGACGACGACGCCGACCAGGCCGAAGCCTATGCCGAGAAGGACGAGTTGGAAAGCCGGCGCGAATTGCTTGTGCAGGCGATGGACGTGCTCAACGAGCGCGAGAAGGACATCCTGCTTCAGCGTCGGCTCAAGGACCAGCCGGTGACCCTCGAAGAGCTTTCGGGCGTCTACGACGTCAGCCGGGAACGAATCCGCCAGATCGAAGTACGCGCCTTCGAGAAGCTGCAGAAGCGGATGAAGGACTTGGCCCGCGAGAAGGGGATGGCGGCGCCCGCCTAGGGAGACGCTTCGTCTAAAATTCAACTCATTTTGAGGGCAAAATTGCCGAAATCCACAACTAAAAGGTGTGTCCCGAGGGGGCATCGTTCGAGTTCGGTCTGTGGTGAGCGGCATGTGTGCAGGTCTGACGGCTCTTTTCGTACGTCTTGAGAATGCGGCCCGCGAGGGCGATTTCGAAGATTTCGAAGCCATTTGCGGCAAGGTCGAAAACGCCCTGGCGGCCCGTTCCGGGTCCGAGCGGATCGCGGCCCGTCGCCGGGTCGCGGCATTGCGGGCGGTGCTTGTGGAAAGTCCTGCGTTTCTGGCCGAGAACGACCGACTCGGCGCGGCCCTGGCCGAAGCCGAGGCATACGGGGAAACGGCCCGGGCGCGGCGGTTGTCCGAAGCGCTTTTTCGGCGCGGCAAGGCGATCATGGCGACGATGCGACAGCCCGAAGAGGAGCCCGAGCCGCACGACGAGGCGGTGCAGTGGCTTTTCGCGGCGATCGAGGCGGGCGACCTGGGCGAGACGCGTGCCCGGCTCCGTGATGCCGATATCAACGCGCGCCACGGCGAGATCGAGGCAACGGCGCTGGGCCGCGCGCTGTTGGTTCAGGGACGCGCGCCCGAAATGGTGAGCTTGCTGCTCGAGGCTGGCGCGGACCCGTCCTTGGGCGTCGGCGACGGCTACGGAGCGTTGCATCTGGTTCCGGCTTATCCTTGGGGCGGAGAGCAGGCCGCGACGACGGCGTTGATCGCACACGGCCTGGTCGCTGCGGGCGGCGATATCGAGGCGACGACCGAAAGCTACCGCTGGACGCCGCTGCACCGTGCGGTGATGGAGGGCTCGGCGCAGGAACTCGAGGCGCTGTTGCGCGCTGGCGCCGACCCCAACCGGCCGTTCGACGGCGCCTCGGAGCCGTGGTTCACCCCCGGCCGGCTGCCGCTGCAGATCGCGGGCCATGACATGGCCAAGGTACGTCTCCTGCTGGACCATGGCGCCGACCCCAGTGCCCGCGACATCGAGGGTCGCGATGTCGCCGACTACATGCTGTCGCTGGTTGCCGAGCATATCGCGCGCGGGACTTGGTCGGACGAGCACCGTGCGGGGTTGGAGGCATCGCTGGCCCTGATCCGGGACCGCCAAGGGTGGCGAAACTGACCCGCGTCAGGGCAGCATGGCAAGCCAGAGCCAGGCCGTGACGACGCATGCGGCGGTGCCCACCAGCACCGACGAGGCGGCCACGCGCCGCGCCGCGCCATACATGTTGGCGAAGATATAGGCGTTGACCCCGGGGGCCATAGCCGCCGTGACAACCGCCGAGCGGAACTGGCCCGCAGACAGCCCCAGCGCCGTGCCCATGCCCCACACGATCGCGGGATGCACCACGAGCGAGATCGCGCAGGCATAGGCGATGGTCTTCAGGTCGCCCTCGGGCCGATAGCGCACGAGCACGCCCCCCAGCCCGAACAGTGCCGCAGGCAGCGCAGCGCGGATCATCAGGTCGAGCGCGTCCGTCAGTACCTCCGGCAGCGGCAGGTCCGTCAGGTTGACCGCAAGGCCCAGCCCGATGCCGATGACCAGCGCGTTACGAAACATCGCCCGCAGGATCGCGCCCGACGTGCCCACGAGGCCGGCGCTGCGGTTGCGTACGATCTCCATGACGGTAAGCCCCAGCCCGTAGCAAAAGGGCGCATGAATCGCGATGATCGCGTAGTTCGGCGCCAGCGCGTCCGCACCATAGGCACGCTCGGTGATCGGCAGGCCGAGCAGCAGCGAGTTCGAGAACAGGCAGACGAACCCGATGGCCACGCTGTCCTCCCAACTGCGCCCGAAGATCAGGCGCGCCCCGGTCAGCCCCAGAACGAACCCGGTCGTGGCCCCGGTATAAAAGCTCAGAAGAAGCCGCCAATCGAAGCTCTGGCCGAGGTCGAGGGTCGAGACCGCGCGGAACAGCAGGCAGGGGATCGCGAATTGCTGGGTGAACTTCATCAGCCCATCGACGCCCGCGTCCGAAAACAGCCCGCGCCAGACCGCCGCGTAGCCAAAGCCGAGGACCAGAAAGACCGGCAGGATGACTTCGAGCAGAGCCTGCATCAGTCGGGCAGGGTCAGCACCATCCCGTCATGGGCCGGTGTTATGTGCTCGGGCGTCTCGTCGGCGAGCGTCTGGTAGTCGAGATCGATATGCATGTTCGTGAGCACCGCGCGGGCCGGCGCAATCCGGTCGATCCAGTCCAGCGTCTTTTCAAGGTGCAGGTGGGTCGGATGCGGCGTGCGTCGAAGCGCGTCGATCACGAGGATGTCCAGCCCCTCCAACACCGCCCAGCTTTCGGGATACATCTCCGCCGCGTCGGGCAGGTAGGCGAGCCCCTTGACGCGGAAACCAAGTGCATCGATTGCGCCGTGCTGCACCCGGAACGGCATCAGCGTTACGCGACCTCCGGCGCCGTCGATGTGAACCGGGCCGTCGATCGTGTGCATGTCGAGGATCGGCGGGTAGGGCGATCCCTCTGGCTGGATGAAGGCGTAACCGAAGCGCGAATAGAGCGCGTCCTGCGTGGCGCCGTCGGCCCAGACCGCCAGCCTCTTGCGGGTGTTGAACACGATCTGGCGCAGGTCGTCGATGCCGTGAACATGGTCGGCATGCGAATGGGTATAGACAACCGCGTCCAGCGCGCCGACGCCCGCGCGCAGAAGCTGCGTGCGCAGGTCGGGCGAGGTGTCGATCAGCACCCGCGTGATACCCTGCGCCGTCTCGCGTTCCACCAGCATCGAGCAGCGTAAGCGGTGGTTCTTGGGATTCTCCGGGTCGCAGTCGCCCCAGTGGTCGCCCAGACGCGGCACACCGCCTGACGAGCCGCAGCCGAGAATGGTGAAGCGCAGGCCGGCGCTCACGCCGCCGCCCGCCACTTGGCGGCCTTGGCGAACAGCCGGTCGAAATTCGCCTGTGTCTGCGCGGCGAAACCGGGATAGTCCATCCCGAAGAGCTCTGCCCCGACCTTGGCGGTGTGGACGCTGAAAGCCGGCTCGTTCCGCTTGCCGCGATGGGGCGGGGGGGCAAGATAGGGGGCGTCGGTTTCCACAAGGATACGGTCCACCGGCGCGGCTGCGAAGATGTCGCGCAATTCCTTCGATTTCGGGAAGGTCGCGATCCCCGACATCGACAGGTAGAACCCAAGGTCGAGCGCCGCCTTCGCCAGCTCCGCGCCGGAACTGAAGCAATGCATGACACAAGCGTACGGACCGTCGCGATAGCCCTCGGCGAGGATTCGCGCCATGTCCGCGTCCGCATCGCGAGCGTGGATGATCAGCGGTAGACCGGTTTCGCGGGCCGCGTCGATATGCACGCGAAGGCTCTCCTGCTGAACCTCGGCGCTTTCGGCGGTGTAGTGGTAGTCAAGCCCGGACTCGCCGATGCCGACGAATTTCGGATGCTTCGCCAGGGCGATGAGGTCGTCGACGCGCACCATCGGTTCTTCTGCGGCGCTCATCGGGTGTGTGCCGGCGGCGTAGAATACCGGCTCGTAGGTATCTGCGATCTGGCGCACCTGCGGCTCGCTCCGCAGCCGGGTGCAGATCGTCACCATCCGGGTCACGCCGGCCTGGACCGCGCGGTCCAACACCTGGTCGAACTCGGCCGCGAAATCGGGGAAGTCCAGGTGGCAGTGGCTGTCGGTGATTTCGGGGGTGTCGTCGCGCATCCACTCGCCTCAGGCGGCCAGGCGGCCGGCCGTTTCGTCAATTCTCAGCACCGTATCGAGGATGAGGGAGGCCGGGTCAAGGTTGACGGCCTTGCCCTGCCGCGCGCGGGCCGAGAGCGTCTGTGCCGCCTCTGCCCATCCGCGCGCCGCATCGGGGCCGGGCGCAAGACGGGCGAGCATCTGCGCCTCTCCCGGCGCGGCTTCGGGGGGCGTCGCGCCGGTGGCCCCGGTGCGCGCCAGTCGCGCGAGCAACAGTTCGATCAGACTTAGCGTCAGGTCGAACCGCGCCTCGCCCGCCTTGCCCGTCGCCGCTTGCGCCAGCTTGATTGCGCGCATCCGATCTAGGCCCGGATGCCCGGCGAACAGTCCGACGAGTTCAGCATACAGCGCCAGCCCGTCAAGCTGCATCAGGCGGATCGCCTCTCCGACCGACCCGCCTGAGAGTTCCGCCAGCGCCGCTGGGCTTTCGGGCGCGGGCTGGTCGGCGGCCTGGAGGGCCTCGGTCATGGCGTCGGGCGCAAGCGAGGCGAGCCGCAATTCGCGGCAGCGCGAGCGGATCGTCGGCAGGAGCCGGGCGGGCTGGTGACTGACAAGCAGCAGCGTGGCGTTCGCCGGCGGCTCCTCCAGCAGTTTCAGAAGCGCGTTCGCGGCGTTGACGTTCATCTCGTCGGCCGCGTCCACGATCACGACGCGCCGCCCGCCCTCGGCCGACGACATCCCGAAGAAGCCGCGCAGCTTGCGCACTTCGTCCACCGTTATGACGGTCTTTAGCCGCTTCTTCTCGTCGTCCCAGGCCCGGCGCAGCAGGAATAGCCCCGGCTCCGACAGCGCGGCGATCCGGCGGGCGACCGGGTGCTCGGGGGCGATGGCCAGCCCGTGCGGTGCCGAGGCGGCCTCGCCGAAGAGGCCCGCTTCGTCCCCTGCGGGCCGCGCCAGCAGGAACCGCGCGACCGTCCAGGCGAAGGTGGCCTTGCCGACGCCGCGCGGCCCGGTCAGCAGCCAGCCGTGGTGCATCCGCCCGCCCGAGACCGCTTCGAGAAAGGCCCGCTCCGCCGATGCCTGCCCGATCACGCGGGGCGTCTCGCGGGGGTGCGGTGCGCCGTCCACGCGGTCGGGTTCGGGCCGCGCTTCCTCGCTCATGCCAGGGCCCCCTCGGCAAGGGCCGCAATTTCCGCAGCCACGGTCTCGGCCGGCTGGTCGGCGTCGATCACCCGGCAGCGCTCGGAGAATTCCTGCGCGAGCGCAAGGAACCCCTCGCGCATCCTCGCCTGCATCGCCGGGCCGAAATCCTCGAACCGTTCCTCCGTCCCGTTGCGGCCCTTGGCCCGTGCCAGTCCCGTCTCGGGATCCATGTCGAGTAGGAAGGTCAGGTCCGGCTCGCGACCGATCATCAGCGCGTGCAGCTTGTCGACGACGCGGCGCAGGTCGCCCCGCGTGATGCCCTGGTAGACGCGGGTGGAATCGGCGAAGCGATCGCAGATCACCACCTGGCCGGCGGCCAGCGCAGGCAGAATCGTCTTTTCCAGATGGTCGCGCCGCGCGGCGGTGAACAGCAGGATTTCCGTCTCGGCCGACCAGCGATCGGGATCGCCCTCGAGCACGAGGCGGCGGATTTCCTCGGCGCCTGGGCTGCCGCCCGGTTCGCGCGTCAGCAGCACATCCGCGCCGCGGCCCCGCAGATAATCGGCCAACCGTCGCACCTGCGTGGTCTTGCCCGACCCGTCGATGCCCTCGAAGGTGATGAAGCGCGCCGGGCCGTCCATCTCAGAGGCCCGCGGCCTCCCGGCCAAGGCCGATCAGCACCCCGGTCGCGGCCCGCAGCCGCGGTACGAACCCGCCGCGCGCCACCGACCGCGCGGCCACCAGCGGCAGCCGCTCCGATGCCATGCCGGGGCGTTCGATCACCAGTTCGCCCAGTTCCTGGCCCTCTTCGATGGGAGCGAGTATCGGATCTCGAAAGCTCACTTCGGCCTCGACCTGGCCCCGGACGGTGGCCGGCAGCAAGATCTCCAGATCGTCCGGCGCGACAAGGCCGACCTGTTCGATCTCGCCCATCCAGACCTCGGCCTCGGCCAGCCGCTCGCCCTCGCGCGCGATGCGCCGCTGGACGAACTGGCGGAAGGCCCAGTTGATGATCCGCTCGCCCTCTTCGGCACGTTGTGTCTCGGTTTCCAGCCCGGTGATCACGAACGTTACCCGCCGCCCGTCCTGAAGCGCCGAGCCCACCAGCCCGTAGCCCGCCTCCTGCGTGTGTCCGGTTTTCAGTCCGTCCGCCCCGATCCCGAGTTTCAAGAGCGGGTTGCGGTTGAACCGGTTCTGCGGCGCGCGGCCGTCATAGGGGTATTCTTCCTCGGCGAAATACCCGTAATATTCCGGGAACTCGTTGATCAGCCGCTGGGCGATGATCCCGAGATCGCGCATGCTCATGCGCTGGTTCGGATGAGGCCAGCCCGTCGAATTGGCGAAGGTCGAGTTCTCCATCCCCAGCGCCTGGGCTCGTTCGGTCATCAGCCGGGCAAATGCCTCCTCGGAGCCCGCCAGTCCCTCGGCCACGACCACGCAGGCATCGTTGCCCGACTGTACGATGATGCCCCTGATCAATTCCTCCACCGTCGGCCGGTCCTGGTCGGTCAGGAACATGGTCGAGCCGCCGATCTCCATCGCCCGAGACGACACCGAGAAGCGCGTCTCCAGCGTCACCCGCCCGTCGCGCAGCGCCTCGAAGACCATGTTGAGCGTCATGAGCTTCGACATCGAGGCCGGCGGCAACGGCTGGTCGGCATTCTTGGTCAGCAGAACCGTGTCGGTCGTCTGGTCGATCACAAAGGCGGCCTTGGCGCGGGTCTCGAAGGCGGCCAGGGCGGGCTCGGCCACGATAAAGGCGCCCAGCGCCGCCACGGCCAGCAGTCTCATCGGTCGCATTCTCGCCTCCCGCATTCTGGCCCAGGGATTCAGTCGCTCGCGTAATAGGCGTCGGTGTAGCCGAGCGCCTTGATCTGCTCAAGCACTTGCGCCCGGTCAGCACGGTTGCGTGAGGGACCGACGACAACGCGCCAGAGGGGCGTCGCCTCACTGCCCTCGTCGCGGACTGTGGGAATGATCCCCGATTGGCGCAGGCGATCTGCCGTGGCCTCGGCGTTGGGCCTCTCGGTAAAGACGCCAACCTGGACGTAGGGTTTGCGCACGCCGAAAAGGCCGGAGCGCGGGGCCGCGGCGGGCGTGGGCTCAGCGGCGGCCGCTGCTGTCATTCCGGGCGGTTCGGGCAGGTCCACCTCGCCCGGAGGGGGCGCGTTCACATCCGCCAGCGTCATGCGCGGCGTTCGGCGTGCCGCCGGCGCGGTCGCAGGGCGGGGGGCGGGCCGCATGGCGCCCGCGCCGGGCGAAGCAGCGCCCGTCTCCGCCCGCTCGATGGCCGCGGCCGCGGCCGCAAGCGGTTCGGCGTCGGCTTGCGGCTCCTCGGGCCCCGGCGCGGCCGGGTCCGGCAACGCTTTCTTACGCAGCGCGACGACGCTCAACTCGGTCGGATTCCCGGCCAGCATCTTTAGCGCAGAGGCGGCATCCGACGACACCTGCAACTTTGGCCCCGGCACTTCGCGCTCGCGCCGGAAAAGCGCGCCAACAACGGAGTTGCCGTTCTCCAGATTGCGGATCATCACACGTTCGGGGTCGGTCGCGTCAGGGTGGGCCACCCAGACCCCGCCCAGCGAGGGCCGCCCATCCCACAGGCCATGCCCGGTCGCCTCGAACACCTCAGGGGCCTCGACCTCGCGCTCGGTCATGCGGCTCTCGGTGCTGGTGGCGCCGGTCGGTTTGGGGCCGGGATCCCGTTGCAGGAAGGCTGGTCCGTCACCGTCCTCGCAGGCCGTCATAAATGCCGCCGCGCCAATCGCCATGGCCAGCCGCCCGATACGGTTTGCCGTCATGCCTCGCCCCCTTGTCGCGCGGTAGTCCGCGTCGCTCGTTCTGCTGCTCGCCGGGGTCTTTCCGGGCGGCCCAAACCACCCGGCCGACAGTCTGATGATAGCGGCACGCCCGACCCTTGGGAAGGCTCAGCCTGCCCGTGCCCGGTTTTTCGGCACGCCCCCGCTTTCAGAATCGAGACGGCCGCACTAAGCCTGTTTCCCGATTCGGAGGAGTGGCAGAGTGGTCGATTGCACCGGTCTTGAAAACCGGCGTGGGCGCAAGTCCACCGTGGGTTCGAATCCCACCTCCTCCGCCACTTGCCCTCGCGAAAGCGTTCTCCCGATCCGGCTGCGGCCGGTTTTTTCCGTTGTTTTCGAGGGTTATGCGGGAGGGGCTGAGCACTGGCCCTTGCGCCGGGAGGCCCGGAAGCGGTCTCTCAGGGGCGATA
The DNA here is from genome assembly GCF_900142935.1 of Rhodovulum sp. ES.010. Taxonomy (NCBI): domain Bacteria; kingdom Pseudomonadati; phylum Pseudomonadota; class Alphaproteobacteria; order Rhodobacterales; family Paracoccaceae; genus Rhodovulum; species Rhodovulum sp. ES.010. The sequence goes on along the minus strand of NZ_FSRS01000001.1, from coordinate 1,645,107 downwards.
TTCTCCGGACCTGTTGACTGCGCAGTTTTGGTGAATAGCTTGCAAGCATCTGGTATTTTTATGTTTTTCCGAAGTTCCCCCTGAACACTTCGATGCCGGTGGTGCTCGGCGTGATGGAACTAACATCGAACCGATGATTGCAGGAAAGCTAGGTGATTTCATCGCCAATCCAGACGATTAGGTCGCCGCCGTCCGGTACTCGGGCTTTCTCTTTACGCGTCTTCCAGGTTGGCTTGATCAGGCCCTGTTTCGCCAGCTCCCCGACCTTCTCCTTGATCTCTGTCGGAGAGACGTAATGCTTCTCCATCACGGTTGCTGCAAATCTCTTAAATGATAGAGGCGCGTCCTTGGTCTGCCGGGCGAGTTTAGTCACGAGCGCCGGAAGGTCTTCGAGGTGCCTGCTTCTCAGGGTTCCGTACGGCCCTGGCGAGTGCTCCTCGTCCTCGAACATGCTGAGCTGGCCGCGCGCCCGCCGGTCGTTCACCTTCCACTCGTGGTCCGGCAGCGCCTTCTTCTCCGCTTCCCTGAGTACGAAAACGCCATCCGCCGCAGAGGTGCCATAGATCATGCTGAAATGAAGGCGACGCTTCTTGACCATCTCGATCGGCGAATGGCAAGCGTATGCGAACCCGAGTTCGGCTTTGAGCATGGCGAGCACGGCATCGCGCACCTCTTCGACGGAAAGTTCCCGAGAATGCAAAGGTGCTGCGAGCTCCGCTCCAATTAGCTCGGTAAGCCAGCGCTCCCGGTTCAGGGAGGGATTCGCGAAATGCCATGCAATGTAGTTGTGCATGAAATTCAAAATGAGCTCGCACCGTCCCTTGCAGACGGTCTTCAGGGCCTCAATCGGGAAGCCGGTCCATCCAGTCGGATCCACGAGGACTAGGCGAAAAGGATGCGTCGCGAGGCTGTCGATCGCTGACGCGTTTTCATCGAAGGCACCTGTGAGTGTGTGGACCTCGACATGGGGGAAGTCCGGACGCACACGCGCCACGAAGTCTGCCAGATCCTTCGCCGCGGCCGGATCCTTCTCGTTGAAGATGCACCGCACTTGGACCGCTTTGCCCCGCTCGGAGAGGTTGGCGGCAACCATGTTCAGCGTCTCAAGCGCGATCCCGAAGGATGTGTCGCGGAACCGCGTCTGGTCCTTGTTCTCCCACGGGCCGGAGAAGCCGTCGATGAAGTCCAAGGCTTGCCATCCTGACCCGAGGATCTTGTAGGCGAAGCGTTCGAGGTACCTCCTAAGTAGGTCGTGCTTCGCCTTCGTCTGCTCCCGTTCGTTGTAGAAAGACTCGTCCAACTGACTGATCCATTTGCAAAAAAGTTCAGCTAAAGGCTAGATCGCAATTCTGGGTAAGCCGTCGTGCGTCTCGCCGTCTAGCGCGCGGCCTGCTAGCTTCTTGCCGAGCCGCACCATCGGGGTCCCGTCCTGGGCGTGCTCCAGCCGCTTCCGCGCGAGGTTGTCGCCGTCGCCCGGCGCCCAGTCCCCCCATTGCTTGAAGTGGAATGCGACCTCCGCCTCCATGCACTGCAAGTGGATGTTGCGGAACCAGGTCGGGCTGGCTGGCCGCGCCTTCGGCCCGCTCTCGCCGCCGGTAATGACCCAGTGAAGGTGCGGTAGATATGGCCTGAGGTCGAGGTCGCCCAGCAATGGCTCGGCCGAGATAAAGCGCACGACCGCCGGCGCATTCACGAGGTGCGGCAGGTTCTCGTCGGCGCGCTTCTGCAACTCGACAGTGGTGCCCAGCCAAACGTTCGGCCAGCCGAGACCCCAGTCCTCCGGGAGGAAACCCAGGATGTTCTCCGGCCGCTTCGTGAGCAGGAGCCAATCGAGACTCGGGGTCTCGGCGATCAGCCGCCAGAGCCGCGCCCTGCTTTCCACCAAATCCGGCCGATTCTCGAAGACGTCAGCCATCGACGCGCAGAAGACCCGCTCTCGACGGCCCGTTCCCTCAAGCCGGCGGTTCCACTTTGTCGGTTCTGCCCAATGAGCGTCACCGAAGAAGCGTCGCGGCGCATTAATGCCCCAGACGCTTTGGCCGGTCCGCTTCGCCCATGCCTCGGCGTAGCAGTTCTTGCAGGCTTCGGAGACCTTCACGCACCCCCACCAAGGATTGAAGGTGTGATGCGTCCACTCGATCTTGCTGCGCTCGCCCATTCTGTTTTCTGTACCTCCCCAAAAGAGAATCTCACATGCGGCGCTTGTAAGCAAACCTTTGCTGCCGGTGATTTTTTCTTGGAATCGTGCCGGCTTCTTGGTCTCGCTCCCCGGCACCGCGAGGCTAGAGAGGTGTCAGTCGACAGACACTGGGAGCCGGTTACTTCGCGCAAGGATAGACGCTCGAGGCCCTGGGATTCACGCAGAGGTTGCCAGGCCCCTGGTCGGCGCTCAGCCACTCGGACCCGATGGTCCCTGACGGACGCTTACGATATCATCCAATTTTGATCATCGGGCCGAGGCGCCGTCCTTTGAGCGCCCCTCGGAAAAATTTATTGGAGTTACAGTCGGATGGCACTACTGCATGACAAAGTGGCGGAACTACGAGCCAAACGAGGGCCGATGCCCGACGCGCTGCAAGGCGTGACGAAGGACCGGATTCGCGCAATCCTGCAATACCTCGATCTCGGGACGAACGCCGACTTGGTCGATTGCACCTTCGCCATGCTCGACGATCAGACGGGAAGCTGGTTCACGAAGGCCCCCAAGGGGGCGACGATCGCTGACGGGGCATCGACGGCGCACCTCGCCTGCCACATTGGCATCCTGCAACGGGACAGCGGCAAGCTGGATCGTGAGGGGCGCGACTACTGGATCAAGCCGCTTCGCGAGTTGGGCGGGTTCGAGGCGATCACACTTGAGAATGGCGAGTTCATCCCCGGACACGTCAAGGCGAAGTCGCCCAACTCCTGCTACCGCCTAGACGAGGCGCTGAAGGCGGTCCTGAAGGCCCCTGACGATGCGTGGCGGGATATGCTGGCCGAATGGGCGCGGGACGACGTTTCGCGCGAACGGCGTGCGTTCCAAGCTGAGATGGCAGAAGCCGCGCGCAAGCTGATCGACTCCGGGCACGCCCACCTGATCAAGGCGAGCGTCGAGAATTACGCGCCGCGCTTCCTACCTGGCTACCAACTGCTCTACGTCGATGATGCGGACGGCGACCGCATATCGGACGCCGAGCGCGCCAAGATGGCCGAGGCAGGCGTCGCGCTGACCTTGGAGGACGCGATGCCCGACGCGCTGCTGTGGAACCCGGAAACGAACCACCTTTGGGTGATCGAGGCGGTAACGAGCGACGGCGAGGTTGACGCGCACAAGGTCGCGCAGATGAACCGAATGGCCGAGCGTTGCGGCAAGGCAGGCGTCGGGTTCACAACGACCTACCGGACGTGGAAAGAGGCGGCAGCGCGCCAAGGCAAGCACCAAAACATCGCCTACGACACGTTCATCTGGATTCAGGGAGACCCGGCCAAGCAGTTCAAGGTGACTGGCTAGAGCAGGTCGTCCATCGTCGTGTCACCGCGCCCTAGCGCCTCAAGCTGGTCGCGGCTCGGGTAGTGCAAGTTGCGCAGGTCGGTCGCGTTGACCTGCGTGTGCCCCGAGAAGATGCGGAAATATTGATCCACGGCGTCCGAGTTCAGGAAGGCCGCAAGCCCCTTGGCAAGGTCAAGCGGCAGGCCGTCACCGTTCTCGTGAAAGTAGTTCAGGTGGTTCTCGAACCCAGCGCGCTCGCCGTCGTAGATCGTGGCGACAAGGCGGCGCTTCTCTTCCTTGGCCGTGAACCGTTTCGTCAGGACGAAGATACCCGCAGGGGTGATCAGCTTTGCCGTGTCGTCGTTGTCGGCCAGCGCGTTGTGCTTGCGGAAGTTGGAGATCGGCCATTGGATGCCCCCATCATGGAAGTGCTGGGGGTAGATCAGCGGCACGGTGTCGGCACCCGGTTCCTTGCGCAGGTGTTCCTTTGCGCGGAAATCGACGACGCGACCGGTCGAAACCTTGATACCAAGATCAGCCAGCACGCAGGGGAGCGCCTGAACGCTGTCGGCAAGGTCGTTGCCCGACACAGGCAGGCGGATGAAGGCATGGCGATCAGAGGAGCGCACAATGTCCGAGAAGGGCACGTTTCGCGCCTCTGTCTCGTCCGTCGATAAGGCAACTTCACCTTGTTCAGCGTCCTTGCGCACGCGGAAGATCATGTTCTCCTGCAACACTTCGTCGTCCTTGAACGAGGATCGCCGGGACTCGAAAACATGCAGGTTTGCGATTGCGGACCCCGCAAGCAGGATGCGGCGGAACGGCTCGTAGTAGGACCCGTTGCAGAAGGAGCGCGGCGTGATGGCGACGATCTCGCCGCCTTCCTCCATCTGGCTAAGGGCGACCGCGACGAAGGCGGTGTAGAGGTTCACCGTTTCGATTCCGAGGGAGCGTAGGCCCAACCGCCACTCCGAGGTCTGGTTGATCTTGCCATAGGGCGGGTTAAGGATGGCGCAGTTGTAGGTGCGCTGCTCGCATAGAAGCGGCTCCGCAGATTGCAGGATGTAGTCGTCTCGGATGACCCGGCTCGTAAATGCGACCCCCGCGGAAGCGCATTGATCTGCGCACGCGGCAAGCGTGTCGTCGAGGATCGAGGCGAGATGGTCGTCCACCTCATAGCAGGTCGCGTTTATCGACTGTGGGCGCGTATCGCGTGCGATGGCCTCCTCTACGAAGGCAGCGGTCAGCGCGCCCATGCCAGCGCCCGCATCGAGCAGTCGCACGTTGGACGGCAGAGGGCCAAACATCCTGGCCATAAAGGATGCGATACGACCGGGTGTCATGAACTGGCCGAGCTTCGACCGACGCTTGGGGTCGAGGGTGGGCGACACTTCGAGGCGGGTCTGATCGATCGACTCAAGGAGCAACTGTTCTTCCTTTGTTTTCACCGACCATGGCACCAATGCACGGTTATGCCAACCACGTGCTGCGGTGCGCCGCGCGAAAATCGGCTGGGACGTCAGGGAGTGATCCTACGATAGACTGACTATCAGCGGAAAAGCGATCCTCTCGGTCACGCGTGGAGGGTCCTAGCCCTCCGCCGTCTTGGGGCAATGCTCGATTTGATCCATTTGGTGTTGGATCGCGCCTGTCGGTGTTGTTCTTTTGATTAATGGTTGGATGCAAGGCAGCGTCCGTGAGATCGGTGGCTGCCGAAAGGGCTATCGCTGCGAGAAAGCAGCGTGCTGCTCCGCCCACTCTTCCGCGAACGGCTCCAGCATCTCCGCCAGCGTGACCTCCGGCCCCTGCTTCCCGTTCAGGATCGCCTCGACGATGTCGGGCGCAAGCAGGGTCAGGCGCAGGACGCGCGTCATGTAGGAGGGTGCGATCCCCTCACGTTCGGCCAGTTCGGCGATGGTGGCGAACTCTCCCGACTCCAGCATCCGCTTCCAGCGAAACGCGCGCGCCAGCGCCTTGACCAACGTGTTGTCCGCGCGCCGCGGCTGGGTAGAGCCTTGCGGCAGCTGCATCTCCTTCCGCCCGCCACGCTTCACGAGGCGGAACGGCACATGGAGCGTCACGGTGTCGGGGATCGGCGTCCCGCGGGTCATGCCGCCTCTCCGACGCCACCGGCCAGCATCTCGCGCGCGAGGCCACCCAGCCCGTCGACTCTGAGCCGGACGTTCAGCCCCTCCTTGCCGATGTCCACGCGCTCGACTAGCAGCGCCACGATGCGGGCCTGTTCGGCGGGGAACAGTTCGTCCCACAGCGGATCGAGCTGCTGCAGCGCCGCGCGGGCGTCTGCCTCGGTGATGTCGTCGGCGCGTGCGCGCGCCGCCTTCCACGTTCCTGCAACGATCTCCGGCTGGCGAAACACAACGCGGAGCTGGTCTATGACGGCCGCTTCGATCTCGCCCGCAGGTACGCGTCCGAGCGGGCAGGATCCGGCGCCATGCTTCAACACCGTCTGGCTGACGTAGTAGCGGTAGAGTTTGTCGCCCTTGCGGGTGTGCGTCGGGGAGAAGGCCACGCCGTCGGGTCCAAACAGGAGCCCCTTCAATAATGCGGGCGTCTCGGCGCGTGTTCGCATCGCCCGCTTGCGCGGACTCTCCTGCAGGATGGCGTGGACGCGGTCCCACGTATCGCGGGCGATGATGGCGTCGTGCTCTCCAGGATAGCTTTCGCCCTTGTGCACCGCCTCCCCGATATAGGCGCGGTTGTTCAGCATCCGGTGAAGGTATTTCTTGTCGATCCGGTTGCCGCGCGGTGTGCGGATCCCGCGCTTCGCGACCTCCCGGGCAAGTTCCGTGCCCGAGCCGATCTCGAGGAAGCGCGCGAAGATCCAGCGGACATGCTCGGCGGCTTCGTCATCGATCACCAGCTTCCGGTTCTCGACCCGGTAGCCGTAGGGCGGGACTCCACCCATCCACATGCCCTTCTTGCGGCTGGCGGCGACCTTGTCGCGGATGCGTTCCGCCGTCACCTCGCGCTCGAACTGGGCGAAGGAGAGCAGGATGTTCAGCGTCAGCCGACCCATCGACGTGGTTGTGTTGAACGACTGCGTGACCGAGACGAACGTCACGCCGTTCCGGTCGAACACCTCGACCAGCTTGGCGAAGTCGGCAAGCGACCGGCTGAGGCGGTCGATCTTGTAGACCACGACCACGTCGACCAGCCCGTCCTCGATGTCCTCCAGCAGCCGCTGCAGGCCGGGGCGTTCCAGCGTGCCGCCGGAGATGCCACCGTCGTCATACTGATCGCGGACCAGCACCCAGCCCTCGGAGCGCTGGCTGGCGATGAACGCCTCGCAGGCCTCACGCTGGGCGTGGAGCGAATTGAACTCCTGCTCCAGCCCTTCCTCGGACGACTTGCGCGTGTAGATCGCGCAGCGCTGCTTCCGGACGATCGGCTTGGTCATGTCCGCGCCCTCCGGTTCTTGAGCCCGAAGAAGACCCAGCCGTTCCAGCGCGTGCCGGTGATGGCGCGGGCGATGGCCGAGAGCGACTTGTAGGGCCGTCCTTGCCACTCGAAGCCGTCGGCGGTGACCGTGACGACTTGCTCCACACCGTGCCACTCGCGGATCAGCCGCGTGCCGGCGATGGGCATGGTGTCGGCGCGAAGGCGGCTTTTCTTCCGGTCGCCGCCGTCGAGCTCCTCGCCCAGCCGCTCCAGCCGCCGGATCGTCTCGGGCTTCAGGCCGCCATAGGCCAGTTCCTGGATGCGGTAGGCCAGCCGGCTCTCCAGGTAGCGGCGGTTGAACGGCGGCGGCTCGCTGTCGAACAGGTCGCGCCATTGCGCCTTCAGCTCCAGCGTCGTCGCGTTCTTCAGCGCGGCCAGGCGCGCGGGGATGGGATCGTGGGTCGTCATGCGGGTCTCCGGTGAGTTGGAGTTGCATGACGGCATCGGTCGACCGGAGAGTGTAGGCGAATTTCTCCAGTATCGTCAGAAAGTTCATCATGTTCGCGCAGCCTCAGCCGGACCAGCCCGAGCGCCAGCAGGCCGCACAGCTCGGTGCGGCGTTCGGCGGGCGTCATCTGGTCGGGCGGCAGCGGGTTCGATCCCAGCCGCGGATATGTCGGCGCGTTTCGCATGGGAGAAACGCTATCCGCGCAGCCCCCGAAAACAATTACTTTCAGACGCTTAGGGGACTTCTGCGTAAGCCTGCGGTCTTCTTGGGATGCGCTATCCTAACCGATGGACGACGAACAGCTCCTCGAAGAACGACTTCACAAGCTTGTCGACAGATTCCTGCATCAATCCCTTCGGGTGAGAGAATTCCGAGCCCCCGAACCGAAACACCTCGTAGCCGCGAAGGCGAAGGTTGCGATCAGCCGCAACCATTTCGGCGTACAGGCCGGGATCGGCGCGTTCGCCGATCGCATAGTGGTGCTTGCCGTCAATCTCGAGGACGATCCTCTGTCGGCCCGGCAACAGCATGAGGAAGTCCATGCGCTGCCGGAACAGAACGCGTTTGTCAGCGAGACGCCTCGCGATCTCCGGATCGTAATGCAGGTAGACCTGCGGGATGAGCGCCGGCAGCCGGTCTCCAAGTCGTTCAGCGAAATTGCGGAAGTACGCCTTGAAGAACTCCTGCTCAGGGCCGTCGTCAAGCGAGGCAAGCAAACGCCGCCCGAGGCTGGTGCGCGCCTCGGCGAGGTCGACGATCCCCTTCTGCTCCATCCACCAACGGACCAGGTCGAGCCATGACAATCCATTGCCGATGGGGCGCTCATAAACGAGGCAGCTGTCGGCATGCTCGAGCACGACGACTTCGTTGTCGATCGCATCCGAGAACCCGAGCCTCGGCTTTGGTCCGTTGGAAGCGAAGATCAGGTTCTTCGGCCGCCCGTCGACGCCGCGGCGAACGGGGCGTACCGAGAACGTTGCGCGGCCCGAGACCTCTCCTGTCTGAGCAACCTCGTAACCATCGAGCTGCAGGATGCGGGTCAAGTCCGCTGCTAGCGCAGCCTGGTCGTCGGCATCACGAAACCGGGGATCCAGAGCGGTCTCGATCAGCTGCGCAAACCTCCTCGAAGGACATGTTATTGCCCCGATGAATTCGAAGACCTCCTTTGCGTTCCAAAACGGAGCCTCGCCAGTCGCGTGTTGTCTGAGTTCCTCGGTTTTGGTGGGGCCATCGAAGTAGTCGGCGGGCGAACTCAGATCAAACAGCCCCTCGATGACGTCCGGACGAATGCCTTGTCCATGGATCCCGGCACCAAGGCGATCGGCTACTCGGTCGCGAGTGATCGCGGAGATTTCCGGCCGGTCCTTGTCTTGTAGGATGTACACCCTGTCCTGCAGGTCGATATCCCGCCGTTCTTGCGCAAACTCGAGGACCAGCTCGAGCGCCTTTGCTCGCGGAAGGCTTGCGAGTGTATTCCGGGCCAGTGTCTTTTTGCTGCTGCCCTCTGCAACTGGGATGTCGCGTTTCGAGAAGAACGCTTCAATTTCAACGGTGGTCATGGCATCTCGGAAGTAGCCACCCGCCAGCTCAAACAGATCGTCCATTTCCCCGTCAGGCGCCACCACTAGATCTCCCGCGCGAACCATCGGATGCGGCCGACGATATGAATCTCGTCGGCCGTTCTTTCGTATTCGGGATAGTGCTTGTTGTCGGAGATCACGCGAACCGCTGGCGGCTCGCTGTTTGCGATGTGCTCGAGCCGCTTGGCCACTAGGCCCATGCCGTCGTCGAGCACGAAGATGCCCGGCGGGTTCGGGGCCCGGCGCGTCATGTCCACGAGGACCGTGTCGCCGTCGAGCAGCGTCGGCGCCATGCTGTCGCCCTCGACATGCATGATGCGCAGCTGGGACGGGCTGGCTTTCAGGCTGTTCCGGATCCAGGAACGCCGGAAGTGGTAGGCGCGGCCGGCAGTGTCGCCATGCTCCTCCACCACGGCACCGCCGCCCATCGATGGTCTGGGACTGGCATGCGCGATGGACACGAAGGTCTCGTCCGGGTTCTCGATGAAGGGGGGCGTGCCCTCGACATCGCCAATCCCGTGGATCAGCCAGTCGCGATCGACCTTCAGGACGCGCGCGACCTCCGCCAGCTTGTCGATGCCGGGACGGGTCGAGCGCCCGCGGAGGATGTCATAGACGAAGGACCGGTTCACGCCGGCCATCTCGGCGACATGGGCGGGACTGATGCCAAGCTGGTTGGCCCGGGCCCTGAGGCGGTCGGAAAGCGTGTGGTGCTCGGTCATGTCATCCCCACCCATCTGTGGATGAAATAGGATAAAATCGGATTGATCGAGGCCCGTCAAGCGAATAAGAACATAAGGTAAACATCTTACACGGGAATCGGCGCGGAGGGCAGTGAATGCAGATCGACAAATCGTACTTCACGCTCCCCGAGATCCTCGAGCGCTGGCAGATCACCGAGGCCGACCTGATCTACCTCGCGGAGAACGACAAGCTCCGACTGTCGGTGCGCGTGTTCGGCGTGCCCATGGAGTTCGGCGACATCGAGGAGGACGAGAGAGGCGAGCCGTACAAGGTGCCCTGGGAGCAGAGCTACCACAGCGGCCTGCTCGATCTCCACGCCCGTGATGTTTTCCAGCTCTTTCGGTGTGGCGAGGTCCATCTTGAAAGCTTCCGGGCGCCTAAGGCCGACTACGCGACGACCTGGGGCGATGCGAAGCCCGTCCTCGTCATGATCGGCGACCTGCTGCTAAGGCGCGATGAACGCGACCGTTTCGAGATCGAGACCGGGTTCTCGCCGGGCGGGCAGCCGATGGAGGAGGCGACCTTCATCCACTCGGCCGACTATCTCGAGGTTCGCTGCAACGGATGCCGGTTCAAGCTCGGCCCGATCCAGGCGGAAGTCGTGCGCGCGCTGCACGAGGCGGCGCAGGCCGGCGTGCCCTGGCAGAACGGCAAGGCCATCCTGTCGCGCGCAGGGTCGAAGAGCCTGCGCATGGCCGACGTCTTCAAGTCGCAGAAGGACTGGCGGCATCTGATCCGCTCCGACCGGCGTGGCGGCTACCGTCTGAATCTCGACTGAGCGATCCCCTTCGGCCCGGTTCCCGTGGGATCGGGAGGGGGATGAGTGAGGGATGGTGGGGGATGACGGCGCCCCGCCAACGGCCAAACGCCAGTCCTGCAAGGGCCGACTGATCCCCCTCCGCATCCCCCGCCAATCCTGACGACATCCCACAGCGGAATTTCGCATGATCTCCTCGACAACGAGAGGAGACACCGATGCTGCAGAGGCATTGCCTGAACCAGAAGGAGCTGGCCCGGCGCTGGGGGATCTCCCACCGGACGCTGGAGCGCTGGCGCTACACCGGCCAGGGGCCGGCCTTCCTCAAGCTCGGCGGGCGCGTGCTCTATCGGCTCGCCGACATCGAAGCCTTCGAGCAGAGCCAGCTTCAACGCGCCCTGAAGATCAGCGAGGCGGTCGCGCGCGTCGGTTATTCGCCCCGCCGGCTCACTGCGGACCCGGCGCGGGCCGCGCGGCCGTGCTGATGGTCGCCGCAACCCCAATCGGCGCCCGTGTGGCGACACCGAAGCTCACCGATGTCGAGCTCTACGCCTGGATTGCGCAGGCCGAAGCCGGTGCGCGGCTCGAATACCACTGCGGCTTTCTCGGGATCGATGTCACGCCGGTGATTTCGACCCTGCCGGAGTCTGAGCGCCGCCAGCTTGCCGATCTCGGTCAGGCCGCGCTGGGCGCCTTCGAGAAGGGCCTCGTCCACCTCGTGCAGGAGCGCGTGGGCCCCGACCGCTTCGCCTACATCGCCGTCGCCCGGCCCAGACCCAGGGCCGCCACCGCCTCGCTCTCGGCGCTGCTCCTCGAAGAGCGCGCCGCGTGATGGCCCTGACATTCCCTTCCAACGGAGACACCGCCATGCCGCACCCCGACAATGCCCCGCACTTCGATGATCTCGAAAGTCTCGCCCTCGGCGACATCGCGGCGCTACCGCCCGAGATGCTGCTGGATCTGCAGACGACGGCGCTCGCCGAGACCGCCCGCGTTAAGCGGCTGCGCGACCGGCTCGAGGCCGGCATTGCACAGCGCTACGAGTCCGCCGCCGCGGCCGAGCGGACCGCTCAGGGGAAGACCAGCGGCACCGTGCGGGTCGAGGACGAGGGCGTCGTGATCGTCGCGGATCTGCCGAAGAAGGTCACGTGGGATCAGGACCGGCTCGCCGCCATGGCCGAACGCATCCGCGCCGCCGGTGACGACCCGACCGAGTATCTCGAGATCGCCTACCGCGTGTCCGAGCGGCGCTACGGCGCCTGGCCCGCGGCGATGCGCGAGGGCTTCGCGGACGCGCGCAGCGAGACCACCGGCAAACCCGTCTTCCGGCTCGAGGCTCGAGACCGGTGACGCGCGGCGGCGGGACGCCCGGTCGGCAACGCCGGGCAGGTTCCCCTTCGGCACCCGGTCACCCCGCCGCCGCGCCCCCTGAACGCAATCCCGGAGAACCCCATGGCCTTCCGCATCATCACCGCCGACGAACGGCTCTCGGCTGCCGAGAACAAGACCTCTCTCGCCATCTTCGGCCCGCCCGGTGTCGGCAAGACGACGCTCCTGAAGACGCTGCCCGCCGAGGAGACCGTCTGCCTCGATCTCGAGGCCGGCATGAAATCGGTTCAGGACTGGCGCGGGGACTCGATCCCGGTGCGCAGCTTCACCGATTTCCGCGACCTCGCCGTACTGATCGGCGGGCACGACCCGGCGCAGCATCCGCAGTCCTGGTACGGCGCCGAGTATCACGCCTGGCTGCAGCAGCAGTATCTCGGCACCGGCATCGAGGACTTCCTTGCCCGGAAGCGGGTCGTCTTCGTCGACTCGATCACCGACCTGACGCGGCAGGCCATGGCCTATGCCCGCCAGCAGCCGGAGGCCTTCTCCGAGCGGACCGGCAAGCCGGATGTCCGCGGCGCCTATGGGTTGCTCGGCCGTGAGGTGATCCAGGCGCTCAAGCACCTCCAGCACGCCCGCGGCAAGACCGTGATCTTCGTCGGCGTGCTCGAGAAGGTCACCGACGAGTTCGGCGCGACGACCTGGCAGCCGCAGATGGAGGGCACGAAGGCCGGCCGCGAATTGCCGGGGATCGTCGATCAAGTGGTCTCGATGCAGCTCTTTGGCCGCGACGCCAAGGGCGACTGGACCCTCGACGAAACCTCCGCAGGGCGCCGCCTCGTCTGCCGCTCCGGCAACCCCTGGGGCCTTCCCGCCAAGGACCGCTCCGGTCGTCTCGACACGACGGAGGCGCCCGATCTCGGCGCGCTGATCGCGAAGATCGACGGCCGCGCGCCCGCTCATCCCGCCACCCCTTCCTGATCCAGACGCAAAGGACAGACCCATGAGCTACGATCTCAACGACGCCCAGCCGCAGATGGCCCCCATCGGCGAGCTGATCCCCGACGGCACTTTCGCCAAGGTCCGCCTGACCGTGCGCCCCGGCGGCGTCGACGGCGCCACCCCGATGGACGCGAAGCTCCTGAAGGCTTCGCAGTCGAGCGACGCGAAGATGCTGGACTGCGAGTTCACCATCCTCGAGGGGCCGCATGCCCGGCGGAAGTTCTGGCAGAGCTTCACCGTGGCGGGCGGAAAGGTCGACGAGAAGGGCCAGTCGATCGGCTGGAAGATCTCGAAATCCACCTTTCGGGCGATGGTCGACAGCGCTCTCGGGCTCGATCCCAGGGACGAAAGCCCCGACGCCAAGGCCAAGCGGGTGCTGCCCGGGCTCAAGCATCTCGACGGCATCGTCTTCGCCGCGCGGATCATGGTGGAGCCCGCCTCCAACCCCCAATACCGCGACCAGAACCGGATCGCGAACGTCGTTCTGCCCGACGAGCCGCAGCATGCCGCCATCATGCGCGGCGAAACCGTACCCCCGGATCCAGTCAACGCCCCGCCGCGCAAGGCCGCGAGCGCGCAGGCAGCAGGCTGGCAGGCGCCCACGCCGGCATGGGGCGCGCAACCGCAAGCCCCGGCGGCGGCGCCGGCCTGGGGCGCGCAGGCGCCGGCCCCGCAGCCCACGCAGCAGTCGCCAGCCCAGCAATCGGCTGCGTCCCCGCCCAACGCGCCGAGCGGAGCGCCGGCGACCGGCATGCCCGCCTGGCTCAATGGGTGAGGCCCGGTCGACAGCGCGGCGGCGGAGGTCAAACCGGCCTTCGCCGCTGCCCGAGGCCCGGTGCGATCTGGCCGGGCCGATGACCCCGGATGAATGGCAGGCGCATGTGACGCGCGAGGCGGCGCTGGAGATCGGACGATGGCTCGAGGCCCGAGGAAAACTGCACGCCCCCATCGCAAGCCTCGGCCTCGGCGACCTCGAAGCCATGGCCAGCAACGCGATCTCCCGCTGGATCGTGCTCCAGTCCGAAAAGCTCCAGAAGGCCAGTTGGCCGCCCGAGGACCCGATCGGGACATTCTTGCTCGGGTAGCGCTTTGCGCCGTCTGCGCCCGCGAGGCGCGCGGTTTCGGCTACTGCCACGGCCTCCGCTGGGATCGCCACCCCTACCACCGCTTCTGCTCGCGCCGCTGTCAGGACGTGGGCAGCGCCATCGCCCAAAGGAACAACGGCATGATCGACAAGACAGCGCGCGAGGCGCAGGCGATCCGCGATGCGCGGACGCTCTTCGCCGAAGCGCTCACCGACCTCGGGCTCATGGAGCCCTTCTTCCACCGCAGCGCCGAAGACATCGACCGCCTGATCGAGGCGGCGGTCACCGGCTACATCGACAGCATGCAGGACCAGGCCGCGCGCACGGAGCGCACCGGCACGGCCCTCGACGACCCCATTCCGTTCTGAGGGGGCGCGCGATGATCGACCTGAACGACGACACCGCGTCCTCCAGCTGGAAGCATCTGCTCGAGGCGGCCGCCGAGAACGCCGTCACCGACTTCGAGATCGAGTTCTGCGCCAGCCTTCGCGAGAAGCTTGCGCGGTTCGGCGACAGCGCCCGGCTGACGGACGCGCAGTTCCACAAGCTGACCTGCATCGCCCAGGCCGGCGGGTTCTGGGAGCGCGAGAGATGATCGACCTCAACCATGGCTCGGGCTGTCTCTACGGCGCCGGCGCGCCACGCCCACCCATTGCCGAAGCCGTGTCCGCCGCCATCGACACGGCGCTGTCCGCGCGCCACCGCGCAGAGCGTCCGCGGACCTATGTCAGCTCCTCGGGTCTCGGCCGCGACTGCCTGCGCCAGATCCAGTACGACTTCCTCGCGGTGCCGAAGGACGAGGGTCACGAGTTCGCGCCGCGCACGCTGCGCATCTTCGAGGCGGGCCACCGGGCCGAGGACATCGTCGCCGGCTGGTTCCGGATCGCCGGGTTCGATCTGCGGACCGAACGCCCGGACGGCCGCCAGTTCGGGTTCGAAGCCCTCGGCGGGCGCTTCAAGGGCCATATCGACGGCTGTTTCGTCTCCGGCCCGGTCGCGATGGACTATCCCGCGCTCTGGGAGAACAAGGCGCTCGGCCCGGCCAGCTGGAAGGACGTCGTAAAGCGCGGCGTCAGCCTCGCGCGGCCGGTCTATGCGGCGCAGATCGCACTCTATCAGGCCTACATGGAGCTGCCGGCCCCGGCGCTCTTCACCGCGCTGAACCGCGACACGATGGAGCTTCACGCCGAGCTTGTGCCGTTCGACGCGCATCTCGCGCAGGAAATGTCGGATCGCGCCGTCGCAGTGGTGCGAGCCTCCGAGGCCGGGGAATGGCTGCCGCGCGCCGCGGCCGAGCCCACCGCAGTCCTCTGCCGCGGCGGCATGGCGGCCGGCAAGTGGCACGCGCCCTGTGCTTGGGCGGGTCGGTGCTGGAGTGAGCGGCCATGATCCCCGACGCCTACGAGCTCAAGCGGATCGTGCGCGCGCATCGCGAGCGGTTCTGGTGCTCCGACCTGCTCGCAGCGGCGGAGTTCGCGCCGATCTATTTCTTCGACGATCAGGCCGCCTTCGATGGGGATATCGTCGACCGCGCGATGACCCGGGTCTTTACTGGTCCGCTTCGGCTGCCGCATCCCTCCGTGATCTTCGAGGTGCGCGAGCAGCGCGCGGCCCCCTCGGGCCTGATCGTCTGCGCTCGCGCCGACGGCGACATCGTCGAGGCCACGTTCCTCATGCGCAAGCGGGCGCCGCGCGGCTGGACGGATTGCCTGGTGCGGATCTGGATGCATCCGGACGGCAAGGCGGAGATCGAGGGCAACCCGGCCGAGCGGAGTGACGAGACGGTCCGAGGTCACGGCGAAGTTGCCGCCGGCATCGTCTGGCGCGCGCTGACCATCCTCGGCGCCGCACCTGAAATCCGCGACCGCAAGGTGTCCTCCGCGAAACGGTCCCGTCTGGCCCGCGAGGGCGTGCGCGGTTGGGTCTGGCGCCAGGTCGCAATCGATCCGGCCCGCCTGCGCGCCGCGACGCCGCCGCAGGGCGGCAGTCACGCGAGCCCGCGCTGGCACATTCGCCGCGGTCACTGGCGGCAGCTCGCCGACGGTCGCCGGGTCTTCGTCCGTCCGTGCGAGGTGGGCGATCCGACCCGCGGCGGGATCGTCAAGGATTACGCAGTGGAGATGCCCCAGCCATGACCGAGTTCACCCCATCCGCCACGCAGGCCGCCGCGATCCGCGAGATCAAGGAGTGGTTCGAGACCCGAACCGAGCAGCAGCAGGTATTCCGCCTGTTCGGTTATGCCGGGTCCGGCAAGACCACCGTGCTGAAGTTCGCGCTCGACGAACTCGGCCTCTCGCCCCACCGCAGCGCGAAGGACGGCCGCTGCGTGCCCGGCGTCGTCACCGCCACCTTCACCGGCAAGGCCGCGCTGGTGCTGACCCGCAAGGGCACGCCCGCGCGCACCATTCACAGCCTGATCTACTCGGTGATCGAGTCGACCGAGGAGGAAATCGAGGAGGCTGCCCGCAAGATCGCGGTCGCCGAACGCGACGCTCGCCGGCTGACCGGGTTCGCGCGCACCACGGCCGATGCCGCGATCGAGGCGATGCGCCAGGGGCTTTCTGCGATGAAGCACCCACGCTTTGCGCTGAACCCACAGAGCGACGCCGCGGACGCCCGGCTCATCGTGCTCGACGAGGTGTCGATGGTCGGCGAGGAGATGGCGCGCGACCTGATGAGCTTCGGCAAGCCGATCCTCGTGCTCGGCGATCCCGGCCAGCTGCCGCCGATCCGGGGCGAAGGCGCCTTCACCCGCGACGAGCCGGACGTGATGCTGACCGAGATCCACCGCCAAGCGGCAGAGAGCGCGATCATCCGCCTCGCCACCATGGCGCGCGAGGGCCGGCCGATCGGCTTCGGCGTCTACGACGACCATGTCGCCAAGCTCCGCAAGGGCGACATCACACCCGAGCAAGCACTCCGCGGCGGCCAGCTGATCTGCGGGCTGAACGCCACGCGGCTGCAGATCAACAACGCCATGCGCGCGGCCGCTGGGCTCGGCGGCTCCTGGCTGCCCACGGGACCGGCCGAGAAGGTCATCTGCCTGAAGAACCAGAACGATCTGGGGCTGATCAACGGGATGTTCGTGACGCTCAAGGACATCGTCGACGAGGGCAGCCTCTACTTCTCCGCCGTCGTCCATGACGAGGACGGGCGCCACATCGGCGAGCCCTATGAGGACGGGCGTCCGGGCCGGCTGCGCATCTACAAGGGCCATTTCGAGGACCATGTCGCCTACGACGACAAGCGCCATGACCGCGACTACAAGGAGAAGCGCCTGCTGACCGAGGCGACCTTCGGCTGGGCGATCACCGCGCACAAGGCGCAGGGCTCGCAGTGGGAGAACGTGATCGTCTGGGACGACGGGCTGGGCCGCAGCGAGATCGACCGGCGCCGCTGGCTCTACACCGCGATTACCCGGGCCGAGCGCGGGCTCGTCCTGCTGGCCTGAGGGGTGCGATGATCGACCTCAACGACATCGCGGTCCCGAAGACCCGGCACGACCTCGCGGCTGTGAAGGAGCGGCTGGCATGCACCGCGGCCGACTGGCTGCCGGGGCTCTTCCCCGAGGCCCGGCTTGCGCGGGACCGTCGATCCTTGCGCTGCGCAGACCTCTCAGGGCGTCCGCCGCGCAAGGAGGGCTCCTGCACCATACATCTCGACGGGCCCTATGCCGGTTGGGGCTTCGACTACGCCACCGGGGAGCGGGCCGGTCCCATTGACCTGATCGCGCAGGCGACCGGCCTCTGCGACGGCGCACTCTTCGACGAGGCGGCGCGGCTTGCGGGGATGGACCATCCCGCGCCGCGGACATTGCCGGCGTCGCCTATGCGCGCACGTCCCGACCACTCGGCCGAGATCGCGCGGCTGGTCGACGGGGCCGTGCCGCTCGCCGGCACGCTGGGCGAGACCTATCTGCGCGCCCGCGGGCTGTCGGATCCTGGATCGCCAGACCTGCTGTTCCACCCCGATCTTCCGGACTTCGACAGCTGCCGTGGCTGGCCCGGCCTCATCGCGATCCTGTGGCTGCCGGACGGAGCGCGCGCGCCGGGCATCCACCGCACCTTCCTGCTCGACGACGGCAGCGCGAAGGCGCCCCCGGGCAAGAAGATGCTCGGCAGCGTGAAGGATGCCGTGGTCCGCCTGTTCCCGATGCCCGAGGACGGACACATCGGCATCGCCGAGGGCATCGAGACGGCGCTCGCGGCCCACGCGCTCTTCGGCACACCGGTCTGGGCGGCGCTGTCGGCCGACGGTCTGGCGCGGTTCCAGTGGCCCGAGGGCACCCGGCGCGTCACCATCTATGCCGATGCCGGAGACGCCGGCCGCCAGGCGGCCGCGACGCTCTCGGACCGCCTGAACCGCGCGGACATCCCGAACGAGATCGTCGCGCCGCTCCACGGCGACGACTTCAACGACGACCTGCGGCGCGGCGCTCGCGCCGAGGATTACGCGCGACCGGCAGACACCACGGCGAATTCGCAGGACGGCGACCCTGTCGAGCCCGACACGGCCACGCCCATCGTCGCCTCCGCCTACGATCCCGCGACCCTGACCGCCGCGGCCGAGGCGTTGACCAACCCGCCCGAGTTCGAAGCGCTGTCCACGCTGCTCGGGCGCATCGCGCTTGCAAAGCTCGATCCGCTGCCCGAACGACAGGTCATCGCTCGGATCAAGTCCGCGACAGGCATCGGCATGTCGGTCCTGACCCAACAGCTGGCCGAGCTTCGCCGCCGCGTGAACGCAACCGGCGACCCGCACGCGCCGATCCCGAAACCCGCGTGGTTCAGGCGCCTTCGGCTCGACCTCGCCGGCGCGCCCGAGCGCAACGAGGCCAACGTCATCGTGGCGCTGACTTCCGATCCGGCCTTCGCCGGCGTTCTCGCTTTCGACGAGTTCGGGCAGGAGATCGTGGTGCGCCAGCCGCTGCCGTGGGATTGCGCCGCCGCGTTCCTCCCGCGCTCCTGGGAGGACGCCGACGACATCCGCGCCGCCGAATGGCTGCAGCTGCGCGGCATCAACGTGGCGCCGGTGGTCGTGAGCCGCGCCGTCGGCGCCGTCGCCCGCGAGCTGCGCATCCACCCCGTCCGCGACTGGCTCGACACCCTGAAATGGGACGGCACGCCCCGGATCGAGACCTGGACCAGCGCATATCTCGGCGCCGAGCCCACAGCGTTCCATCACACCATCGGAGCGCTCTGGCTGATCTCGGCCGTCGCCCGCATCTATCGCCCCGGCGTGAAGGCCGACCACATGCTGATCCTCGAGGGGCCGCAGGGCGCGCGCAAATCCACCGCGATCAAGGTGCTGGCCAGCGAGGAATGGTTCACCGACGAACTGCCCGAGCTCGGGTCGAAGGACGCGGCGCTGCACATGCAGGGTGTCTGGATCGTGGAAATCGCCGAACTCGACGCCATCGGCCGCGCCGAGGTCTCGCGCATCAAGGCGTTCCTGACCCGCACCACCGACCGCTTCCGCCCGCCCTACGGCCGCTACACCGTCGAGGTGCCGCGCCAGTGCGTGTTCGCGGGCACCGTGAACCCCGACACCTACCTGCGCGACGAGACCGGCAACCGTCGTTTCTGGCCATTGCGCTGCGGCGCCATCGACATCGCGGCGCTCGCCCGCGACCGGGACCAGCTCTGGGCCGAGGCCGTCCACCGCTTCCGCGCCGGCGCGATCTGGTGGATCGACGACCCTGCGCTGCTGGAGGAGGCCCGCGAGGAACAGGACCGCCGCTACCAGTCCGACGCTTGGGACGATCTGATCGAGCACTGGCTGACGCACGAGATGCGCACCGTCTCGGACGGCTTCCCCGACTACGGCAATTCCCGCACCGAGAGCGTGCCGCGCCCGGAGCCGCTGAGGGATGTGTCGGTCGGCGAGATCCTCGAGGAAGCCATCGGGCTCGAGCCCGCTCGCTGGACCCGCGGCGACCAGATGCGCGTCTCAGCCTACCTCAAGGCGAACGGTTGGGAGCGGTACCGCCGCCGCGACGAGGGCGGGCGCGAGGCGCCGCGGGAGTGGCGGTATCGGCGTGATCAGCGCTAGATCACTCGGGAGGCTGCGAAGGAATAACGCGTGGCCCTTGTTTCTTGCGCCGCCAAGGCATGTGCTTTCGCCTTATCGTGAGGGCGCTTGCAAACAAGCAAGACGTGAGCTGTGGAGCGGGCAACAGCTCGCTCCACAGGTTTCTCATGCAGCCCTCCGGATCCTGAGAGCCTTGTTGAGCCGCGCCTTCCAGCCCTCCGAATGGATGATCCGCTCCAGGTGCAGATTGCCGGCCAAGACTTCAGCCTTGGTCATGGACGAGACCGTCCTCCAGTCATCACCGAATACATAAAGAGCATTGCCACGTCGGATACTTTCGAGAACCACGACACCGCAGTTCCGTAACTCGTACGCGATATAGTCGGAAAATCCGCCAACACCGACATACATCAAGTCCGGGCCTTGGCTCACGATTTCCTTCTGGCGGTCCATGATCACAGCGCTGACCCGATCCGGTGTGCGCCGGAGCGCATCGGCGAGATGTTCTTCGAGCCTTGGCCAAGGATGCGCCCCTGCCGGTAGCATCCTCCAGTTCACTCGCCGCATTGGAGCAGGCGGGATCCACTCGAAACCCGCATCGATCAGCTCGAAACGGCCGAAGAGTTCCAAGACCACGTTCATGGCTATCCTGATATCATCCAGCGCGGCTGGTTTGCGCTGAAATTTTGGCGACAGGACGAAAGCTTGACCGTCCTGCGTCCGCCAAGAAAGCTCAAATCCGGTGGGCGGCACGAGCTCACGTGGGTAGCACATACGATGGATATCGACGGCGCTTTCATGCTCCTCGCGATCGCGACCAGCCCACTGCATGCGCCGCCACATCACAGTTGTAATATAGCGGGACTCCTTCGGCAGATCGCGCCGCACCTGCCACCGACCTTCGGCATTCAACCGGGTTGCGGGACCGATCGCGGCAGGGAGAACAGCATCGCCGTCCTGGAGCAATGTCTCGTCGAACCCAGCCCTTGCCAAGCGAGTGGCATCCTCGGGCGCGATGCGGACGAGCAGGCGGAACTCCGCCCCCTCGGCAACGCCGCCGAGGTGCCGCTCGACATTCCGCACCCGCTTGAGACGGATGAGAGCTCCGCTTTGGACACGATCAGCCATTGGGAAGGCCCTCCTCGAACAAGAGGGGCTGGGCGGGCGTGGCGAACCGCTTGCCGGTCGCGATCTCGCTGATCCGGCCCTGGTTGAGATCGTACCGTGCCGCGATACGGTGCTGGTGCTCTCCTTGGGCGAGGCGCGCTTTGATGTCCGCGAGATCCTGCGCGGTCAGGTTTTTGATTGAAGCCATTTCGGCCCTTTCGATAGCGACGGTTTGTTCATTTGCCATCGCCTCCGGAAGAGCTTACCTCTCGTGTACCACCACAGAGGGCTCCGGAGACGGAGCTTTCCCTTGCGGGCTCGCTAAACCCGGTTGGGAACTGTTGAGAGAAGCGGGATCGCGCCAACGGTCCCGCTTCTCGAACTCGGTCATGCCGCCATCCCCTCGAAGTGCTTGCGCACCTCTCCCTGTCCAATGAACTGGGACAGCAGTCGGTAGTTCTGCTTTTCGAAGCGTATACGGCCAGCGACGATCGACTCGTCGACCCCCGCCTCCCGCGCAATCTTCTCCACGTCGGAGGCGAGCGGATGTTCCGGCAGCGGGTGCGCCTGCCAGATCTCGGTCGGTATTAACGCCTCTTGGGCCATATCATCCGCCTCCCGCTCTTTCACGTCGTCATCGTCGTGATCCTTGCGGCGCAGGCTCAGATCGTCGACGAAGGTCACCCGGTCCTCCCCGTCCATGTGCAGGCCAATATGAGCCAGCTCATGCAATAGGCAGAACCAGAAATTGTCGGTCCGGTCATAGCGCAGGGTCATGCCGACCACCGGGACCCCTTCTCTGGTGCAGAGCGCCGCTCCGTCGAGATAGGTGTTCGGCAGGTGCTGTACCGTGACAAGGACGATTCCGTGCCGCCGCAGGTGCTCCTGTGCAAGACGCGGCCCTTCTGCAAAAGCACTCAGCTTTGCAACGTCGCGCAAAAAGCTTGGCGTCACCTCGCGAGGTTTGGCAACTGCCTTCACCGTGACTTCCCGGGCCTCGGCCAAGACCTGCAGGCACCAAGCCTGTAGGGCGTATGGCTTCATCTTGGCGTTCCTGCGGCCCGCAGTAGACTTCCGGTAAAGCGCAGGTGCGGCACCGAAGCCGCCCGCGCGGTCGATCAGCGAGCGCATGATCTCTTCAGCGCGATCCTTCAGATCGGCAGACTGCTCGATCCATCCGGCCTTTGCCATATCCAGCAGCGGGAACTTGTCCCACTCGATATCCTCCCCGCCGCGGGGCAGAGCCGCGCCGGGCTCGTGGATCAGCACCTCCGCCGGAATGCCCAGATTTTCGTGCAGCGCTCGTATCATGCGGAGAGTCAGCGGACGTTTGCCAGAAAGAACCTCTGACACTTTGCCCCGACTGCCGAGGAACGGCGCCAGATCCCGTTGGGTTAGCCCCTGCTGCTCCATACGGAAGCGGATCGCCTCCAGCGGGTCTGGACGGGCGATGGGGTCATGCGCATCCTCATACCGCTCAACGAGCAGTGAGAGCACTTCCAGCTCGTCCTCCAGCGCCCCGGGCGCGTCGCTTAGCGGGATAAGCTCCATCAGCTCGGCGATACGCGCGAGGGCCGCTTCATGGTCGCCATCGTTCCGGATCGGACGAATTTGGGCCCCCATCATATGTCCTCCACATTGATCTTGTCGTATTCAGCATGGGTTCCAACAAAGCGGATCAACACAACCTTCACGGTGAAATTGATCATCACTACGATGCGGTACTTGTTTCCACAGATGTTGAACACGGCTCGGCCACCCTTGAGGGGGCTCGCGCTCCCATACTTCTCCTTCACATCATGAAAATCACTCCAGTCCGCTCGCTTCACCTCGTGAAACCAAGCGTCGAGCTGCCCCCTTGCGTCGGGGAATCTCTTACCAAACGCGGTGAGCGCTTTACGCGAGACGATTCTCATGGGTGCAAGATAAACGCTCCCGAAGCAGGTGTCAAGCAGTGATCCTCAAATGGGAACATTGATGTGGTGATCGTGGAGCATCAAAGCCCTGGGAAGGGCGGAAGACTCTCTGCCTGCATCGTGCGCGTCCTGTGAGCCACCAGTCTCGCAACTGCTGCTCCGATAGCGAAGCCATAGGTCCAGTTCAGTCTCGTTTAGTCCCAACCTCCCCGGTGGTCCCAACCCTGTCCCAACCTCCCGAGGGGGTTGGGGACACGAAAAGCCGTTCAAAAACAACGGTGTCCCCAACCTCACCCTGTGGTCCCAACCTTTTGCTACACATTCATGTGGGAGAACGGAAAAGGTCGGGAACATGTTTTTCTATACGAAAAGAGAAGGCCCCCCGTTGGGGACACTGAGGTTGGGACCACATCTGGTCAAGCCATTGGATTTGAACGATAAAGGGCTGTCCCAACCCCCTCGAAGGTTGGGACCACGCGGTCGGAGGTTGGGACCGGGGCGGGTCGAACGTCGATCATAGGCTGTCGCCTCGTCCACGGTCGTTTTCGCTTTGGCGCCCGTCCACCGGATGCTACATCTTGCGGTGACCGAAGCCGAAGGCCCACAGCTTGTGAGCCTTCACGATGAACACACCGATCCCCGCGCAGGACGTCCGCCCCGAACCGGGCGCGATCAACCGGTCCTGCATCCTCGCCCTCGACCTCGGGACCACGACTGGCTGGGCACTCCGCAGTCATGGCGGACTGACCACCAGCGGCACGGTCAGCTTTCGGCCCGGCCGCTTCGATGGCGGCGGCATGCGATACCTCCGTTTCACGAACTGGCTGACCGAACTCGATCGGCTGTCCGGCCCCGTCGCCGCGATCTGGTTCGAAGAGGTCCGGCGCCACGCCGGGACCGACGCGGCCCACATCTACGGCGGGCTGATGGCCACGCTCGCATCGTGGGCTGAACTGCGGGGCGTTCCCTACGAGGGCGTTCCGGTCGGCACGATCAAGCGCCACGCCACCGGCAAGGGCAACGCGCCGAAGGAGGCGATGATCGCCGCCGCGAAAGCCCGCGGGTTTTCACCAGCCGACGACAACGAGGCCGACGCGATCGCCATCCTGCACTGGGCGATCGAGACGAACGGGGGCCTGGGATGAGGTGGTATCCGAAAGGCTACGGCGGCACGCGCCGGGATCCGGACCAGGTGAAGCGCGATGGCTGGCATGACGAGGGTCTACTCGCCGTCTCCGTCGACGACGACCGGCTGACCTGGCCGGAGCGCGAGCTGGTGCGTCAGCTGGGCGAGAAGCTGTATGGGCCTCGGGCGGACGACCGGGAGGCCGCTAATGGCTGAGTGGACACCCACCATGGTCGAGGACCGGCTCGAGAGCGCGGCCGACGTGTTCCGCTCGCTGCCCGAGGTGAAGCCGCAGGGCTACTTCAACGCCTGGCCCGAGTACTTCCACAGCTTCGCCGACCAGGTCGGCCAGGAGCCTCGGATGCGCCGGCCCAAGCCCGGGCCGCGCGACATCACGCAGGCCGAGGATGCGCTGCTCTGGCTGCGCTGGCTCGATCCCGCGGATGGCCGCCTGCTCTGGCTCCGGGCGAACCGCAAGCCGTGGAAGCCGATCTGCTGGGAGTTGGGCATCAGCCGTGCCACCGCAAACCGGCGCTGGCAGTACGGGATCGCGGTCATCGTCTGGCGACTGAACGGGAAGCAGGTGCCGAGGAAGCGGTCGATGGAGTTCGTGGTGGCGCAGGCGGCGCACTGAGTGTGTCAAGGCTCGACGGGCTCGTGAGACAATTTTCGGCGAGACACCGGACGGCGAGACGGATCGCCCCGCTGACGCTATCCATGGCGATATACTCGGGGTTGTGCGCTCAGGCGAACCGACGCTGATCCCGAGGTGGACACCGGGGCTGGCTTCCGGGGTCCAGCCGGAGTCCAGGCAGCCAAGCCATTGTTTTTCGGTTCCTTTCTGGGCCGAAACGTATGCTGGCGGGCTTGGCTCGGCATTTCGCCAGCGACAGGGCCGGATTTTTGGGAAGCCACCGGAGTCCAGCGTCCAACTGCGACGTCACGAAACCCTCGTGAAATCAAACATCTGACGGGCCGCGCGGGGTGGATACCCGCGGATACCGGAAACCAGCCGGAAGCTGGTGGACCCCGCCGTGCCGGAGTCCACCCGGCGGATGCCGATCGACCATCGACAGGAACCTTCATGACCCTCGCCTTCGCCCCCGAGCGAATCGAGACCTGGCCGCTTGCGCGCCTGCAGCCCTACGCGAAGAACGCGAAGGTGCACGGGGCCGACCAGGTCGCGAAGATCGCCGCCAGCATGGCCGAGTTCGGCTGGACCGTGCCGTGCCTCGTCGGCGAGGACGGAGAGCTGATCGCCGGCCACGGGCGGGTCCTGGCCGCGACGCAACTCGGGCTGACCGAGGCGCCGGTGATCGTGCTGGGGCATCTGACCGAGGCGCAGCGCCGGGCGTATCGCATCGCGGACAACAAGCTGACCGAACTCGGCAGCTGGGACGAGGCGCTGCTCTCGGCGGAACTGCAGGACCTGCTCGCGGACGACTATGACCTGTCGCTGGTCGGGTTCTCGGACAGCGAACTCGACAAGCTGCTGGCTTTCGATCCGGACGGTGAAGGTGAAGAAGAAGGTGGCGCCGGGGGCTCGGTGCCTCCGGTGACCATCCCCGAACCGCCGCGCAATCCGGCCTCGCGGACGGGCGACCTATGGATCCTCGGCGATCACCGGCTGCTCTGCGGGGACTCGACCAGTCACGACGACGTCCGCCGCCTGATGAATGGCGAGCGGGCGATCCTTTTCGCCACCGACCCGCCGTATCTGGTAGACTACGACGGCTCGAACCACCCGACCCGGAACAAGGATTGGAGCCAGAGCTACGGCGTCACCTGGGACGACAGCTCCCAAGGCGCCGATCTCTACGACGGCTTCATTGACGCGGCCGTCGCGGAAGCCATCACTGAGGATGCCGCCTGGTACTGCTGGCACGCCTCGCGCCGCCAGGCGATGCTGGAAGCCTGCTGGGAGAAGGCTGGGGCCTTCGTCCATCAGCAGATCATCTGGGTGAAGGACCGCGGCGTCCTGACCCGCTCGCACTATCTCTGGAAGCACGAGCCCTGTTTCATGGGCTGGCGGCGCCCGAACCGGCCGCCGAAGGTCGCCGAGCAGACGCTGCCCTCGACCTGGGAAATGCCGTCCTTCGCGAAGGACGAGCGCCCGGATCACCCGACCCCGAAACCGCTGGACGCCTTCGGGATCCCGATGCGCCAGCACGTCGCCCGCGGCGGGCTGTGCTACGAGCCGTTCTCGGGCTCGGGCTCGCAGATCATGGCCGGCGAAGCCAACGGCCGCCGCGTCTTCGCGATGGAGATCAGCCCGGCCTATGTCGATGTCGCCATCGAGCGGTGGCAGGCCGAGACCGGCAGCGAGGCGATCCTCGACGGCGACGGCCGGACCTTCGCCGAGGTGAAGGCCGAGCGGCTGGGCGAGACCCCGGCCGCGGCCGAGGGGGCCCCAGCGGCCTGACGACGTGGATGGCGTGGCTCTACCTTCCTCCGGCCTGTCTGCCGGAGCTGGCGACGTGTGCCTCTTCGGCCTCTCGCTCTGCTCCGGCGCCGGCGGGCTCGACCTCGGGCTACACCTCGCATGTCCCGGACATCGCACTGTGGGTCATGTCGAGCGGGACGCCTACGCCGCGGCCATCCTCGTGGCGCGGATGGAAGACGCGGCCCTGGACCCGGCGCCTGTCTGGGACGACGTTGCCACCTTCGACGGCCGCCCGTGGCGCGGCGCGGTGGACATCGTCACTGCGGGCTATCCGTGCCAGCCGTTCTCCGTTGCAGGCAAGCGCCGCGGCGCGGACGACCCGCGCCACCTCTGGCCGCATGTCGCGAGGATCATTGGCGAGGCCGAACCGCCCTTCGTGTTCCTCGAGAACGTCGCCCATCATCTCCGCCTCGGTTTCCCCGAAGTCGCCGGAGGACTGGTCGGCATGGGCTACCGCCTTGCGGCGGGCCTCTTCACGGCGGCGGAAGTCGGTGCGCCCCACAAGCGCGAGCGGCTCTTCATCCTCGCTCACCGCGAGCGCGACCACCTGGCCGACCCCGCGCGCCTGCTCGGGGACGCGCTCGAGCGGAGGGAACCGGACGGAGATGATGCGGCACTGGCCGACGCCGCTGGCGGGCGACAGCAAGGGGACGCGGAACCGGACGAGCAATCGCAGCGAGACGGCGCGCCCGCGCAACGACGGGACGACGCTCTGCGATGCGACGCGGATGTGGATGACGCCGACGGCGCGGGATCACAAGGACGGGGCGACGAGCCTCGCGAACACGCCGGTGAACGGGTTGCTTGGCCGCCAGGTCCTGGTGACGCCGACGGCTGGCGGGCGTTCCTGCGACACGCCCCGAACCTTGAACCCGCAGTTCGTCGAGGCGCTGATGGGCTGGCCCACCGGGTGGACCGGCTTCGGCTCTGTGGCAACGGCGTGGTCCCGCTGGTCGCGGCGCATGCGCTCCGAACTCTCGCAGCTCAACTGCTGGCCGATGGATAAAGGGGCGCGATGAAGCAGAGCCGGGCCATGTCGCTGGTCGAGGCCATCGCCAACGTGGCGGTGGGTTACGGCGTCGCCGTCGTGACGCAAATCCTGATCTTTCCGATCTTCGGGCTGCACACGACGCTCGCGCAGAACCTGAAGATGGGCGCCGTGTTCACGGTGGTGAGCATCGCGCGGTCCTTCGCCCTGCGGCGGCTGTTCGAGGCGATCCGGGTGCGCTGGACCGGTGTTTGATCTGGAGATGGATCTGACAGCCAGGTCCGAAAGAGCATGAATCGGGTCGATACACCCCGCGCTGCCGTCTAGCTTCGCCTTTACCGGAAACGAGAGGGCGAAAAATGACGTTTCAGATCGAAGCCTTGGACTATGGTCAGTTCGAAGAGCTATTCGGAATGACAGACGAGGAGCTGAAATCTCGAGCTGCAGTGCGTGTCGTGGCGGCATCCAGCCCCGGCTATCCGTGTCGTGTGAGCCTCGAGGACGCAGAACCCGGCGAAACACTCATCCTTTTGAACTATCGGCACCTCGAGGCGTCGTCACCTTATGCGGCCTCCCACGCGATCTTCGTCAGGGAGGGGGCAATAAAAGCTGAGCCCGTGCCCGGCGAGGTTCCGGATGTGCTTTCTCGGCGGCTTCTTTCGCTTCGCGCGTTTGATGCAAGCGGCTTCATGATAGGGGCTGATGTGGTCGACGGGAGCGAGCTCAAGATCAACCTCGAGCGGCTGTTTGAAAAGGCAGAGGTCGAATTCGTCGACATCCACAATGCCAAGCCGGGTTGCTTCGCGGCCCGCAGTTTCAGAGCACCCGCTGTCGCACACTGACGGCATGCGGGCTCGATCGGCAAAGCACTTGCATCGCTGGCGTCGGATCCAGGAATGCCGTAGTTGATGGACCGACGTCCTCGACCGCCGTGGCAGCGGCACTCCACCCGTCGGCGCTAGTCGCGACGTTCAAGCGAGGTCGAGGATGGCCTTGGCAAAGGTATCGGGAGCCTCCTGAGGCGGATTGTGTCCCGCCGCCTCCACGATCCGTCGTTCGTAGAAGCTCGTGAAACGAACGGCGTCAGCGTCATCGGAAGCAGGCGGGTCGACTCCATCGTCTGCGCCTTGCAGCACAATGGCCGGTACACCGATGTCCGGCTGCTTGGCCAGCGCTCGCTCGATATGGTCAAACGCGGGGTCGCCGGGGGTTTCACCGAAACGGTGGCGATAGGAGTGGATGACAATCTCGACGAAATCGGGGTTCTCGAAGGACATGGCCGTGCGCGCGAAGGTGTCTTCATCGAAGGCCCAGCTCGGCGACCAGAGAGACCAGATGTGGCGGCACAAATCGTCTCGGTTTTTCGCCAGACCAGCGCGGCCTCGCTCCATGTTGAAGTAGAACATGTACCAGTACCGGGCTTCTTCTATGGGCGGTGCGGGCCGCTGGGCGTTGGCGATGTCCTGAATGTTGTAGCCCTGCCCGCAGCTTACGAGACCGAGAACCCGTTCTGGCCAGAGTGCAGCGACGATGCATGCAGCCCGACCGCCCCAATCGAAACCGCCGAGAAACGCGCGATCAAGATGCAAGGCGTCCATCAACGCGATCAGGTCAGCACCCAGAGCAGCCTGCTGACCTGACCGGATTGTAGCCGAGGAGAGAAATCGCGTGGCACCGAAGCCCCGGAGATAAGGGACGATGCACCTGAACCCACGGGCGGACAGTCTCGTGGATACCGCATCGAACGCACGGGCGTCGTAGGGAAAACCGTGGAGCATGATAACGGGTTTGCCGTCTTCCGGCCCGCTCTCTTCGTAGGAGATTTCGAGCGCTCCGGCTTTTGCAGTTTTCACTAGAACAGTTCCTTTTCCGCCGATCTCGCGATGCAGGCTAGGCACCCGGCCACCGAACGACAACGTCCCGCCGCCCGTTTCGTGCTGCATTGCTCCAGTGATTTCCGGGAGCAATGCAGGGTTGGGCGGCGGGCAGGATGGATTGTGAAGGTCGGTAGCTCTTCAGCTTCAGTCTGCGGGAAGGCTGTAGACCCGACCGCGGCCCTCGACCTTCTCCGAGGTGACTTCGAGCCCGAGTTTCTTCTTGAGCGCGCCGGCGAAGGCGCCTCGGACCGTGTGCGGCTGCCATCCCGTGGCGGCGACGATCTCGTCGATGGTCGCGCCACCATCGGCGCGGAGCATCTCGATCAGCTTCGCCTGCTTCGTGCCCGTGCGCGGTGTGCGCGCCTTGGGCGAGCGGTCGTCCCCGGCGGGGACGTCCTGCGGGGTCTCCGCACTCGGCGCCTCGTCGGCGCCGGTGAGCGCGCTGTCGCCGCTCTGCGGCTCGACGCCAATGGCGGAGAGCCCCGCATCGGTGATGTGCAGGAGAATGGCGCGGCCGTCCTCGTCGTTGCGCCAGATCCGGTTGAGAGCGGCGTCGGCCTTGGTCTGGATGTCGGTCGCGGTCTCGGCGATCAATCCGCGGGAAAGGAGCGCGCCGACCACCTTGGCGGCGGCGCCGCCGCGGAGCGAACCGGGCAGCGGCAGGACGTTGCGGTCCTCACGCTGCGCGGCGGCGCTGAGGATCACGAGCTGGGTATCGGAAAGCTTGGTCATCTGGGGTCTCCGTGTTCGGGGCCGCGACCGTCGCGACCCTCCTACGACCCCGAGCCGCGCAGGGCGCGGCGGGAGTTCCGGCAGTGCCGGAGATCAGCGGGCGTGCTCGCCCTCGCCGAAGGCGCTGTCGGTGATGCGCTTCAGGAGGCTCGCGTAGTGTTCGAGGGTGCCGACATGGCCCCAGTTCACTTCGTCGGGGTGAGCGTTGAAGTGGTCGTCGCTGAGCGCCTGCAGGCGGGCGAGCATCTCGTCGATCTCGGCTTTCTTGCCGATGAACGCGTTCAGCGCGGCTTCGCGATTGCGCCGGGCCTTCTCGGCGCGGAGTTCGTGGCGCGGGGTGGTGATCGGGTTCAGGCGGGTCGGCATCAGGTGGCTCCGTGTGCTGAGTTGCATCGTCCTTGTGGATCCAGGTTCGCTCTGACGCGGAGGCTTATCAACTCAATAAGCCCATGATTTTGAATGATAATCGGAGCGCGGCATGGAGGGTCTGAGCGAGCGCCAGTACGCCGCCCGTGTCGGGCTGTCGCGGGGCGCGATTCAGAAAGCGAAGGCCGCCGGTCGGCTCGTCCTGCACGAGGACGGCAGTATCGACGCTGCAGCCTCCGACAAGCGGCGGGCCGAGACGACGGACCCGTCGAAGACCAGAAAGGCGCCGGCGCCCAAGCTGAAACCCGTGCCCGAGGCCGCCGTCGCCGCCGTCGGCGACACGCTGCGGGAACAGGGGCTGTCCGCCCCGGCCGTCGGCGGCGGCACAACGTTCCTGCAGGCCAAGACCGCGAACGAGGTGCTGAAGGCGCAGGAGCGGCGTATCCGGCTCCAGAAGCTGAAGGAGGAGCTGGTCGACCGCGCCCGGGCGGAGACGCTGATGTTCCGGCTCGCGCGCGACGAGCGCGACGCGTGGGTGACCTGGCCGGCGCGGGTGGCTGCGCTGATGGCCTCGGAGATCACAGCGGCACTGGGGGACGGGTTCGAGGTGGAGGCGGCGCTGATGCAGAAGGTTCTGGAGGCCCATGTCCGCGCCCAGCTCGACAGCCTCGCGGAGATCCGACCCGGGCTTGGATGACGATCTTTTCGGGTTCGACGGCGCCGCCGCGCTGATCCGCGCCTGGTCGCGGGGGCTGCGCCCCGACCCGGACCTGACCGTCTCGAGCTGGGCCGACCGCCACCGAAAACTCGCCTCGCGGGCCTCGGCCGAGCCGGGGCAGTACCGGACCGCGCGCACGCCCTACATGCGCGAGATCATGGACCGGCTGTCGCCCGGCGATCCCACGCAGCGGATCGTGTTCATGAAGGCCGCGCAGGTCGGCGCGACCGAGGCCGGCAACAACTGGATCGGCTTCGTGATCCACCAGGCGCCGGGGCCGATGCTGGCGGTGCAGCCGACGGTGGAGCTGGCCAAGCGCAACTCGCGGCAGCGGATCGATCCGCTGATCGAGGAAAGCCCCGATCTGCGGGAGAGGGTGAAGCCGGCGCGATCCCGCGACGCGGGCAACACGATGCTGTCGAAGGAGTTCGCGGGCGGCATCCTGATCATGACGGGCGCGAACTCGGCAGTCGGGCTGCGCTCGACACCGGCGCGCTACATCTTCCTGGACGAGGTCGACGCCTATCCGGCCTCGGCCGACGAAGAAGGCGATCCGGTCACGCTGGCGGAAGCGCGCTCGCTGACCTTCGCCCACCGGCGCAAGGTCTTCCTGGTCTCGACCCCGACCATCCGGGGGCTGTCGCGGATCGAGCGGGAGTTCGAGGCATCCGACCAGCGCCGGTATTTCGTGCCGTGCCCGCATTGCGACGCGATGCAGTGGCTGAAGTTCGAACGGCTGCGCTGGGAGAAGGGGCGGCCGGAGGCGGCGGAGTATCTCTGCGAGGGCTGCGACACACCCATCGCCGAGCACTACAAGACGCGAATGCTAGAGCGCGGCGAGTGGCGGGCGACTGCCACGGCCGCCGATCCTGCGACGGTCGGCTATCACCTCTCGGCGCTCTACTCGCCGGTGGGCTGGCTCAGCTGGCAGCGGATCGCGCGGGCGCATGAAGCGGCACGGGGCAGCGACGAGGCGATGCGGGCGTTCCGGAACACCATCCTCGGCGAGACCTGGATGGAGACCGGGGAGGCGCCCGACTGGCAGCGGCTGGCGGACCGGCGCGAGGCATGGGCGCCGGGCACGGTGCCTGAGCGCGGTCTGTTCCTTACCGCCGGCGCCGACGTGCAGAAGGACCGGATCGAGGTCGACGTCTGGGCCTGGGGCCGCGGGCTCGAAAGCTGGCTCGTCGACCACCTTGTGCTCGAGGGCGGCCCCGGCGATCCGGCGTGCTGGCAGCAGCTGACGGATCTGCTCGGGCGGACATGGGCGCATGCGTCGGGTCAGCCGATGGCGCTGGCCCGGCTGGCGATCGACTCAGGGTTCGAGACCAGCGCGGTCTATGCCTGGTCGCGCCAGGTGGGGTTCGCGCAGGTGGCGCCGGTGAAGGGTGTCGAGGGGTTCACACGAACGAGCCCGGTGACTGGGCCGACCTATGTTGACGCGACCGTAGCGGGCAAGCGGCTCCGGCGCGGCGCCCGGCTCTGGACCGTCGCCACCTCGACCTTCAAGGCCGAGACCTATCGCTTCCTGCGACAGGACCGGCCGACGCGGGAGGAACAGGCGGTGGGCGCGCTGTGCCCGCCCGGCACGATCCACCTGCCGGACTGGGCAGACGGGGAATGGCTGAAGCAGCTGACGGCCGAGCAGCTGGTGACGGTCCGCACGAAACGCGGCTTCGCCCGGCTCGAATGGCAGAAGCTGCGCGAGCGCAACGAGGCGCTGGACACACGGGTCTATGCCCGCGCGGCGGCGTGGATCGCGGGCGCAGATCGCTGGCCCGAGGCGCGGTGGGCCGATCTGGAAGCGCAGCTCGGGGTGGCGAAGCAGGACGGGCCCGAGGCCGGCCCAGCGACGGCGCCGGCCGCCCCAACCCGAACGACGCCGCGCCGGCGCACGGTGCGCTCGAGCTACATGAGGTGATCCATGGCCACGGCCGCCGAGCTTCGCAACCGCCGCGACGCGCTGACCGCGCAGCGGTCCTCGGGCGTGGCGCGGGTCAGCTATGACGGCAAGACCGTGGACTATCGCAGCGTCGCCGAGATCGACCGGGCCGTCGAGGCGCTGGATCGCGAGATCGCGGCCGCCGAGGGGCGTCGGATCGTTCGACAGGTGCGCGTGACGACGGCGAAGGGGCTCTGAACCCATGGGCATCCTCGACCGCTTTCGTCGCCGGCCCACCGGCGGCCCCGCTGCCGTACGCGCCCGTCTCGAAGGCGCCATGGCCAAGCGGCGGCTGCGCGGGTGGAACCCGCCGCTCGAGAACATCAACGCGCTGGTCGCCTCGGGCGGCCCCCGACTGCTGGCGCGGTCCCGAGAACTGGTGGTGACGAACGGCTATGCCGCCAACGCCTGCGAGGCCTTCGCCGCGAACCTGGTCGGGGACGGGATCAAACCGTCCTCGCTGATCGGAGACGCCGATCTGCGCGACCGGGTCCAGCGGCTCTGGCTCGCCTGGACCGACGAGGCCGACGCCGACGGTCTGACCGACTTCTACGGCCTGCAGGCCATGGTTGCGCGCGAGATGTTCGTCGCGGGCGAATGCTTCGTCCGGCTCCGACCTCGGCGTGCGGAGGACGGACTGCTGGTCCCGCTGCAGCTGCAGCTTCTCCAGGCCGAGATGCTGCCCTTCGAGAAGACCGAGACGGCGGCGAACGGCAACCGAATCCGCTGCGGGATCGAGTTCGACGGGATCGGGCGGCGGGTGGCCTACCACTTCCGCCGCCGCCATCCGGGTGACAGCACCGATCAGGGGGCGGTCATCCCGGAGACCGTGCGCGTGCCGGCGGCGGATGTGCTGCACATCTATCGCCCTATCGACGCGGGCCAGATCCGGGGGCTGCCGCATATCGCGCCAGCGATGGTGCGGCTGTTCCTGCTCGACCAGTACGATGACGCAGAGCTCGACCGGAAGAAGACCGCGGCGATGTTCGCGGGCTTCATCACCAAGACGGCGCCGGAAGAGCCCATGATGGGCGAGGCGGAGGCGGATCTGGATGGGGCCGCCATCGCGAGCCTCGAACCCGGCACGATGCAGGTGCTGCTGCCGGGCGAGGACGTGAAGTTCTCGTCTCCGGCGGATGTCGGCGGCGGCTACGAGGCGTTCCAGTATCGGACGCTGCTGGCGGTCTCGGCCTCGCTGGGGCTGCCCTATCACCTCGTCACCGGCGATGTCCGGCAGGCGAATTACTCGAGCCTCAGGGCCGAACTCGTCGAGTTCCGTCGCCGCATCGGCCAGCTGCAGCATGGCGTGATCGTGCACCAGCTCTGTCGCGCGGTATGGCAGCGCTGGCTGGAGACCGCGGTGCTCTTGGGCGCGCTCGATGCCGATCCTGCGGCGGCGCGGCCGGTGCAGTGGATCCCGCCGCGCTGGGACTGGGTCGATCCGCTGAAGGACATCCAGGCGCAGGTGCTGGCAATGGAGGCTGGCATCACCTCGCGGCGCAAGGTGGTCGAGGCGACCGGCTACGACGTGGAGGAAGTCGACCGCGAGAACGCCGCCGACGCCGCGCGCGCGAAAGGTCTCGGCCTGCGCTACCGCACGAGCCCCGGCGAAACGCAGGGCGCTCGCGCGACGCCGGCAACAAGGCCCAAGCCCGCTGATGGCGCGGGCGACGGCACGGATGACGGCGCGGCAGCGACCGATCCGGACACCGAACAGGAGTGACGACATGGCAAGCTGGTATGCGATCCGCGCCCGGGGGACCGGTGCGGAAGTGGCGATTTATGACGAGATCGGCGCCTACGGGGTCTCGGCGAAGGGTTTTCTGGCCGAACTGGGCGCGCTGCCCGAGGGCACGCCGGTTGATCTGCGGCTGAACAGCCCCGGCGGCTCGGTCTTCGACGCGGTCGCGATCCACAATGCGATCAAGCGGCACGAGGGCACGGTCACCGTCTGGATCGACGGCATCGCCGCCTCGGCCGCCTCCT